>NZ_RAXT01000025.1 GCF_003611475.1 Acinetobacter rongchengensis | reverse complement strand
GTGTACATGATTTACATATATGGAGTCTGACAAGTAAACGTTATATTTTATCCTGCCATATTGTTGTGAGTGAAGAAATGAGTATGCAGGAAGTGCAGATACTCTTACATGATCTGGAGAATGTCATACAAAATCTAGGTATTGAGCATGTCACTATTCAGGCTGAAACATCACTCAACAATCACGATGATATTCATCATTGCATTATTGAAAATATACCAAAGGATTCAGAACACTGAGTTTAAAAAGGTTAAATATTCCTAATATAGGTGCTTATCTAGTCACACAAGTGGTACCCAAGTTTAATGGCACTTAAAAGTGCCATTAAACTATATATAATTCAATTTGATATGTAAAAAATTACCCATAGGAAAGAATTATGGACTAGGCTAAAAGAAGATGGTCACAATTGTAAGATTCGAAAATTATTTTTCCTCCTTTTCCTCCTTTTCCTCCTTTAACTTGATATTCGTAATTCCAATTTTTCTTAGAGCATTCAATAACGTTGATTCACCCTCTGACAAGCCAGCAGATTTTGAATGTCTAAAAACAAATAATTGAGTAACCAAATTGGAACCTAGGAGAGTTGTCGTATAAGAACCCTCTGACGAAGGCAGGTTCTCCATGAGCCCAGAAATATACTGCTCAAATTGTTCTACGGTTCTTGACCTAAATATTAGACCAGCATGCCCACGCTCCTTGAGAACACTATCCCCATCTACAGTGGAAACGTAAGTCGCTGGTTGTATATCGAAAAGATAAACTGGAGGGCAATTTACAAGAGATAATCGGATGATCAATGCTCCACGAAGTGCTGTTTTATTTGAGTTTGCATAACACCAATTTTTATAAGCTTGTTTTTCTCCATCTGTAATATCTTTATTATTTAATGTTTCTGAATTAACGAAAAAGGCCATGAGAGTGGGTTTATCGTTGTAATCAAACTCTTCCTCAAAAGTATAATAGTGGACTGCATTGACAATACTGGGATTTAACAAACGTGCCTTTAAACATGCATTCCATAGGCCCATGATTCTTCCATGATCTGGAGCTTCAAACTCTGTATCTCCATTAGTGGTCGGGTTAATTTGGACATTTAGAACTTCCTTAGAGCTATCAGGTTCTCCTGTACCAACTGTATTGGTTTCTTTAGTATTTTTCTTTCTCTGTGGCTGGGTGATGGTTCTTTCATACTTTGTTTTACTTTTTTCCCCGATAGGGCCTGAACCTAACCATGTAAATTCATGACCTAAAATAACCGATTGTAATAATGGTTTGCGCCCTCCTTGATCTTCAGATACGTTAATCTGACCAGGACCTAGTTGCAACTGAGGAGGATTAGGTGAGTTGACATCTACAGGTTTCTTAATGCGGTGAATTACCTTTGGAACACGTCTGATAAGTGTTTGATCAGGTAGTTCTATTCCAAGAACTGTCAAGGCTAAAAAAGCATTGGTGTCAGGAATACAAAAACCTGAAACCCTAATTTTTCTCGTTTCCTCATGCCATGGCATTACTTTAGGGTATATATGGTTTCTTTGAGTAAAATCATCATGTTTTGCAATACTGCTAAATAATATCCTTACGGCATCCTGGGTATATTCGCTGTATTTATAGTAGGCAATAAATACATGATCATCTGATGTGAGGCTATCACCAATAAGGATCGTCCAGGTATTTTCTTCTTCTGGATGAGGTGTGTAGAGCCGTTCATGTCTTTCGGCCTCATCATATGTTGTCAGAATTCTAGGAAGTTCTGTAGAGAGACCATATCCTCTTACCAGAAACTCAAAACAAGGTACGAGAAGCTCCTTATATTCCTGATCCTTTAAAGAAAAAGAAATACAATTCTCACGTTGGCCTGGGTTAATATAAAATTTATTCCTATCTGAGAAGAAATGATCTATTTTCCCTGTCTTTTCGTCTCGCTTATATGTTTGAATATAGGTATGTTTAAAATCCGTATGGTCAATATCAAACTCCCGTATTTCTAAGGGAAGATAATCAACCAATCGTTCATGATGCCAAACTGTGCCAATGGGCCAAGACACCAAATCTGTCATATTGGCATCAATAAAAATAAAATTATCTGTGGGTGTGTAATCTTCCAGAAGTTCCCTAAAAGCAACATGAACTTTAGGTTGGGTATTTCTACGTTCAGCTTTTGCTAACGCCCCATACCACCACACCATTAAGAACTTTTCAGCATTGGATTCAAGAACTTTGAATGCGGGTGATTTTTTTTTATCTGAAGAGTTATCAGTATTTTCTTCATTAGAATGATTGTTCATGATCAACCTCTCTATTGGTAATATTATCGACTAGTCAATTCTTCTTATAAGTTCAGTTCGGCTGTAGGGATATATTGTCCATCTACCCAATCGTAAAGCTGGATATCGCAAATACCATTCAAGCGATGTCCCAAGACCATTGCAAAAACTGAGGGTGCTTTAATAAAGAGGTGTAATTTAGATAACTTATTTTCGGATTTAAATGAAACTAAAGCAGATTTTGCCTCTCTCACAGCAAGATTTAGAGTCTCCATATTATCAATGGCATGGGAGCTTTCTAAATTCAATCTAGGCAAGTTCTTTACTTCATTAATCGTAGAGTCAATGTCGTTACCTATAGCTGTAGGAAATCCGATAGTGACTATGGCTTCAGTTTCACCCTGTCGTTCAACAGCGTCGATTTTAGTAAAAAATTGTCCCTCTTTTTGCTTATGGTCATCAGTGCGATATGCGAGGCCATTATGTTCTATTTCAAGTAGGAAATTACGTGTGGCACTAAAAACATAGCCAAGCATACATGCGGTGGACATTCTTTGTTTGCCATCTATAAGGAGGGTTCTACGGTCACCACTGCTATGAATGAAATCCCCAATCGATACTGCTTTTTTGATTAGGTTGTTCCAGTCGCTGGAGGTTTTTTGAGCACGATCAGGACCATTGAAATCACTAATATCTAAGTTTAAGTCTTGATACTGACTGGATGATGCTGAAAGATTAATTTTAATAGGATCTAATAGCCACTGGCTTCTATCTTCTTCAAGAGCATGGCAAATAAAATTTTCAAAGTCTTTGCGATATATTGGACCAAAAGAAGAACGAGAAATCAGGTTTTTAAACTGATCTCTTAACTGTTTGGCTTTACGTGTAGTGAGTTCAATATTGGATAATTTCTCTTCAATTTCACCTATAAATACAGAGTCACTATCTTCAGCATTGAAAGACAGGAAATCAACATGATCAAGTGCGAACTCAGCAAGTGAGGTTTCGAATCCTTTATCGCTACACCACTGAATAATATCCTGACGACTTTTTTGTAAAATCACAGAATCTGCACTGTATGAAGAACCAACACCTCTAATTCTCTCAATTTGGGCAAGAAATGGGTGAAGTGTAGAGGTATAGAGTGGGCATACTAAACCAAAGCGAGTATATTCACCTGATGGAATATCAAAAGCCTCCTTGAAGCGCTTAATTTCTTTCCAAAAATCTGTAGAAGTCAGCGGATGATTTTTGGCTTCATACATGACACGCTGTAACTCGTTTTCTGAAGAGAAGTAGCAAACCTCGACATCACCTATTGATTCACTCACAATGTGGCTAAAAGCACTTTCAGATAGCCAGAGAGGCAAGTTCTTTAATACAAAAGCATCCTGATACTCAAACCCTACTCGTGCAATTGCACCACCAGTTGATTGTTTTTCTAACAGACTTGCACTCATTATTATCTCTCTAAATTTAGGGTGGATGGGTAACAGGAACCATCTGGTAGGTAGGTGTGGGCACTGCCCTCAAGATGATTGTTTTTTAAATGAAAAATCAGTAAGACTACGAAATTTGCACCCACTTTTGGGTCGGACACCAATTCCCTCATGGTGTGATGGTCTTTACTGCTGGGTTGTACACTAAAGAGAGGATGGCTATGCCATTCACCTAAATAGTTAAATTTTTGATAATTATTGTTTGTTGATTTATGAAAAAGGCGAATTGCTTTAATAGCATCCGTAATTCCACGTACAAAGGATGCTATCGTTCCACTCTTTTGAACAGTTAATGAGCTAACTCTAAAATGGTTTGTACCTATATGCTCACCCATTAAAACACCGCCACATTCGTGGGTTCCAGACTTCAACAGGGCTTTTATCAGTAAAATTTGTATATCAGTAGGAATGGATATTTTCAGCATTAGTATTAACCTTTCATCGGTTCAGGTTCTTCAATAGAATTGCCATTTTCACTTTCAGATATCTGTTTATCCGTAGGAGATTCTGTTACTAACGCACCTGAACAATCGATAGGATGGGTATCAAAAGGACATTGAAATATCCAATATTTACGGAACCCTATTAAATATGCTGAATATGGATAAGAGGATTGCTCATCAATTGTACATAAAGTATCTAATATGAACTGAGTCATAGACGCTGCAAGAGCCGTTACATCTGCATCTGATGCAATATATGTTTGGTTTTGTGTTTGAAAGCCGTAATTATTAACTTTGCCTTCTGGGATTGGTTCCAACGTTTGTAAGACACCATAAATATGATTGCGAAGCTCTAAAGGTGAGGCATCTAACGTTGGGCGACTACGGGCCATCATTGCTCCACCACCGCCACCAAAGATTTCACCCCATACCATTGGTATATGTTTTCTTTTAGCAATCGCAGCTAAGGTTAGAAATGTATGTGAGCTTGCTGTGGCATCAATAATCAGATTACATGTACTAATGGCATTAGCAATATTGGAATTTAAATGAGGATTTTCCTGTCCACCAATTTGCATTTCATACGTTTCAACCTGCATGTCTAATGCAGTTCGTTTTAATGCTCTTTCAACAGCATGGGTTTTAGCAAAGCCAACATCTAACCAGTTGAGTTCATTACGGACAAGATTCTGGGGTGCCAGAATATCATCATCAATAAGTAGAAAGTTTTTACAGCCAGACCGTGCCAGTGAAATTGCAATTTTACTTCCTAACGATCCAAGACCAATAATTACTATCTTTGCATCATTGATATTGCTAAATTGTGCTGGCAATCTTTGATTCTGATCATCATGTAGATTAATAGCTGGATAACTTACGAAAAGTGGTGCTGTATTATTAATTAAGAATAGTTCCAAGTTACCTTTTAAGTCATATAACAATAGAGGCTTTATGGAACTTGTGAATTCCTCCTGAGTAGGCCATAAATTGCCTAAAAAGGATTCTAACGAAAGTCGATCATTTACAGATTCCTTTAATAAATGAACAGAATCAACTCTTATTGCCCATCCAGACAATTCAAATCTTTCATTAGAAAATGATGGGACGATGTCAGGTAGAGGTTTGTTCTGAATATTTGTTGGAACAATAACAGTCTTGTCCCGAAAGCTTGAGATGGCAACCTTAAAGTCCATTTTTTCAGGGTCACTATTTAAGAGTATGTGACGTAACATTGGTGTTTCAATGAACCTTTCTGAAATACCTCTTAATTTTTGACCTATTGTTTCAGAATGCCTAGAGGGCACAGGTTCTACATCCATCTCCAATACAGTCATTGCGTCTGTTAATAAAAGAATCTGGGCACTTCTAATTAGTTCCACTCCACTGATATTGGTATTCCAATTATCTGGACCGTATTCTAGACACAGCACTCCTGAGCCACCGTACTGGTGCAAGATACTCCATCTTTCACCAGAGTTTTGTGGGCGTATATATGCTGGTAGCTCTGGGAAAAGCTCTGGATATACTAAAACACCATTAAAATCTATAGTTCCTATCTTGAGAGAGAAGTTTAAATGCAGTTCATTAGTGTCTGTTGAGTTCCACTCCTGAATCTTAAAACTGTTTTCCTCATTTTCAAGATCGGTCAATAACTGCCGTTCTTGAATCAAGCGTTCTAATGGTGTTTTTAGCAGTTCCATTACGCAAAGCCTCCTGGTTTATTTGGATAAACAGGGGTTGATGGAAATGTTAATCCTGCACCTAAAGCTGAACGGATTAAAGAGCTGGCCATATCAGCAGAATTTGCACTTTTGTGTGATGCCGAACGAGGAAAACGATTACCCAAGACCTGCCGCCATAGAGCTAATGCTTTATCATCATCTGTTTCATTTAAGGCATTTCGTGCAATAGCAGCTTGTTCTTTTACCTTTTCATAAAAGGTTTTGAACTCATCTGCTGTGACCGCAGAAAAAACATTATTGCCTGCAACACCAGGATCTTCTAAATGTGGAATTATGCCTAGTGACGCATAAATCCCATAAGAATCCCTGATTGTTTCTAAAAGATAAACAAACAACTTTTCATAGTTGGATTCGTAGTAATTCATATGCTTGGCAACCAGGCATTCTAAAATGAATCCTTTTGGTCGTTTTAAATCAGATAAGTTCTCACGACGCCACCATTTAAATAGCTTCACAAGAGGCTTAAATCGACCATTTGCATTTTTATTCACCTCAACAGTCCACTCGGTATGGGCTGGAGGGTTGGTAACTAGCCATTCTTCAAGATGAATGTCTGGAATCAGATAGCCACCATATCCATCTGAAATGATAGGGACAACATCCATATCAACTTTTTTCAACTTAACATTTACTGAACGACGGTTAACGGTAAGATCGGTATATCCAATATCCTTTAATGCTGTATGGACTGCATCTAAGACAATTTGGGGATCATCGTTAATTGTATGGTTGGTGCGAGCAATAATATCTACATCTGGTCTTTGTGTAATCCCGCCTATGGTGGTCGGACGTACTGCCGTATTTCTTTTATAAGAACCTGATAAGAACGTATGCACATGTACTTTGCTGAATTCATTATGCACTTTTAAAGCATCACGAAGCGTATTATGTGCGCTTGAACAATCATTAACCGTTGTTGTAGATGGTTCAATATCGGAAAGTAGGTCAAGAAACTGCTGTTGAGTTGTCATAATTCTCTCTGAGCCCATGTACTAAAATGGGGCATAAAATTAAGTGCGATCAGAAAAATTAAGTAACCTACTGCTGTGAACTTTGTTGCACAGCAGTAGGTTATTTAACCTCGTTTACGATATTGAGTTTGAGTTATCAGGATCATCCGATTTTTTATTACGGATAGCATCCTTTTCTTCTTTCAATGGCCGAGTTCTAGGAAATTTAAAATATCCAGTTGGATGGACAATAATTTTTCCAGATTTATGGCGATAAGATTTACAAAACACGAAGTCTTGATTTTCGGTAGGCATTGTTAGCCCTCCTATTTTGGCGGCTCGTTTTTCAGGACGCATACCAAAATAAGCGGGTAAATCTTGAGATTTACGGGCCTAAATGTTAGAATGGGGTTCTGACAGCCAGATCTAACATGAGGTATGCGTAGGGCTTAGAGCCATATGCCTTTCCTGTGTGAAAATCTATCAAGCCGACTCTACCCAATAGAGTCGGCTTTTTAATTTATGAAACCATCTCGATGGTCTCCATTGAATCTAGGTCAAAATAATATAGTTTTTTAAAGTCATCTTCATATAAGTCAAATAATTGAGATAACTCACTAATGACAGATGTTGATGTTTTTTTTGCGTCTATTGCGTAGTCAAAGAGCATTGAAGCTACTCTATATGTCGCTTCTCGATCCAATTCATTTGGTTCAACTTTACGATAACCACGCATAGCCATTTGCCGCCATAAATTGGCACTTTGACTTGAAGTTATAGTTCCTAACTCTGACGCCCTATAGATTAAGGCCGCCATTGAGGTTTTCCATTCCTTTTTAAGTCTTAGATAATGAGCTAAATTGGTTGAACCTAATTGGTCAATAATTTTTTCTTCTGGCATTAAGAATTCGGCAGCAAAGTCATTTGCTTCTTTTTCCATGAACTCAGATGGCTCTTCATGGAGGACCAAATGCCCAAGCTCATGTGCTAATGTGAAGCGTATTCTGTCATTTGGCTGGTTTGCATTTAGAAATACGCATGGAGACACACCATGAATTTTTAAGGATACGCCATCAACATTGTTATCTTTAAAGTCGCATAAAAAGACTAAAACCCCTGCATCTTCCACAGTGGCAGTTAGGTTTTCAAGAGGTTCATTTCCTAACGCCCACAATGATCTAAGCTTTTTAGCCGCTTCTTGAGGAGTGTTTACATCTAGGCCAATTTTAAAAGTTGGTAAGGAATTTTTTCTTTTTGGCACATTTGTGAACAATTCTAATGTTTGTACATGGCCCATTTTTAACATCATTTCAGCATTCATGCGGCTCAATGCTTTAGCTGTGGTAGAGCTTTTTTTTCTATATGCATGCAAACTAATTGGTAGTGCATTTAGCTTTTCAATATGTTCGAAAAATCGTATAGGGAAATGTAGGGCATTGGATAGATTTTGGATAACTTCATCGGAGGGTTTTAAGTCCCCACTTTCAATTTTAGATAATGAAGCCTGGGTAATAGACTGTCCCATTACAGCAATTAGTTCAGTTTGACTAAGACCACGAAAGTTTCGTGCAATACTAAGCATGTCAGGATTGAAATGAGTCATATTCACCTCCAAGATCATTGACTTACAGATCAAGTTAATCGAATAATAACTGAACAAAAAAGCATATGCAAATTTTTCTTCAAATTATTCCTAAAATGTTTCATTTTTATCTAATCTTGCTTTATGTAGTAGTAGTTTTTTATTCAGGCACAATATATAGTGTTTTTGATTTTACATTTTATTTGATTTTTTTAAATTTACTTGAAATCTTATATCAAAATTTGAGCATGAGAATATTATGGCAAAGATAGAAAATGATCAGTGTTCTTGTGAGAGGTAGCTTAACTTTTGAGTATTTAGAAAAGGCCACTTTATTAAATCTTTGATCATTTTTTGGGAATGTTAAAGTGATTTATTCTTATAAAAATCAGGTTTAAGGGCGATTGGGTTTTTTGGGTAAGTTAATTTTGATTGTTTGAGGCGAGATAATGACTGAAGATGCGAAATGTAAGATTCTAGATATTCTGTTGGAAAAGTGGAAGAAAATTTTACTTGGGCGTTATCCTGGCTGTGAAGAGTTAATTGAATTAGCACTTAAAAGTCTTGAAGCATTAACAGAACGCTTTTATGGTTATGAACTTAATGATACCCAATTCGACACGGCTATTTTATTAGAACAACAATATCATCAAAGATTGGGTGAATTAATTGTTGCTGACCGTCTTTTAAGAGATGGATTTGAATTGAGTAGTAAAGATTTCGGACCTGATTTCAAAGCTACAAAAAACGGGAAAACAGTTTGGTTTGAAGTTGTTACTCCGAATCCAAATGATGAAATGGTGCAAATCTTGGAAGATGTGCAAGGACGGTTATTTCCAAAACATGAAACTAATTGTCGAGAGAATTCTTTAGCATTGTTGAAAATGACAGGGGTTATAGAAACTAAGGCTAATATTATAAAAGGTTATATTGAGAAGAAAATTATTCCTGAAGATGAGCCAGTTGTAATTGTTGTAAATGACTCATTGTTTTATCCACTAGATGTCTATATGGTTGGGGTAACTGAAGAGGTACAAAAAGGGTCAAGTGGTTTACCACTTGTTATAGAAGCTTTATTAGGTTTAGACAGGCCTTATTGGCAGCCTCCAGAATCCCCAACTGAGCCTTATCAACTTAAATGGAATACAAGAACTGATGTATTTAAAGATAATGGCAGCCCTGTATCAACAGATAGATTTCAATCGGACGAATATAAACATATATCTGGTGTGTTTGTAATGACTGCACGAGAAGATTACGGAATTAGCCTTTCTGTATATGGTGATGAAAAAAATGTAGGCTTATTGGTTAAGAACTTAAATAGTAATAATATTCTGCCAGATGGCCTACTTAAGACACGCACTTATGATAGTAATGAATTGCGTAAGTTAATAGATCCAACTATGCGTAAGCCAATAACTAGTTTAGTTACCCGCACTTTACATGGGCAGTATTTCTTCATGGTTCAGCATCTGAACAAACTTTCCCAAGAACATGTAATAGAGGAATCGTAGTAGAAAATAAATTTAATGAAAAATATAAATACAAAAGATATGGCTGAAGTTTTTTAAAAGTTAGGAATACATTTGACTATTTTGAAGCAATTTACTCTTCTTTTAGGTGTTATTAACTTTTTTAATTTTGTCGCACAGTTCTTTGTAATGTCGCATAGTTCATTGGAAATGACAGGTGGGCTGCATGGCGCATGCGCGTCGTAAATTCCATGAACTGCATGTGACCAAAAAAAGTCAGGTCGCTGAACAGGCATTAGTGCTGATTCAGAAACTGTATGCGATAGAAGCAGAACTCAGGAAAAAGACCGATGGTACAGCAGAACACCGCCGCGAATACCGACAACAGCATAGTCAACCGGTGATGCAACAACTGTATGAATGGCTCAACCAACATCATCTGACAGTGCCATCGAGTTCTCCAACCGCCAAGGCCATCAATTACACTCTGAAGCGTTGGCCAGCCTTAAGCCGCTATCTGGATGATGGCAATCTACCGATTTGCAATAACTGGGTAGAGAACCAGATGCGTCCCTGGGCGTTGGGGCGTAAGAACTGGTTGTTTGCAGGTTCGCTGCGCAGTGGTCAGCGAGCGGCAAATATCATGACTTTAATCCAGTCAGCAAAGCTGAATGGGTTGGATCCGTATGCCTATTTAAGTGATGTGCTGAAAAGGCTGCCGACACATAAAGTGACCCAGATTGAAGAATTACTACCACACCGCTGGAAACCTGAACCGAATTAAAAAATAGGCATGGGGTTCAGCGGACGCTTACTCTACGTAATATCTAGCTTCAAAAGTTCAGATGGATCTATGCGCTGACGGAATGAACATGCGAGTTCTTTTACAATTTGATTTTGATATTGTTTGCGGTCGAATGTGTCAAAAGCTGAAACCTCAATTTCAGGATCAGTGATTGCATTTAGAAGATCCTTGGTTGCATTGAGTGATGCTGTAGGACAAACATAGATAAGGTTAAGCACTGAAGTACGAAGCAAAATATCTAATAAGTGATATTTGGGCGGTTCCAGTTCCTTATCTACATTAGAAAAGTAGTTCACAAGATAAATGTCATTTGATAAATGCAGATTGATATTGTCAATGAGATCTTTGGTAACACCGTCAAGAATGCCATTCACCTTCAACAAAAGTTCAGTGTTTTCTATGTCTTTAATTTTTTGCGTATCGACACGTTCATTAAATAAGTTGTTTAGATTTCTCAAAAACTTTGGTTGTGGCGCCGTAGTTTCAAAATACATCTGATTTTTAATACGGTTCTTCATGTAAGTTTGGATCATCTTAGCTTCAGAAGAAAGAAACTCAATCTTAAACGTGTCGTATGACACTAGATCAATAAATACTTGCTGGCCAGCACCCGACTTAATATCAAACCAGTTCATAAAAATACTGGCTTTGAGTGATTTCAATTGTTTAAGAATAGCCGTCTTCTCAAAATCATTCATATTGAAGTAGCTACTTGAAAAAGTATCGAGATAAAACTTCCATTTATCTTGCACTATATTCCACGCTTGATTAATAGAAATGATTGGAGCATCTATAATTTCATCTTTGATGAATTTTGACAGCTCATATAATTCATTTAAACGTGCTTGGTAGTTGAAGTCTTGAGTAATCACATTCTTTTCTGATGTTGTGGACTCAGAATCCTCAAGATCCGCACCAACCAATAAATAAGCATCGGTTACTTTTGGTGTTTCCTTATTTGACGGTGCTGGTACTGGAGCACTAGAAAGTTCAGTGGAAAAAGTTTCATCATCTTCCGCTGGCGTATACGGCGGTGTAGTCTCTTCATTAGGAGAACGTGCGTCTGTACGTTCAGCAAAAAAGTAAAACAATTCTTCTTGCGGTGCAACTTTAAACGGCGTCACATTATTATTGATGATTGCTTTTACAATATGGTTTGCCAGTTTAAGCGTGTAGGATAGGGCATGTATATAAAGCTCTAATGTTGCAAAGTTACTGGTATCAACTTCATTAGCACCAAACCAAGATAGGTTACGCAGTTCAAGCCAGCTCGTGAAAGAAGCGTGAGAGCTATTAAAACTTAGATCTACGGTCTTGGACAAATAGATAAAAACGCAAAACAAAAACCTATTTTTGTACTCATACTTAAATACATCAGAATCGGTCCAGATCTTATTCTCAATGAGAGCAAGAATGTAATTTAAAAGCTCATGGTGTTTAATCGAATCGATTAAGTTGTCTGGTAATACTTTTAGTTTATTAAGGTGTGGTTTTACAGGTGCATCATTGGATGGTTTAAGGAAGTGGTAGAACAAGTTAAATGTTTGCGTATCATCTATATCAATTACAGGTTCATAATCATCTTCATCTACGTTATTTAGATCCTGTTGAATATCGACTATTTGCCCGGTGTGACCTTCTGAACGGTCAATCTGGCAGATACTAAAAAGAACAGGCAAAACCCCGACAATATTACGGTTGTCAATTGTTTGATAGTGGGTATCAAAAAATATCGTATCAGCTAAAAACGTACCTTTATGATAGTTGAGAAAGAAGAATAGTACGTTATTTAAAGAACGGTGATTTTCACCAGAAGAGGTGTTAGAAGTAGCGTTAAAGTCATCGAAAAAAACTAAATTTGTATCCATCTAAAAATACTTTAAACCACACCCTTAAACTATTACTAATAAGCATATAAGTTTTAAGAGAGGGTTTAAAGTTAATTTTAAATATATTTAATGGAGTTTAAGACATGGGGCTTTGTAAGCGCTCTACATTTGATGAAAGGTCAGAAACATCTTGCTCTAAAGTCATTGCCTGGTCTATCGCACGTTTCATTAAATATTCTTGATTAATTTCTTTAGGCTCTTTACGAGTAGCATTCTTTTGTTCTTCTTCTAATTTGAAACGTTCAAAAGCGAAAATAGAACGAATAATACATAAGCTATCTTCAAGTAGGTCTGAATGCACTTTAGGAAAAATTAGATCAGGATCTAAATCAGATGCGACTTGGTTAAACAGCATAAATTGATCGCGATGTTCGATAAGAAATTCATCATATGTACCGAACTCAGATTCGATCATATCTGGACAATTTGCGAGAGTAGAGACTTTCGTATCTTGTGATAACAGAATTGAATCACCTGATGGCGCAACTAAAGCATGAATAGGTTGTTCTGCAATAGGAGCCAACAACACTACAGTAAATGGGCGTGTTTGGTTTTTCATGGTTAGTCCTAATTAATATAAAAAAAGCTTTGGCCAAAAAGTCTATTTTGAAATTTTGGTAGGTTAATGGAATCGAATAGAAGGTCCGTCTCTTTAGTACACTTCTGATTAATTAGATAAATGATATTTTGAAGAAGTGCAATTAATTTAAATGGACTGTTGTATTCATTGAATATGGGTGCAGCAATGCAAAGAGTCTTTTTTCTATCGGTTGATAATGCCCATGGGTTCACCAGGGTAAAGCTCACCTTGGCATTATTATGTTCAATTGGTCGTGCATAAATATCAAGAACATCGGATAAAGTAGATACCTTTAATTCTTTTGAAATGTCAGTAAGAATCTCACTGACTTGAAGCGCTGTTTTATCATGAATATCGCTTATAGTGATGCAAACACCACTATTACTATTCATTAAATTTGCATAAAGAACTTCAATAACCATGGACTCGTCTTTGGATAAATCCTTTAAATTGGCATTGACTAAATCTATGATCCGATCTGATTTTTGTTCAAGTTTAATTTGAAGCAAAAGCGGTTCATTCTTTTTTGAAACAGGGAGTACTTTATAATCGCTAAGATTGTAATTTAACCGCTTCATTTCAGTAATCAGTGTTTCTTTGGCATTATCAAAAAGCTTCTGATCTCTCTTGGTTAAACCAATAACAAAATTTGTAGACATGAGTATATTCATGATCCACAAAGCAGTAGATAAGGATAAAACACTATCCTTAACAACTTCTGAATCTGAATCAGAAAACCCAGATATTTGCTTGATTTTGTCGGTTATCGAAATCATGTGAACCCTTGTTTAATTCGGCATTTTCATCTGAAACTTTGTCAAAAAGATTAGTTTGATTAAGTACGTCTTGGATATTTTTTTGTGGATCATCACTGAGTAAACATTGGAATAGGGCGCTAATTAAAGTAGCAAGTGATGTTCCATAGTCATTGGTACACTTGATTAACTGGCCAGCATCTAAGCAAATTGGTGTTTCATCATCATAAAGCAAGTGTAATTCTGGTGATTCAGCATAAACCAACTTTACATGAGTATCCGTGATGATTAACTCAACTTCTAAGTACTCATTATTTTCAACAAAATATTTAAAGCGCAACATCAATGCATCATCGCCACGTTCTATATATACAATTTGTCGATCGGTCGTATTGGTATGGCTGACGAATCTATTCTCTTTTGTGATCTGATCAATGTAGTTCAAAAAGATGGTTTTGAGTGACGCACTTAAAATACCTTTGGCAGCGAGTTCACTTTTCAAGTAAGGCAGAAAGTTTTCAAGATTTTCATGCAATGGTTTTTGCATTCGATCATCTCCAATGGGATTAATAAAAGGGCATACACATCAAATGTACAGCGACTCAGTTATGACTATTTCGTTACAACAGTTACTTAAAAGACTGCAGACTGTTTGACTTATAAAACTGATACTTTCGCCACACTTTTAATTCAGAAATATCTAACTTGTTTCTAAATCAATATGGATTTATTTGATTATAAAGCCACATTGAAAGTTTAAATATTTAAAAATTATTTTTAGTATATACCTAAATCTAAGATTTAAAATGGATCTAACTTTTAACTGGCAAACTTTGTTGCTTTGGTTAAAAGGGTTAAGTCTTCATGGAATTGATTTTTTAAAAACCCATAGTTAAAAACGTAACTAATAAAGGTGAAAAACTCTAATTGGTTCGGTATTTTGTCTTCAAGAATACTGACCTCTAATTGCAATGTTCCTGTTGCACGTTTCTTAGAATGAAACTTAAGACCATCAAATGTTTGACCGTAATAAGTTGATATTTCCAAGAAAACTAAACGGAAAAAATAAGGGAAGATTTGAGAAACAACACGCTCAGGATCATCAATTTGAGTTAAACGTCTACCGTTGTGATATTTAAACTTAATACCATCAGCCATACTTTTTTCTACCAACAGGCGAATATAGGCATGACTACGAGTAATCATGCTTTTAAGTGGCGTTTTTGCTTCATGAATATTTTCGTATTGCATTTAGTTATCTCACATCTCAAGTCTTAATTGGTCAGCTTCATTTTCTTTTTCAATCGAAACTTCAGCAATAATTTTTTGGGTATTTTCGTTTTGCAGATCTTGATCAAATATTTCATTCACACAAGTTTCGACTAATTGTTCAGTCAAGTTTCTGCAGATCTCAAACTCTAAACCTTTAGGTTGTACGGTAGGGTAGCCGTCAATTAAAAATGAGTTTTTCATTTCATTTTCATTTGAAACTTTAGAGTACAAATAAGTCTCAAAATAACGAGCAAACATTTCGGTACTGGTCGCGTAATACGGCGTTGCACGATTTTCAGCACTGTCGATATTTAAACAGTCCTTTTTATAACGCGATAGATTGTCACTAAAACGAATATCACCTACGTTAACTTCAACGTCTTGCGACTTATCAAAGAAGTTTTGCATTTGAGTATGAGGATTTTTAACTCCCTCAGGCATGTACTTCTCTACCAGGTTATAGAACTTGTATTTAGATGACTCTATCAAGTATTCAGATAGGTTTTGCGATAGTGTTTTTAAATCCACATTCGCTGCGTTCGCAACACCTGTAATTTTTTCTTCCAAACCGGTTGTAGGTAAATGATGTTCTGGCTGGCGCATATCATTAAGTTTTTGCTGATAGCGCTCAAACGACTTAAAGCTTATAGCATTAATGTCAGTGTTAATTTTAGAGACAATGACATCCACCTTGTCTTGAACTGTACTGAAGAAAGATAGGTTTGTATCAGCTTTATATTCACGCTCATACTTCTTCAAGTACTCTTCAATTTTCTCAAACTGACGGCGAATGAGATCTTCATAGTGCTTTTGGTGCCAGTCAAAGAAGCTGTTTAAGGTTTTGCGCGTAGAATTAGGATAATTCTCTTTATTCTTAATCACTTCATCATGCATTGAATCAGCAACAGTGTGGTACGCCTTGATTGCAGTCTCAGCATTCTCATGAAGTACTTGACCGTAATTTTTCATTGGCTGAACTGGCTCATTCATCATCGCACGATGTACCTTTTCAAAAGCACGACCGGACTCAGTAACAGGGGAGTATCCAGCATCCAACATATTTGATAAGAAGTGTCGTGCACCTGGTATCTCAAAATTAGGGATGTCTTCATAATAGTCCTGAAGTACAGAACGATTCATTTGAGCGTGATTTTTATATACTTCCGCTTTTTCCAACATTCCCAAGTGTGCATCTAGCGCATGGCCATACTCATGAGCCAAACTTCCAGATCCGCTATCACGAGTTAAGTTAACCACGTTCTTAGACAGTTCAAAATGCGCTGCAGATCCTTTAATTCCGCGTGAAGCCAAAGCAACACCCAAGTTCAATAAACCATTGTTTGATTTAAAGCCCATGAGTTGTTTTAAGTCAGCCAATGAGTCATACACGGCATTAACCAACTGTTGAGCCACAGGACTAACTTTATTGCCTACTTCAACACCACGGATAGAAAAGTCATCTTTAAGCTTGAATGAATCCACATCGGCACCTTGGCGATGATCAGGACCAGTACGAGAGTAATTTAACAATCCGTAAATACTTGATTGGACTTTTTCAGTCACAAAGCCATTTTCAAGTTTTTTCACTTCACTGGTAAATGACGGCAAACGTGGTGCTTTAGGTGTATTCACAGCTTCAGTCGTTGCTTCTATAACTGGTGCAACAGGATCTTTAACATAAATAGGTGCAGATTCAGCTTTAACTAAACCACTTTCAATCGCACTTTTCAGAACGTATGGTTCAAGCACAGTTGAATATAAGCCAGTACGTTGCATGTTGCTGATCGCATCGCTCACATCTTTAGTGACTTTCGACTTACCGTAAAAATCAAAGATCTTACCTGTTGATAGAATCTCACTGAGTTCTTTATCAATCGTTTTTTCGATGATTTTCTCAAGCTGAACACTGATACCGCCTGTATGTTCTGGCATAATGTAGTACTCATTCAAATTGCTAAGCAATTCGAAGTAGTTTTTGTAGTTGTTCTTGGTACCTTTACTATAAAGCCCGATATAGTCTTTACGTTGGCGATCAGTCATACCAAGACTTTCAGCAGATAAGCTTTTATTGTTTCTTACCGCATGAATCAACTCTTCTTGAGTATCTACCATCAAATTTCTGATGTTAGAAACAACAGCCACATACGCACGTAATTCTGTCGCTCGTTGGCTATCAAGCATCAACGCATTTTTAGAGAATAACGGTTTAGTTGGGCAGTAGTCATACATTGCCTTTACGAATATTTTGTCATCAATACCGAGTGGCGTATTGGTGTACCAAGCTTGGAATTCTTTATTTGCAACGATTTTTGCTTTTCGATAGTCCGTAGCTGTTTGATCGGCTGATGTCGCTGAAATATATTCCAATGAAATGTATTCACCGTAGCGATCTTTATGTGCACCGCCAAACTTGGCACCTACATCACCTAAGTACATAGCAGGGGAGTCACTTGGCTCTACCTTTACATCAACAGGCACATATTTGTCTTTTGGTACCAATTGATCGATAAACGTGAAGTCAGTAAACACACGGTTTTGAAGTTGTAAGACATCTTCAACTGAGCGCATACTTTTAACAGGAAAAACGCACAGAGACTTGTAATCACCGTGAATATCGGACTTATCACCAAAAAGTTTAACCGATGCATATTCATTGTCGGTCGATGGCTTGATGGCCAAAAACAATTTGTGATTTTCAGTTTTGATATACGGCTTTATGTGTGCGGTTTGATCGTATAGAGCACCAAGCGTATTCGTAATCAAAGTTTGGAAATGCAAACTTGCTAACTGTTTATTCTCAAAGTCAGTTTTGTGTTTAATCTGAATTTCAGGCAAGTTAGATAGTGCTAATTGCTCTAAAGTGGTACCGAAATTAACCTTAGATTCGATAGCATTTAAGATTTCGTGACTAAACTGGTCTACATCATCAAAACCAGTAATCAATTGATACTGATAGTCATGAGACGGTATACGAAGAAGCACGGCAGTTAATTGAGGCTCATAGTCCGTATCAACCATAAACAATTGCGGTGTTTCATCTTGTTGAGATGATTTGTTTAGCAACTTGTATTGGTGAACTTTAGGGTTGGAACCTACAAAATGCTCAGCATAAGCCTGTTTAATCGTATCTTGTAATGCTTTGACATGCTCAAGCATGACGGCATTGACTTCATTTAAAGCGGTTAAGGTTTTATATTTTTCTGCAAACGCCTCATTCACGGCGATCTGCTCTAACATAAATCTAGGCTGAATATCCTCAAGTTCTGGATTACCTACACGGTTTAATACAACACTAAATTTGAGCTTATTAATGAACGGATCAGGTTCACCATTGATACCATTGCTAAAAAGTTCTTTAAGATCACTTTTCTGAAGTTTAGAGTTCACCAAATCAAACGGATGAACTTCTTCAAATGCCTGAACATCAAAAACTTTGGTTAAGTTTTTAGGCATGATTGCTGTCTGGCCATCTACATGAGCGATAACATAGGTGTACGCTGGAGAGATGTTGCTCAGAAGCTCAGTGACTTCATTCGGTTTTTTATCGTAGCTAAGATCCTCAAACTTTTCGTATGTTGCAGAATTAAGATTGCTGATGAAATCTAATTTAGAGTTGAAATTAGATGGATGATCAGAAATGTACTGGAACATCTTGTTTGGTAAAGACGTAAACACTTTATTGATTAAAGTTTGCTGACTATCTTTAGCTTTGAAGAAGTTGAGATCTGACTCGTAATATTTTTCAAAAGTGAACTTAGCTGGAGGCATAAACGTCATGCTGTTGCGTGAAGTCGATAACTTAAACAAAGCATTCGCAGACGTTTTAACCGCATCTCTATCATTAAAGCCAGTAGCCTTATGTATATTGGCATCTAGGGAAACTGAATGCCCAATAAACGGCGCATTTTTGTCTTTATGATTGTAGAGGCGTATATACTGAAGATCATTCTTTTGAAACACAGTTATAAACAAATCATGATCAGGGATCTTGATTGCGCCGTGGTGATCTTCATAGTGCTTTACAGCATTTTCTAGCTGAGTGTTAAAGTATTCAGATTCACTATTGAACTGTACGTTCTCTTCTTCAGCTGTTAGAGAAAAATATTTAACGTTATTCTGAAAAGCTACATTAGGTTTGAGAAGATCCTTAATCACCTCAAATTCTTTTTGTACTTCAACATCAAATTTGCCAAAAACTGTACGCTGATTAATATCAATCAGGTTCAGATAGTTGAATAGCTGAATGTTGTTGTAGTTGTGGTTCGGTAGGGCAGTTTTGTTTAACTGGAGCTTACCATCTTCTAACTGCATGCTTTGGACTTGCTTCAAGTCATCTGCAGTCAGCTCTACACCAAAGACTTTCTTAGTTTCTTGTTTGAGCTCTTTATCTTCACCAGCAATCACTAAGGCAGCTAGTTTTTGTGCCTTGTCATAATCGCCATCTTCTAGATATAGGGTTTTTTCAACAAAATACTTGGCAATGTTCGCATACGCTTGATTTGTTGCTTTGTAGCCATCGGTAGACAATGAAAAATGTTTGTTTTCATCAAATTCATTTGATTTAACGGTTTTAACTTTTAAATCGTCAATGTCACCCGTTGGTTTAATCTGAACATAGATTTCATCTGCAGCGAGATCCATGTTCGAGACAAATAAGGTCGAATTTTTAGAATAAAACTGACGTTCGATACTCGACAACAGATCCTTTGCATCTTTACGGTCTTCTTCCATGTCAGACTGCATATCTTCAGCAATCGACTTGATGTTTTCGCCACGGTCATCCTTTGTGATAAATGACCAGTCTTGTTGCGGATATTTGGCTGTTAATGCCTTTTGGAAGCTTTGAACTTCAACAAAGCGATTGAACTGACGGTCCAGACTAAACCCATCTGTATGTGATGAAGTTTTAGCAAGAATATCCTCAGGAACAGAATCAGATTTAGTCTTACGATTGAAGTTTTCACTTGCATTTGGCACCAATAAATTACGGAATAAAATCTCATTTACACCGTTCTTTAAGAATGACGCACTTTTAGTTTGTGATAGAGATTGTTTTAAAAATGCTTCATCAAAGTTTGATTCATCAAGAAGCCGAGTAAACTCTTCAAAATACGCTGAAGCTAATTTATCGTTATTAGCAAGATCAGCCGTGCACAGATCGCTTAACTCTAAACGCTGTACATCTTGCTCTAGCTCTAAAGGCGCAGAAAAATCACCAGCAACAAAATCATTGATATTTTGCTCAACATAATTGTTCGTGCGTGACATCAACATATCAACTGCAGTTTCATTATTCACAAATTCCTGAAGCTCAGGCGTGTTAATTGAAACCAATTGATTGTCGAATTGCTTAGATAGTAATTTGAACAGATCCGCTTTATGTTGATTGCTTTCTACTTCAGATTCAAAACCTACAAATTTGCCGTTTTCATCTTTAGCGTAGTAGAAGCTGTTTTTATTAAACAAAAAGGTATTTGTTGCAGACGTAATGCCAGATACCAAAGTTTCACTTTGCCATAAGACTTTTTTAACTTCATTGTACTGTTTTGAGATCTCAACATTGTGTGTGTCGATTTCGTCAGAGATCGCTTGAATATCATCTACGCTGAAGTTTTTTGTTTGTGTAGCTGAGCGCACGACATCTTGAATTTCAGCATATTTCTGATTTAGATAATCACTATATTGCTTCTCAATTTGTTGAGCTTGTTCAGTAGCCTTAGGAATGACATAGACATCCAAGATCTGTCTAATTTCAAGCATAGACGGCGCGAAATCACGCACCTTGTCATTGCCTCTTGCATCCAATAATTCTTCAGGAAACTTTAAGAGCTCTTTAAGTACGGCAACATCATCAATTTCTGGAGTAGGGAGGTCATTTGCAATGTTGAGTAGATCAGACTCAGTAATAGATGCCTTCTCAGTTGCCTCAAAATTAACATCAAGGTCATTCAAGATCTCGTTAACATTTGATTCATTGAGTTGTTCTTCTAGTTTACGCTGTTTGATTTCAGCAGATTGGTGATCATAGAGCGCATTAAACTTAGGAACGATGTTTACAGAGAATTCAGAGAACTCTTGGCTCAGATCGGCAAAGAAAACTTTACCTGTTGGCATCTGGCGTACCATTTGTTGTAAGACATCATGGCGAAGCATGGCAGCGTCATACACCATCTTATCTACAAGGCGTGTTTCAATACCTTGTTTAGACGCCATCCATGTGCCGTGTTCATCTTTATAAAAAGCTGGAATACCTTGTTTAGCTGATTCTAATAGCTTTGGATACGGCAATTGCTGTTGATTAAACACACGGTCTATCACAACAAGATCAGAAGCTAATTTTTGTACATAAGCATCAACATCTTTAAAGCTCATGTTAAACATTCTGTTGCCACGGCCATGCTCAATCAGCTGATTAAAAGTGGACTCGTATTCATGAGCAAAATGCACCAGGTTAATATTGTCATTTAACCCCAATGCTTCATACGGATCATGAGCAAAGATTTCAGGAATATGGCGCAAGTCATCAATAATCAGTAACGAACCATCTTTTTCGTAATTGACGGGTACTGCAAATGGAGACAACTTAATTTTGGCTAGATTATCTAGACTTTCGCCACTGGCCATCGCCGATTCTTCATCTAGATAGACTTTAGAGAAGATATTTTCATAGCCATAATCTTGAAGACGATTAAAAGGAATTTTTGAAGACTGAAATTGAGCCAAGTAGGATTTGTTCGATTCCTGAAGACTGGTTTTCAGCGTATCAAGGATATTAGATCCATTGTTTAGCTTACTGACATACACTTCAGGGAAAGCAGAAAGGCGTTCGGTCGCTGATGCGAAGTAACTTTTCCAGTTCGGAATGTTCTTCTTAAACGGTAGATTGGTGAGATAAATATCTTCTTGCTTAGTCGGTACTTTCATATCGTTGGTAAACGCTGGAAAGACCTTCTGAAGATCGTTTAGATCGATACCAGACTTTGCCGGGTTCTTATAGTAGTACGCATGAATACCATCATCATTTTGCACTTCATAAAAATGGGCATCCATTAACACTTGTTCAAATTGCTTAGAACTGTTTTGTTCAATAGATTTTTTGAATTGCTCAAATTCATTAACAACAAGCATCGCCGTTTTTGGGCGAAAATTGTTGGCTGGCGATACTACAAGACGCGCACCAAGACCAGTTAAATTAGGCCATTTAACTTCATTCACTTTA
Organism: Acinetobacter rongchengensis; assembly: GCF_003611475.1. Taxonomy (GTDB): domain Bacteria; phylum Pseudomonadota; class Gammaproteobacteria; order Pseudomonadales; family Moraxellaceae; genus Acinetobacter; species Acinetobacter rongchengensis. The sequence continues at coordinate 21,608 of NZ_RAXT01000025.1, read as the reverse complement.
TAGTCTCCTACTTGGTCACATAGCATGATCCAAGACTTTAAAACGACTCTTACGAGTACTTATATGTGCTTATATTAAACTAAAAAATTAACTTTGAGGGAGGGTTTAGGCGTTATTCTTTAAAATAGTATATACCGAGTAAATAGCACTGTTTAAATACCTATCATTTTTAATAAAACCATCTAAAACCGTGCACTATTCTTTCTTTTTTTATAAATAAAAATGCCACCGTATAGGTGACATCTTGCTTAAAGCTGATGGTTACATTTTAACAAATTCGTTTTTAGCGAGTTCGTCTGGTTGGGTGCCATCTTCTACACCTACAATAATTCCAGTACCACGAATAAAGTAGCCACTATTATTCGGATATTGGACCAAGGTAACATTATGCTCAAGGTTACTTTCTAAAAAGGTAGTGCCGTATCCCCAAAACTTATTTAATCCTTGCCATGGAGCATCCTTAATATAATTGTTTTGGGCATATTGAATGGTGTATTGACCAATTGGAAGAGATATATTGACAGTTTGCTTTTTGGGTACCTGAACAACGGCTCGTAACCTTTTAGTGGCCTTATCTCGAATGATAAACACAGTATCAACATTTTGAGATTCCATTGAAACAGGACCAAAATGTTGTGTGTTTTCCATACTGGAAACATTAATCACTTCTTTTTTAAATGGCATGGCTGCACTATTGGCTACCATTTTTTGATGTTCAGCATAGTCTTTTGCCATTTGTAGACCGTTTTCAGGTTCATTCGGTTGGCCTGGATTGGCTGACTCTACTGATTGAGCTTGTTTCGATATTGCCCGTGTAGCACTTTGAGCAAAGAGATCGACCAATCCGAAATGATTAGCCACAGATATAATTGCAACTGCTAGACCAAAACCAGCAAATTGCTTTGGAATTGCTATTGCCATAGTGCCCCCTGATTCCATTTATAAGATTTAAATAAAAAAAAGATGCCACCCACAGGGGATAGCATCCAAGATCTCAAAATTGCTTATAGTGCCAATTCAGGATCGCTATTCTTTTGTTTGCTTAATTCTGGATCTGCTTGTACTTCAATGTTGGTCATGAGCTTAGTCCAATATTCATCGTATTCAGCTTGTGACATCTCATTAATGACTTCATTCCATTTAACTAGGTTCTCATGTTGATCTGTACCCGGTTGGAAGAAGTGCATTGCATTTCTGACATACTGCTGATGATCAGCAAAACGCAGTTCAGCAATATTTTCCTGAATATAGTCCAGGCCTTTCACCGTAAATTCGCGAATCTCCTTCATGATTGCATCTTTTTCTATACCATGCGGTTGAGTTACAGAAGATGAACCACCTTCAGGACATGGGTAAACAAGCCAATCATTACGCAAGTTCATTTCTGCTAAGGTCACTTGTAAGTACTGCTCACCACTACGGGCAAACATTTCATGTGCGGTCGTCCAATACGGCTTCTTAGCACTTGTTAAGCCCTCTAATACCATCGCATTTTTGTAGAAATCAGTTTTTAGCTGAGATTGATTAGTTGATGTTAAGCGATCGTTCGTCTGTAAGCTTAAAGAAATTAACTTTAAGTGTTCATCTGACAATGGTTTAGGGCTGTTTTCTTTGATGAAGTCGAGTGCACATATCGCAAACTGACTACGCAACATTTGTCGATAATCACGGAATACAACTGATCTAAAGACTGTACTGTTCGCTGCACCAAGTACTTGCGCTGCAAAGACACGATCATGATCAATTTCAGAACGAGATTGCGAGATATATTTGTTGAGCTCAGTCCGTGGGATTGGATACTCATTTTCAGACAAGAACTTATGCAAGCCTTGGGCAACGTGCATATAACGTCTATGTTGTATGGCGTCCTTTTGGAAAAGTTCAGGATCTTCATGACGATTAGCGAAGTTAATCAATGAAGATAGTTCAGTATGCAACTTGCCACGTTCCGCAATAAACGTATTAATTTTCTCTTTTATGCTGTCTCTATCTGGCGTAAACAAATCAACAATGTCAGGTTGATCTACCAATGTTTTATCCAAAATCGTTTTGATGCTGGTTTCATAAAACTTGACTTGATTCTCAAGATTCGTGCGAAGTACTTCTATCGAGTCATCCTTTTTCATTGGCAAGTAATACATCGCTTGATTTACTTTGGCTGCAGCTTGCAACAAATCTTGGTTAATGTTGGCATACTTCTCAGACTTAATGTTATTCAATTCTGCAAAACGAGTTAGATAAGGCTGTACGTTTTCCATCATCATTTTTGGTTGATTGCGTGTCATCGCACTAAAAATGAGATGGTCATAGGCATGGAAAAATTCATGACCAAACGAGCCAAAACCTGAATTCTTGGTTAAGTTAATCACACGGTTAGATGGCTCATAATGTGCCATCGCAGCGGAACGTCCACGCGAACCAAAAGCAACACCCAACATACCGTTAAAGCCAACAAATTTCGGATCTATATCAAGTGCCTTAGCAAGAGCGAAACAACCGTCATATGCGTTATTTAACGCGATTTGACGATCGCTCTGGTTCAAGTACTCGCCAAACTCTACGGCTTTAAATCCAAAGGTCGCTTGCAAGGTATGTGCTGTAACATCTTGGCCATTACGTGAAGCAATGTTTTCCGTCACAACCACATCACTGAGCTTGAATGCCTTACGCATAGTACGAGGCTTAGCATACTCTTTGAATAGGGCATCTAAGGTACTCGCCGTGTCATCTACAATGTGCGATACATTCTTTTCAGATAACGAGACTTCTTGAGTATCATCATTCTCTGCAGTTGCGTCTTTGGTTTTTTTAGCAGTTAACAGATCCATGACCTGTTCAGATAGACCAGCATCAGATCTGCTAAATAGCGTACTCGAATCTATAATGTTGCCACTTCTAAAAGTAACAGTCGCTTTTACTTTGTCTTGGAACGGTTTGGCATCAATCGCACTACGTATTTTTTTATAGATAGAGTAGGTGCCTTTAACTGGCGGTAACTCTTTCCTTAAATGATGAAGTGCTTCAGTGAGCGTTTTACGTGCTTCACTACTATCGGTTTTCGCCAATTCAGAACTAATAATCATGTCAGTGGCAGCATATTCAGCATAGCTTTCTACCAATGAAAATAATGACCGATCTAATGATTTAAACGCCGTGAACAGATCTTTGTCTTCATTCAAACGAACGTATAAATCACATGCATTAGGAATAAATTCACGAACTGTTTTTGCTTCCATTAATGCATCACGCATACTTAAAACAGCGTCATAGTATCCAGCACCTACTTTTTTAAACTGTTCTTCAGTGGCATTTTCAAGCGGATAACGTGGCTGATCATTCGTCATCTTACGTACAGCGTCAGTCAGCAAGTGAATGTAAATATCTCGACCAGCTTCTTTTGCTTGTAAAACCGATTCCTTTTTCCAAATTTTGTCACGCGTAATTAGGTTTTTGACTTGCAAAAGCGACATATCTTGAATCTGACTGAGCGATAAACGTGGACCATACAGATCCTTTTTCGCACCAGGCATTTTCATACCCGTATCTTCAATAAGTCCAACTTCAGAACGTGGCTCAGTGGCTTTCGGTTTGGTTGTTTTTGGCTCTTTTGGTGCTTCAGCTTCAGGCTTACCCTCAGACTCAAACAGTGATGTTTGTTCTGGAGCAACTGGCTCAGTCGGCTCTACAACTTCTACCGTTGTTTCCTGTACTTCTGGTTCAGTAGGCTTTTGAACTTCAGGCTCAGTTACGGTCGGTTCTTCAACCAATGGTTCTTGGGCAACTTCTACAACAGGTGCGCTTTGAACCATATGTTCAGGTTTATATACTTGATCGCGAGACTTAAATAATTCTGCTTTTTTGAATGATTTTGCAAAATCAGTAATTAAGAAGTTCTTAGAGTTCGGGTGCTTTGGCGTAGGAAGAATTTTATAGCCTTGATCAACAAATTGCTGATGTTCGGCATTATTCACAATGGCCAGTTTTAACGGAGCTTGATCATCGGCAACTTTAATCGCGAGATCGAACCGGTCTTTAGATTCAAGTAGCTTTTCACCAAAGGCAAAATCAATTTTATTGACCAATGTTGAAATATTAACAGCCACAATCTCATTAAGGCCTTTAACATCAATATTTTCAAAACTTGGTGATAATGGCACCTTGATTGTCTGCAGTATGTTTTCACGTAACCCAAGATCATTTAATACTTGGTCCACAAGATGCGCTTTTATCCCGTTTAACTGGAAGTCTTTAAACAATCCACCACGCTCGTTGAATTTAGCAAACTGCTCAACATTATCAAAAACCCGTAATTGATCATGCTGTAAAACTGGTGTGTCTTTATCAATGACAGAAATCACTAAATCAGCACCGTCATTGGCCACAATAATTTTGGAGCCGTTTTCAAACGCTTGATCCATTTCTTTTTGATTGATGTAGTCGGTAAAGACGTTCATCAAATCAACATTGGTCATCACATCATTGCTTTTCACAAAATCGATTAGATCTTGTTTCGCCGTTGGATCGATGTATTGATTATCGGCATCACGTAAAGTTAATGCCTTGTAATCGTCCAACTCAGGGTTAAACAATACCTTTTCTTTAAGGTGTAGGTTTTCGATCGACTGGAAGATCTGATAGCGTTTTTCTAATGAGTCGATCAAGTACTGCATTTGCTCTTGCGTACTTAAAACTGAATCATTGCTAAGCGTCAAAGCTTTAAACAGCGCCTTATCGTCTGCAGCTAAGTCATTCAGACTTGATTTAACGATTAAGCGATCGGTAGACGGAATCTGTTCACCGCTGAAATATAAGTTAATCGCACCGTGCTTTTGTTCATCAGCTGGTGAAACCGTGAGATAAATATTTATCTCAGGAAACTCAAACTCTTTAATGCGTTCAGGATTGGTGATAATGCTTAAAAGAGATCCCGTTTTTGTCTCGAGGGATTTATTTTTTAGTGCCGTCCATTCTTCAATAGAACGATTTTCAAATGACTGCAGTAGGGCAGAATTGATTAAATCACGGTTGAGGTTGAATCCATTCTTGAGTGAGTCTGGAGTCGATTGTAATGCTTCAAGCACAAGCCCATGTTTAAAGAGATTGCCAAAGTCATTTTCACTGTTAACATCGGTCTTTTCAAGTGGCAAGAAACTTGATGCATGCTCATAGACATTCTTAACTTCAATATCAAGCTTTAAGCCTTTTTCATATTTCGGTACCGCTTCCTTGGTCAAAATACGATTAAGAATTACATTCTTAAGGTCATCATAGGTCAGCTTGTTTTCGCTGATCGGATTAGAGCTCAGGATATGTTCAAACGAAGAAGCACCATTAATCATAATGGTTTTTTGCTTTTGTAATGAACTAACCTTTTGACCTAGATCCATCGGTAGTAAGCGAATGAAGTTCTGATCAGATGCTATCGTACTGCTATACACCGCCAAAGAACGTGCGCTAACTTCAGGCTCAACCATCAAAGCGTTACCTTCAGCTAGGTAGGTTTTTACCGCTTCTTCAGTCAACGTGACGACATTTTCAATTTTCGAGTTTTTTGGTGCCGTGACTTCATTGTAGGTCGGTGTTAGATAACCTAGTGCCGTCAAAATATGCTTGTGCTCATTATTAATAATGGCAATAACCGCCTCAGATTTAGACTCTTCACCCACGGCATTTTGATAAAAGTCTTGTAGATAGCGCTTATACGCCATACTTACCGCGACCTTTTTATTTAAGGCAAAAAGCTGTTCTTGTGTATTTGAGTTGAAGTGGTCTTTATGTATCACCTTAGGCAGATAGTTTTGAAAGCTGTCTACCACATAGATTTCATCTTTTTCGAGTGTTTCTTTTAAAGACAAAACTTCATTGGTCGCAGCAAAAACAATCGCGTTGGCCAGTGCATTACCAGGATTCGTGCGTACACGTAATTCCTCATTTATCGCATGATTGAGTTGCGACCTAATATCAGGTAATCGGTTAAGGATAGGGGAGTCAGGATTGTTGCCAATATTGCTACTCAGCTCAGAAAGCACATGAGCCACATCGATGCGCTTATTAAAACCCTTGTAGTTACCGTCCTGTTCTAACAGGTTATAGAATCGCTCTAAGCTTTCATCTGATAAATATTGTGATGCAATGCTATGGGCATCACCATCACCAAGCGCCGTAAATTGGCTATTAATACTATGCAGTTGTTGAAGAATACGAGGCATTTGCTGATGAAATGAAAAGTAGTTTTTACCTACATTTTCAGCACTGGTCGCAATCATGTCCTCAATACTGTTATCCAGCACTGATACAGCATTCGAGAACACCATATCGTTAAAATCTGGCATTGCAGATTCTTGAGATGGTGAATATCCCAAAATAGAATATTCAAACTTTTCGACTGCAGATAACTCTTGATCTTGTTCATCATAATAATGAACCACATCAAACTGGTTAACAGCTTCATTCCAAAGCCCGTTAGGTTCTTCACCTAGATCAACGTTGAAATGATAAATGTCAATGTCATTTGAGGTGTGAGTAGCTTCAAACTCGTTCGCCTCATCCAATAGACGTTGCATTTCATCTTGCAATTCATCATCGGTGACAACGCTTTGTAGGAAGTTATCCAGATCCGTGCCGTATTCTTCACGGTCTATCACTGAATCAAAAAAACTATCATAAAGATTGTTCAGACGCGTAGAAGCAATGTTTAACTGACTTAATGCCAATTCCATTTCATAAGCTTGATCGTCATAGGCTTGCTGATCCAAAACATACGCATTTTCAGTAGCAACAGCGACTTGAATCGCAACCGCTTTTTCAATACGCTCACTGATGGTATGTGTTGCTTTCGCTTCAACAATCGCTTGACGTTCTTCTTTGAGCTTTGCAATTTTTTGTAGGTATTCTTGCTTAATTTTTCGCATTAAAGCGAGTTTAGTCAAAGAGTCCTTAATGACTGGTTCTGGAATGTTCGGCTTAAACTTGGTGTGTCTAAAAAAGTGATCAATTCGATTGAACAAACGTTTTACTGGAACCTTAGGTTCAGGCGGTATGGTTTGCTTAATTTGATTGAGATCCAAGCTTTCTAAACTTGTACCGATGTCATCCAAACTTTCATAAATTAATTCACGATCAAAACTGCTATCACCAATTGAGTAGGGATCAAATGTTCTTAAATTATTAATATTATTTTGAACGCTTTGGATCAGGTCCTTAATCTTATCGGCAAGGTCGAATTCTTCTACATCTAAAGTTTGGTTGTTGTATTCCCAAACTTTCCAATCATTGTCCACCAGCTGTAACGCAGTTGTTTCTATACCAAATGGTGCCAATGCTGACGGGATGCTGTTTTCTTCGTATGAATACAAACAGTCATTGATTTTCGTGACTAAGGTTTGAAGCTTGATCAATCCTTGGTGATTAACGGCATGATCATCCGATCTAAGCGCATTCACAATTGGATCAATGCTCGTATTCAGCCCCTTATTCAGCTCTCGAATATCAATAAATTGCTTCGGTAAGCTGTTATACGCTGGCCATGCTGGATGTGAAGATATTTTATAATTGGTCAGCTCAGGAATTTGCGTAATATCTTTTAGGGCAAGTACTTCACCGCCTGAATTAACCGAAATCACTAGCTGTTTGCTTAGTTCAATAGGCTCTATCGTATCTTCTATGAGTCCAGCATTTAGCGCTGCTTCTTTATCAACATAATAACGAGTCAGTGTTTTATCTGCTTGGTACCCGTAATGGTCTAAATCAGCCAACGGCAATGGATCTACGGACTGCAGTAATGTCGGTAGCTTATTCCAGCCTAAATCTGCTTTATTGAATTGTTTAACCGCACCCATAATGGTTGTATTTGGGGCAAACGGTTTTTGCTGTTTTGCTTGGTAAAGCACAACGGACTTTTGATTATTGAGTTCAAATAGGGATTGCCACTGGTTTTTTTCAGCACTACTCATTGGGTTTTGCAGATATATATCTGACATATCCATTTCAATGAGGTCATTTTTAGAGTCGTAAGGAAAAACAGATTTTATGTCAGCAAGAGAGAGACTATCTTGCGAACTCTTATACATAAAACTAAGGTCGTTATTTTGCTCATTGGTGATATAAACAAACTTTCCAGTCTGTTTTAAACCTGTTAAGAAGCTGTTTAAGGATGTGTTCAACTTTTTCTCTAAAAGCTCAACATCTTTAATCTTAATAATGGCTGCTTGGTTTCTTAAATCAGTTTTAGGGGTTACTACAAGTTGAGCGCCAAAGCTACTCAGATCCAACCATTTCTTTTTAGTTGACATATAAACTCCATGGCAATATGTATAAGCATCTTTTAATTAAAATATCAAAGCACCATCGGTTACTTTTGAACGGTATATACTAAAGATTATAAGAGAATTTATATAAAGAAACTATCTAAAAGGGTTTTAAACAAAGAAAGGGATGGCTTAAAACCATCCCTTTTTTTTAAGTTTTTTTCATTATCAGCCTGATAATGAAAAAATCAGGCTATTTACTTGCCATTGCTTGTGAAAGTGCAATCCTACGAATGTTACCCGTAGACTTAGAACGATCAGTCACTTCAATTGAGCCGTCAGTTAATTTGCTTTCAGCAGAAACTAGCGCAGCCAATACCGCTTCTTTACGTTCATTTGACTTGTATTGTTGATATTGCAAGTTCAAGCGTTCAGTACTTTGAATTAAACCATCGACCATCAAACCACGTTCATCTTTAATCGCTTGTGATTTAGCAAAGTCTTTGTAATCTTGCCCTGAACCTAAATAACGAGAGACACTTTTTTCCAAGTGTTGCATCGGTGCAAGTTTGGTACTTGAATCATGACTATTGGTACCACCACCAGCAACAGGGGAGTATTGCGCTTGAATTGCTTTCAAAGAGGTAATTGCTGGAGAAGTTAAAGCATCTTTCGCCAGTTTAGCCATCACATAATCTTGACCAGCAGATGTTTTCGCAATTCTACCGTCAATTGGAGCATCAGGTAGACCAACCATGTTGTTGATCAATGCATTTTGAGCACGAGCCATCGCCGTGTCTGGCGCTGCAGTCGTGAATAAAGTTGAAGCTTGTAAACTTAGACCAGCATTTTCACCAGCAGCACCACATAGTCCAGACGCAGCCTGAGAAGTGGTACAAAACTCATTATGAGCTTGTAACATAGCTTCTTGTGCTTTGTGAGGGTTCATGTAGACACCAGGCGCAGCAACCACTTCAGAGCCAACTTTATTTAAAATTGAACTATCAGCAGATTTATTGTCTTGTTGAGCTTGTTCACGATCGCCTAAAACTTCACACGCTTTAAATGCTTGGCCATGTGCACCAAACTCAAATTGAGCTTTTTTCATTTGCTCACTTTGTTTAACAGCTTGGTACGCCGTTACAAGACTTTGTGCGTTTTTATGTGCGTTATCTGAAATACCTTGAGCAGATACAGCCTCTTGTTTCGTCAGGATCTTAATCGCTGCCGTCACATCATCTTGTTGCTTTTTAATGCCCAAAGATAAGTTTGTGTCCAACGCACGTAACGCAGCGCTTTCCACCGCATCAGCCTGTTGAATAAGCATATTCAAGGTATTTACTGCCATCGGGTTGCCCACGGAAGCACAGTAATAAGCAGATGCAGAACCGCTAGTAATGGCGAGGGTTAAACCGAGTGCACTAATTTTTGAACGAGAGCCGTGCGCTTGTGGCGCTTTCATAACTTTACGTGATGTTCTTTTCGGAGTACGCATTATTTAGTCTCCTTAAAATTGAGGCATAGTTTGTGAAAGCTTAACTTTCACTGACTGGCCGTATTTCGTTTTCACATCATCTTTTATCGGCTGAGATTTCGCTAAAAGTAATGCAGACAATAAACCTTCTTCACGCAAACTTTGCTTGTAAGTTTGAAGATCTAAATAAACAGAAACGCCGTTAATGATATTGGCTTCTTTAAGTAGACCGCGTGGATCTTGCATCGCCATCGCCATTTGCCATTTTTTAGCTTCAGGACCACCGTAGTAACGTGCGATTGTTTGGTCGATCAAATCGTTGGCAGACACCATTTTGCCGTCAATATCTTTGAATGATTTTGTATTTTGCGCGTCAATAACCGCCAAGCTATACGCTGGCATAGCAAGTAAAGCTGTTTTTTGGTTGGTTGCTTGCAAATAATCTCGACCAGCTGGAGTACGTGCCGTTGCATTAGACAATGATTTATCTGGTGTACCTAAAATGTTTTCACGCACGTAATGTCTTGCAAGAGCTTCTTTTGAGCCAGGTGCAACAGACTTAAACAGTAGGGAAGCATTGGTATCGCCACCCGGTAATTTAGACAACGTACATTGACCAGCTTGTGCTTCAGCAACCGTACAGAATTCAGCTTTATGCACGTTTAGGCGTTGATTAATCACTTCCTGTTGAGAGCCAACTAATTTACCGCCGACTTGAGAAGTTTGAGTCGCCATATCAGCTGCTTGATCAATCACTTGACCAGATGCACTCGACATATTTGTATTTTCAGCCAAAACCTCACAAGACTTAAAGCCTTGACCAGTATTGGCGCCATAAGCAAATTGTGCTTTTTTCATGGTATCTGACTGTAAAAGCGCTTGAATACCAGAGGCAATAGTTTGGGTGTTTTTAGTTGTCGCATCGGTAATTTGGTTAGCAGCTTGCGCCTTTTGCTTCACCGCAACTTTAAGCGCTGCAACGATGTTTTCAGTCGAATCATCTAACTTTCTACGGGTACTTTGAGATACTTGTTGAATATCATTTGCTTGGTTGCTTGCATGCTTAGGAATCTGAGAAGACATCTCGCTCATAATCGTACCCAAACCAACCGTAGCCCATTCAGCAAAAACAGGACTACTAATCACCAAAGTTGCACCTAAAATGACAGGTACAAACTTTGATTTTCCTTTAGGCTGTCTTAAAGTATTTTTACGCTTTCTCATAGTCATTACTCAAAGAATTTGGCTGAAGCATTGGAGTTTGGTGTAGTGCGTTGCATCACATTATTAGCCACCGAATAGTTAGCCAGTGATGAAAGAGTACTTCCAGCCATGTATTTATTTTGAAAATCAACGCAAGTTGATGAAGAGCATTCCATCAATCCGACTGGAACAACGTTGTTAGATGCAATTGACGAGTAGTTCAATGCAACAGTCGCTTGCTGTTCAGAAAGTCGAGAACGAGAAAAAACAAAAGCAGTATCAATGTCGCCATACTGCAGACCATTTGGAATCAAATTACAGACACCCATTTTTGCTTCTTCTACGCCACACGAGGTCGCCAAGTGAAACGCATATGGTGAGGTTGCTTCATCTGTTGAATTTGAGAAAAGTTTCCCTGAAACATCTTGCATGTATTTAGAAACGTTAAAGTCTTTTAAGTTTCTATTGAGATCGGTTTGTTCACGTTCTTCAAGAGCCGTACAAAAAGCTGAATCAGGGAGGGCAGCATTCGTATCAGAATTTAAAATCGCTTTTTTGATCTCAATATTTTTATCGACACTTTGAATACCAGCAACGATCATTTCTGAATCACGCGTTTGGTTATCAACAATTTGATTTGCACTGACCGCTGTTTGTTGAGTAGATACACGCACAGCAGAACGTACCATCAATTGCTGAGCTTGTATTGCAAGCTCAGAAAGGATAGTGCCAAGACTAAAAGCATTGGTAAAAAGTGGTACGGATAATAGACCAACCGTTAAAGTACCCACCGCAATTGCTTTAACAGGTGAAAACTGATTAACAGTAATTCTTCTTTTACGCAGATTATTTCTATTTTTCATACCACCCCCAACTTAAGAGAAAAAGTCTTTAATTGATTGGGTGACAGAAGTAGATTCTGAACTTGAAGTTTTTGCGTTAGACGGTGTGCTAGTACTGGCTTTTTGATCAGTTGAATAAGAAACTGGACTAGTCGAGCTACTACCATTGATTGTATAAGTATCTCCACCCTCAAAAGCACCGCTAGGCATAACTAGACCAGGATCAAGTTTACCAAGTTGACCATTCACAGCAGTACCAAGCGCACCCGATACATCAGTATATTGACCCGCTTTGTTGATTTCACCTATAACATCATTCAATGGGCCAACAAGTTCAGTACTTGCAGTTTTCATTGCGTCACACGCTTTTTTAGTCGCGTAATCGACAACCATTTGTTGCGCTGCATTGATGATTGTATCAAGTGATGGAATAGTCACAGAAAGGTCAATGATTTTACCGATGTCAGCAAAACAGCCACCTTGACTAGCTGGACTGAACATTTTGTTAATATCGATTGGACGACCCCAAACCGTCATTTGTAGATCTAAGTTGTCTTTAACGACTTTACCGATCCCATCAGTTGCACATGATTCAATATTGGTTTGAATGTTTTGAGCAGCTGCTTGTTCACCTTTTTTAACCGCCATGAAGTTGTTTTCAGCAGCAGTAGAGTTGAATGACGAATTAGAACTGGTAGACGAATAATATCCGCTATTTGAATTCGACAAAGGCGTATCACCACCAGAGCTACTTGCAATGGTCGATGATGTTGCGATGTTTAAGTTACCCATGTTTTGAGTATTACTGGTAACAGAAGCAACGGAACTTTGTTGAACTGCAATAGCACTTGAACACCCAATAACGGTAGCAACAAAAATGCTTAAAGCACTTTTAGTTTTAAAAGCTGGCTTAACATTTTGTAGATTAGGGTTAGTCCTTAAAGTCTTGCCCCGAACTTGTTGTAGCCTTTTAGCTTTCTTGTGATTGTTACGCATATCTAGCCCTTTAAAAGAGTTATGATTAATGTTTTTTAGAAGCAAGTTCGCAAAGCACTACAACATCTTTTACTACAGCTTCACTACTTAAATATAAGGTAGCTATAAGGTGTTTTAACTCATATATCCTTTTAGCGAACTTATATATAGAATCATAATACCATTCTTCACCATATTGTAGTATATACTTCTCATTGGTTAAACATAGTTTTATGAATTCTTTTAAAATAGGACGCTTAAAAATAATAGCTGTCGTAATATATATAAACTGAGTACTAACCAAACACATTAAAGTATTAATTAGCTCTACTTCCTCTTTTAAGCATTCCTGTAAAACCGATGGCTTTAGGGTTTTAGAAAAACCTTCCTCAGTCACAATATCTTTTAAAAAACCTGAATCCGAGTACTTATTTTTCAGAAAATTACTTAATTCATGCACGTTCTTTAAGTAAATATTGATCTGATCTTTAGACGCAGTTTTGAAATGTTCCTCTACACGTTTTGGATCGTTTAACGTGATGTCGAGCATTTCAGATTCATTATTTTTTTGATTTAAAAGCACAAAAGCGGTGAAGCTGGTAACTTTGCGTGTTTCGCCAAGATAGCCACTACTGCAAGCATTCAAAAAAACAAGGCAATGCTGTTCAGTAAGATACAAGCCGTATTCTTTTGGTGTACCTGGTTCAAAGAAATTGAGTGAACGCTTATCAAAATGAAAAGTGTTCTCTAAGGTCTGACAAAAGTAGTTAATAGAGTGTACAAAAGCTTCTGGTACAAAGGTTGTAGGCTCTTGAGACAATGCTATGTTTTGGCTTTCTATGCTCATTCCCACGATTTAGTCCTCTTTGAGAGGTAGGGCGTAATAGCCCATTTGACTTAAAACACGTAAAGGAATATCAAAGTTAAGACTTTGCGTTAGACCAGATTTAGGGTTAAAGGTTTTAGCTGAAGCTATAAACAAAGTTTGCTCATTAATAAACACTTGAATGCTATTCGTGACTTTTTGTTCATCAAGTATGACGCCACATACAATATCTAATTTCACATCAAACGTATAAGCATCCATTTGAACGTCTATTGATTCCCAATCGATCGTCATGAACAAGTTTTGGTTTTCAAATTCCAAATTACCTTCTTCAAGAGCTTTATGGATTAATCCCTTTTCTAATAATTCCAAGTAAAACGCATGTAAAGGCGTTGCATCTGCAAAACCATGAGGATTAAACGGCGTTCTTGTCGGTTCAGTGATTTTAGTTTGAATCATGTTTAACTCCATTAAAGGGTATTTAGATTCTATCTTAAAACACCCTAAATGTTTTTATTTAAAATTAATTAAAACCCATTGCTATAAGTTGAAGCGCTTTCTTTAGTTTTAACGTTTTCAAGATTGCTTTGCGTAATAGTATCTTTGTAATGCTGACTAAACGTATTTTTACCCGTTTCGTTTATGTTCTTAAGCTCATTTTTAATGACCTTAAGATAGTCTTGATATTTTGGTGACTGTTCTACATAAACTTCGGTCGCTGCAATTGAGAACATGTTCTTATCATTGGTTGCGATCGGAAATAGGGCAGTATAGGAAGCATCTTGCTTGAGCTGGTCTACAGTTGTTTGTTGCTCAATGATCTTCGCCTGATAGTCCAACAATGTTTTATTGATGTTTTCATGACTATGGATAACGAAATTCAACTGTCTGTCATTCGGACGTTCAAGGGTAAACGGCTGATCGATACCAGAAAGCTTATTACAGATCTCCATATTGTATCGGTAGGCTTCAAACGAGTCTGAAAAGTGATTAAAGTCTTTTCGGAGAGCATTATTGTTTTCTAAGTCTTGCTGAAAGTCTTGAAAGCATTGCAATACATATTCATCTTCATTTTTTTCAACGAATAATTGAGCGATGTTGGAGCACTGGTGCCGTTCGCAGAGATCCGCAAGCTTTTGAATGCTTTTAACCTCATTTTTCTTTTCTAAGATATTGCGTAAATGTAGCTGAGTTGCCCGATACTCTTGCATCAACATATTGTGATGCTCGACAAATAGCTCATAATCGCTTTTAAGGTACGGACTGGCACCTTCAATCTCACGCTCTACCTTTTCATGCTTAGAGTTGATTTGAACACGCTCACGCGTGGTATTCACTGTATTTTGACCAAAACCACCTAAGATTTTATCAAAAGTAATCATCGCATCGATGTCGCCAGTTACGTTTTTATAGAGATCCATGATTAACGCCCCAATGTTTGATCATTGTCATGATCGTTTCTACGTGCGACTTCTAAATCTATATGCTTATCAAGGTCACTCAAAAATTGAGATGTCGTATTTTTCTCAAGCTTTACTTGGTCTAAGTAGTTTTTAGTATTGAGATTCAAACCATCTTGGAGCGCTTCTAAGCGTAGGCCAGTTTTATCAAAATCAGCTTCAAGGATCTGATTCACTTCTTTGATTTTTTCCATGTCTTGCTGTTCTAGACGGTGTAACTTCACATCCTCATGAATCGCAGCGATATAGTGATCGGTTAAGATCTCTTGCTTTAAGTGCTGAAGCGCAATTTCCACGTTTCCTGTTTCGGCAATCACGGCGTTGAAGCTGTCAAAGATTTGACCTGTTTCAGCCGAGTTTCTAAATTCAACAATACGAGGCTCAACACTATTAAGGTTTACAAACTTGGCATCACCATACGCAGTAGGTAGTACTAGATGATCATCCATACATTCAAAAAGTTGCTTATATTCAGCATTCATAAGATTTGATGCTGCTTGAAGCTTTAAATCTTGTTGTAACGTGTCTAGGCGTTGGTTGAGATGTAGAAAGCTTTGAACATACATCTCGTTTTGAGAGTTTTCAGGCGCAACAACGGTTGAGGCCATACCTTTAACAACATTTTTCAGTTGCGTATTTTGAATCTGATCAGCAATTTGATTAAGCGCGTTAATGTGATCGGCTTTCACAAGGTTATTGTTTTTCAGTTGTTCAATAAATTGATTTTGTTCAATCACTTTTTCACTTTCCTTTTCGCTGAATAACGAATCTTTAATTTGTTGTTTCACCTGGTCCAAGTTAGAGAAGAGGTGAAGTACTTCTTGTTCATTGCTGTTATTGACTGCATTTAGCAATGTAACAAACACATCATGGCTGATTAGTTGTTGCTGATTATTTTCCGCATTCTGAAATTCAGCAATTTGGCTACGGCTAATGACTTCAACACCAACATCATTGATATAGCTTGCACCAATCGGGGAGAGTTGATTATCTGGAGCTTTTACGGCGTAGTACTCGCCTGATTTGCCATCATCTTTGGCGCATAGACCAATATATGTATTGCCATCTTGCGTAATGATTTTTGAACCGATGCTATTGAGTGCTGCAGAGGGTTGTAACGTACTCAAGGTTTGAATCAATTCTTTTTCGCGATTTTGATGAATTGCATTACTTACTGCTTGGTAAACTTCAGGATCTAAATAAGTCACCTGATTGGCAGATTCTTCATTGAGCGCCGTGACAGTATTCCACTCTAAAATATCTTTACGCGGTATCGTTGTAATACCGGCATTAATAATATCTTCCGTGGTAATTTGACGATCAAGGTTGGTAATGGCCACGGCGTTGTATTCGGGTGCAATTGATTTATGACCTTCCGAATCTGAAGTCAGTACCACGAATTGACCGTAATCCGTTTTCACCATAGCACCTACAACACTGAGCTTGCCTTCCAAAATCATTTTTGAAAGTTCAAGTTCACGTTCGGCAGATCTGGCGTAAGTATTAGTCTGTTCTGCAGTATTGTTGATGGTATCGGCTTTGAGCTTGTCTAAGTATTCGCTTGAAAATTTACCAAGCGTATTTAACTCGTCTATCGGCTCGACAGACTCCAGCTCATACAGTGGAACGGTAGAGGATTCATTCACGATGTCTTTAAGATAAAGCACATCTTTTTCAGTGATATTTTCGAGATCTTCAATCACCGAAAGAGGCACAACGATCGCACGTTTATCCAGATTATCGGAAGCTATATCCAAAACAACCATATTGGTTTGGGTTGTTTCATCTTCATAAACCATACCGACAAACTGTTCAATTTCAGCATTAGAAACATTGTTGTGACGGTCTTTAAAGAATGCTTCTAAGTCAGAATCATGATCAACATAAATACTGTCATAAGGGTTCATTGGTTTACCGTCATTGTTTTGGTCTTGGCTTTGCGGTGCTGATTGAGTTGCCGACTGTTCTGCAGTATTGCCTTTAAACTTACCCAAAAGGTTTGAAAGTTTAGATTTGGCTTTCTTTACTTGATCCGAAATCATTTGACCTGATTGATAGGCACGTTGAATAAACTGATCTTTGTATGAAGCTTTGGCTTCTTCAGTCATTTGTTCTGGATCTTGCCCTAATGGATATTCGGCACCAAGGAACATACGTGCTTGTTCTAAATACTGAGAACAAATGGGTTCAAAAAAGCGACCTTCAAACTCATGGATCTTTTCAGACTTAATGCCTTCATGCAGTTCTTCAATTGAGAGAAACGTTACTTTGTCTTCAATCGCTTCTAAATAGAACGGCGTAATCGGGGTAGGTGCATCGCTACCTTCCACTTGAGGCGGTAAATCTGCTTCTTTAACTAGTTTGATAAATGGGGTAGAGGATTCAACACCTTCGACAGAATCCTTACCGACTACATCAATCACGATGTATTGTTCACCGTCAATGGCATAGACTTTACCGACATTTAGATCGAATTCTTCTAAGGTAACGCCGTCACGGTCTTTATTCAGTTGAGTGGTATATGGATCGTTTAAAAGAGGCAACATTTGCTCTTTAGAGATCGGTTTTAAAATATCGGCATTCTTACCAAGTTCAGTCAATTTTGATTTATCGGCTGTATTGGCAAGCTGTTCGGGTTGTTGTGCGTCTGGATGGTTACTTTTAACGGTAACATCAGGATTGATTGGTTTATCCCAAATGTTTTTCAGGTTATCAAGGCTTTTGTTCTTGTTGAACATGGCCATAATCGCTGCAATGATCAACTTGATTGTTTTCTTAACCAGTTCAATCATGACTGCAATCATTTTTGCACTGAGCGCAGCGAGTTCATCAGCGACCGTTCGTGGATGGCCGTGGCTATTTTCACGCGCTAAAGGAGGACGTTCGTTACCTTCCTCATTTCGCATATCCTTAAAGCTTTTAGAGGCAACGCTACTTGCAGCCAAACTTGCTTTGTCTTGTGGACCACCAGCAATGTTTAATGTGCTCTTTGGTGTACCTTTTGGTGCATTCGGATCAGCTGATTCAACATCTTCCTTTACTGTCTCTTTAGTCTTCTGATTTTCTTTATGTTCTTTCAAAAGTAGAGCAGCTTGTAACTGGTCGCTATGTTCACGGGTTTCTAATAACTGAATTACTTCCTTGGTTAACGTGTCCGTATTGAATTCAAGATAGTGAATCTCAAGTTGTTCAAGTCGAGCAGCTGTATGGTCGCTATTCACACGCCATTGATCCATGACGATAGATTTTGGCACTAAGCCAAGTTCTTCAGCTTCAATCCCACGAATTAAGCAAAAGTCACGCACTTGGCGCATCAATGCGTTAATTTGGTTTTTATCGGTTAATTCACCTGAAAAATAGGTATTCGGTGCACCCGTAACTTCGTTGTAGATCTGCTGTTTTGCTTCACGCACGACTTGGTTTTGGTTAATCAGGCCTTCAATCGCGAATTGACGATTACTCAGGAAGTTGAGGGCATTTTCTTTAGTTGCACCCTTCAGGCTTAAACCATAGTAGGGCTGAGTGATAAAAGATTTTGTCTCAAAGTTAAAGAGGGTTTTTTCAGCCACTTGAACGGCTTCAAATGGATTCTCTTCTTTGGAAAGGAGGAAATCAGGATCATTGTCTGATAGGTATAATTTAGAGTCTGCAGTTGTATAAACACGGTCTTCAACTGGCAATGAACTGTTATTTTCAGCAATATTGCCTAATCCTTGGTCCAGTGCGTTTTTAGTCTGGATTTTATTCAGAGCCGCAATAAACTTAAGATCATCATCATTCTGCAGATCAAGCCCGATGTCTGCAAAGAATTCTAATTGACTGGCTGGCTCTCTTTGCTCAAGTGCATCAAATACTTTACCAATCAGAACAGGATCAAGTTCAGCTAAATCATTGACAGTGACAGCGGAAAGATCAAACGTGTTTTCAGGAATGATGGACCGTTCATTCTCGTAATTCGGGTAACTACTACGCTCATAATCACCTTCGTCAAAAAACATCGGTTCATCATCGTTCAACCGAGTATCTTCAAGAGGGGGAGCGTAATCATAATCTGGGTGCCCAGGAGGTACAGAGTTACCGCCCATAGGCTGATCATATTGTTCATACTGATCATACTGATCATACTGATTATTTTGATACCCATCATCTTGCATGACTGGCGGTTCTTCCATTAATGGAGGTTCAGATAGGGGATCATTGGGATATGGTTCAGACTGGTATTGTTGCGATTGATCTTGTGCAACATTGTTTTGTTGTGGCGTAGGCTGGATGGATTGAAATTCCACGCCGTCCAAACTTAAATCATCCCACTGTTCCAGGCCCTCATTGAAAGTTAATGATTGGCCGTCTTGCAGTTGATCAAGTGTTTGCTCGTCAAAATTATCTTGTTTAGGGCTTTGGTCCATATTTGATCCTTATGACAGGTGGCCTTCCTGGTTTTAAGAGTCCTTTTTAGAATCTGTATCAACATTCCAAATAAAGTCTTCTTTAAAGTCAGAATTAAAACCAGTTGTGATGTCTAATTCACTGTCAAAATCCACTAAATCTGAGTTATTAGAAGATTCCTCTAAGGGATTAGAGTTGCACATAAAATACCTGTATTTGTTTTTTAAAACGTCAATGTGATCGTCACGGATATGATACATGGTATATACGAACTAGACCACACGTAATTGTTATTCACGTATGGTCTGGTATATACCTTTTAAGGGAGGGTTTTAGAAAGATAATTGCTGGATTTCTTGATCGTTATCTAAGGTTTTACCCTTAGGTAACTCAGCCTTATAAGCTGGCTCTTCTGGAGGATTAAGCATACGGTTAATTTCATTTAAAAAGTAATCATTACCATCAGGAAGCTTAGATTTTAAATCCAAAAAGGCAGCTTCAATTTTGGTTGTACTGTCCAGCTCGTCAACAAAGCGTTCAACATCCTTGAGATCAAGCGCAAATCTAAACTCATTACGGCCTGGCTCAGTAAAGTGGATGTTCAACGATTCATCTGTTTTACCGCCTTTAGGATCATGGAATACGTTGGTATTCGACATAAAGCGATTGAACTGTTTTGCAACAGATTTCACCGTCACATTAAAGCAGTCTGACCCGTTGTAGTAGAACTCAATACTTGCTTTCTTGTACGGGAAATTAACCTTAGTACCCACATAGTTATTGCGGTTGAAATCAATGTTTACAGGCAATTGATTAAAGAAGTTCGCAATCTCTTTAACTTGCTTAAACGTCACTTGGTTTTCAAGAGAGCTTTCAAACAAGTCAGTTGGTGTATTTGATGGCAATAATAACGCACGGTTACGCATACCATCAGCATCGGTAAATATAACGGTTGAATGTCGTAGATCTAGTGAGCTGACAATCTTATGTGCCTTGAACATATTGCCCGTTAAGGTAATCGCTTGTCGTGTGACATCACCAGACGGCGCTTTCTCAAAATAGGTACGCGTATAACGGGAATAATTGTTTTGTTCAGTAAATAAGTTCACCAAGGGTTGACGATCCTCAACATGACGTCTATTCACATCAGCATAAGAATAAAATTCAGGATTGAAGCGTTTTAGGATAATACGTCCTTTTTCACTCACTGGAGCTACCCAATCCAAGTCTTGCTTGGCATTTTGCATGGTGTAATTGATCAGTGGAACTTTAAACGACTTCTTATCACCAGGGTAAACCAAATCAAGCTTAACCGCATTCGGTGTGATTGCACCTACACGTAACGGCGGTAGGTCTAGACGTAGCAAAGCACCTGTTTTGTGATCTGGCGTCACTTCATCATCAAAAAGACTAGGTTTTGAGATAAGGAACAATAACCCATGCGCTGAATGACCTTCTTTTTCGTTCCTTTCCATAGAACGAGCCAAGAATTTTAGATCCTGAACAATTCGATACATGCGATCAAAGTTAGAGGTCAAAATAGGATCATTGGCAAGATAAACCGCTTCAGCTACTTTTTCAAAAGCATCTGCAGAGTGATCATCAGGTTTACGAAATTGAATATCATCAATGTGTTTTACATTGGCTTCAACAACACCGAAATGATCAAATACTTCGTGTCGATAATCACGAATCACTTCACCACGCATTTGCCCATTTTTGAAAAATAACTTTTGCTTAGCAAAGCCTTCATATTTTTGGTACATCAATGCCTCAAAGTTATAGGCATAGTGTAGTAGTCCGTGTACCGTTTCATTGATGTTTTCATTGATACGTTTAAATTGACGCACCAGATAATCATCACTTTCTTTGAACATGAGTTTTAGATTGTCAGCACGTAATGGCTCAACATGTTCAATGTATTGCAGACCTTCAAAACGCACAGGTAGATCAAAGGTATTGATCTTGGCTGCTTCTGTTTCTGAAGTCACGGTAAAGAAGTTGTCCTTCACTTCAAACTCACGGACTTTTTTAGCTTTCCAGTCTAAAAAGTTGGTCTTGAGAGGGTTACGACCCAACAAGTCTAATTCACGGATCTTATCGTTATAGTCAACAACCAAGTCTTGATAAACCTGTTCTTGCTGACTAATCGGCATCAAAATCAGTTTAGATAGCAACTGGTTCACATGATAGTTT
>NZ_RAXT01000248.1 GCF_003611475.1 Acinetobacter rongchengensis | reverse complement strand
GGCCACAGAAGCAAAAACACACACAGAACCACTAAAACCTCAAGAAAATCGCTTAGAGCGCAAATCAGCGCAATCTAGCCCTATTGTTCAAGACACTTCGATAAGTGATAAAAAAATTGCTGTTCGTCTTTTTGAAACTAAAGTTCACGCTTTAGCTGAAAAAATCCACCATCAGGAACTAGAAAACATCAAACAAAAAATGGGT
>NZ_RAXT01000247.1 GCF_003611475.1 Acinetobacter rongchengensis | reverse complement strand
AGTGCTGATTCAGAAACTGTATGCGATAGAAGCAGAGCTCAGGAAAAAGACCGATGGTACAGCGGAAGACCGCCGCGAATACCGACAACAGCATAGTCAACCAGTGATGCAACAACTATATGAATGGCTCAACCAACATCATCTGACAGTGCCATCGAGTTCTCCCACCGCCAAGGCCATCAATTACACTCTGAAGCGTTGGCCAGC
>NZ_RAXT01000246.1 GCF_003611475.1 Acinetobacter rongchengensis | reverse complement strand
TTAAATAATGTGAAGAAGTGGCAAATTCCACAAGTGATCAACACGGATAAAGCACCCACATATGGACGTGCTTTATCACGGTTAAAACGGGAAGGTAAATGTCCACCAGACCTTGAGCACAGGCAGATTAAGTATAAAAATAACGTGATTGAATGTGATCATGGCAAGCTAAAGCGGATCATCAGGGCCACATTAGGATTCAAATCTATGAAGAC
>NZ_RAXT01000245.1 GCF_003611475.1 Acinetobacter rongchengensis | reverse complement strand
GGGCGAATTCAAACATGAGGTGCGACAGTTTCAAAAGCCATATGATAATCAACAAGCTGAGCAAATTTCTCTAATGGTGTAAGCCAATCTAACGCCTTTCTAGGACGAGTATTCAGTGACATGGCAACTTGATTTAAATAATGCTGATCTGCCTGATTTAAATCAATCCCTTTAGGTAAATATTGCCTAATTAAACCATTCATATTTTCGCATGTGCCTTTT
>NZ_RAXT01000244.1 GCF_003611475.1 Acinetobacter rongchengensis | reverse complement strand
AAAGATACTTGCACGTGAACATAAGTCATGTTCTTTATTCAAATAGCCTCTAACAACTCCAAAATCAATTTGTCTTTCATATCTCTGAGTTAGACCATTAAACCAGTTTATTTTATAGACGTTGTTTACAAATTCAGCCCATTTTTTATTGTCATCAATATTTGTTTCAAGTACATAAATGTCTCTGAAAGAACCATCACAATAATATATTTTATCTCTTAGT
>NZ_RAXT01000243.1 GCF_003611475.1 Acinetobacter rongchengensis | reverse complement strand
ATCTCAATACAGGCATACAACTACAACTCATCTGCCTATCGACCGATGAGCAAATTCCTTTAAAACAATTCATTGCTAGTCAAGCCGCTATTGACATCGTCACAGATCACTCAGAACTAACACGCATTTCAGGCATTGTGACCCAAGCTGAAATTGGCGCAAGTGATGGCGCACTCACCATCTACCGTCTTACGGTTGAAGACCCAACCGCACTATGCAAATA
>NZ_RAXT01000242.1 GCF_003611475.1 Acinetobacter rongchengensis | reverse complement strand
AAGGGGTATCCCCTTTCGGACTTCCAAACTTAATGAAATTAGTTTGGTAAAGTGCGCCATTCTGGAAAACCATTATAGCTTAGGAAGGCATTGAATCTCAATGGCAGGTATCCTATGCTTGAATGGTTTTTTAGGTATGGGAATTACAATGACAAATGAATCTTTAGAACAGAGAATTGCTAAACAGGAAGAACGCTTAAAGCAACAGGAAGAACGCTTAAAGCA
>NZ_RAXT01000241.1 GCF_003611475.1 Acinetobacter rongchengensis | reverse complement strand
CAGGCTATCATCGGCGAAGTTTGGTTGAAACTAAGATGCATTGCATCAAATTATTAGGAGATAAACTCAGTGCAAGGAGTTTTGATAGCCAAGTGAATGAGATCCATGCACGTGTAGCAGTCCTTAACAGATTTACGGAATTAGGTCGACCACTTACCCAAGTTACGCCTTAAATTTGGCTCAATTAGGGGCGCTTTGCATTTCAAATCTTTGTGCAACAAAGCC
>NZ_RAXT01000240.1 GCF_003611475.1 Acinetobacter rongchengensis | reverse complement strand
CAACCGTTTCGGATGATTTCTCTTTGTTGAAATCACGAAATTTATTTTTAGAAAACTCGCCTGTGTCTTTGTCTAGCTGTCGGCTCGTAAACAGAATATGAGCATGATAGTTTCGTTCATCACTTCCACCCCTTGTATGCGGGGCATGAATGACAGCATCAACGATGACGTTATGACGCTCTACAATCTTTTTGCATAAATCATCTAGGAGCTGTTGGCGTTGTTCTGC
>NZ_RAXT01000024.1 GCF_003611475.1 Acinetobacter rongchengensis | reverse complement strand
TATTTTAAGCACTTTTGCATACGTACAACCCACTGTAACTTTTACAATGAATACTTGCTTGTTTTCAGAATTACCTCTAAGCCTATAACAAAAATATAAATATTGATTGTACACATGCGCCAGACAGCCAAAACCAAACACAAATTTGGGCATAGCAATAGCTGCATAAAATGTATTTTTAAGCCAATTACATGTTAAATCATAGGCCTGTCGTTTCATAAATTCAGAATCGATATATTATAAGGCATTAATAATTCTAGAGTTCTTATAATTTGATTATGAAAATTATCAACTTGCCATAGTAAAGCGTTTTCACTAAAAACAACCTCTAAACATAGGATGTAACTTAGTAGCTGAGCATTAACGAACATTGAAAAAATATACAAGACTAAATAGAATTTTATTTTTTATTAAATGTGGCAATTAAATTTTATGCTGTATCAATATCTAGGACAAATCTAAAAATTTAAACAATAAAAAACCCGACTTTACATCGGGTTTTTCTTAGGCTAACACATTATGCGTTTGTTTCAGCAGGAATTTTAGGATAGCTTACACCACCCATTTGCTCTGCAATACGTAATACTTGGCAGCTATAACCAACTTCGTTATCGTACCAAACATATGCAGTTAAACGGTTGCCAGAAGCGATTGTTGCTTGCGCATCAAATACACCAGCTGTACGAGAACCGATAAAGTCAGAAGATACAACCTCAGTAGAGTTTGTATAACCAATTTGACCTTGTAGATTTGAGTTAATCGAAATTTGACGAATGTATTCGTTCACTTCTTCACGATCAACTTCTTTATCTAAAGTTAAGTTTAAAATCGCAAGAGAAACGTTCGGTGTTGGAACACGTACAGAGTTACCTGTCAATTTACCTTGAAGTGCAGGAAGTGCTTTAGCAACTGCTTTAGCTGCACCTGTTTCAGTAATAACCATGTTCAATGTTGCAGCACGACCACGACGGTCTGCTTTATGGTAGTTATCAATTAAGTTTTGGTCGTTTGTGAATGAGTGAACTGTTTCAACGTGACCATTCAACACGGTGTATTTATCATGTAATACTTTAAGTGTTGGTGTAATTGCATTGGTTGTACAACTTGCAGCAGAGATAATCGCATCTTCATCAAGAATGTCAGCTTGGTTTACACCAAACACCACGTTCTTCATGTCACCTTTACCTGGTGCAGTCAAAATCACACGTGCAGCGCCTGGGCACTTAAGGTGTTGAGCAAGACCCTCAGCATCACGCCATTTACCTGTGTTATCGATCACCAAAGCATTGCTAATACCATAATCGGTATAATCAACTTCAGTTGGATTAGAAGCATAGATCACTTTGATAAACTGACCATTTGCAATAATTGCTTCGTTTTCTTCATCAACAGAAATCGTACCAGAGAATGGACCATGGATTGAGTCACGGCGCAATAAAGATGCACGTTTTTCTAAATCACCATCAGATGACTTACGAACAACAATCGCTTTTAGATTTAAACCACGACCAAGACCAGACTGACCAATCATTAAACGCGCAAGAATACGACCGATACGACCGAAACCATAAAGTACAACGTCACGACCTTCTACTGAAGTCTCACGACCTTCTGCGGTTTTAACTGCTGCTGCAACAAATGCATCAACATCGCCACCTTGCTCTTTAAAAGCAACAGCTAATTTACCTAAATCAATTTCAGCAGTGCCAATATTTTCAATTTTAGCCAATGCTTCAAGAATCGGGAACGTGTTTACAACTGAAAGCTCAACGTCCAACATACGTGTACGACGGTGTGCTTTTAAAATTTGAATCACTGAACGGTTAACTAAAGAACGACCGTAAACAGAAGTCACAATATTTTTTTCACGGTATAATTGACCGATTAATGCAATCATACGTTCCGCGATTTCTTCACGGTTTTTCCAACGACCTTGGTGCTCTGCGTGTAGGGCGATGATAGTGTCTTTGCTCACAGATACGTCCTCTATTTTATGTATATCTAGACATGATTTTAAAAACCCCATTATTGTAAAGGAATTCTCATTTAGTTGAAATCATATCACCTATCATTTTTATAATATTTTGTAATACTTACTATTCAAATTAGGATTACAACTTGATTTTAAAGTGTAAAACACTAAATAAAACCCATTTATAGTGTAAGTATGTTCTTTTCGAACACCACCACGTATAACAAACTTACATATGAGCGTACAGAAATCGACAGCCTCTTTTTCAGCGTGCCGCTTAACTATGAAAAAAATCATGATTCATATAAGAATGAGCAAATCCTTATACTTCGTGCTTCTGCTTCACTTTTTAAGCGTCTATAAACAAACTACGAATTCGGTGAATAATGTAAGTCATAACTAATTGCCGTACTAAATTCTTCAATATTAAAATCAATTAGATTTTCTGGCATTTTGATCAATAAAGGTAAGCGTATCAAACCATTATCACCACTTGGAAATGCATAATGACGCTCCAACTCACTCATCGAGGTTAAACTTTCAAACTCAATAAACACATTGTATTTACGTAAGTTTTTGGGAACCGCCAACACATCGATATACGTTTGCTTTTTAATCAACAAAGCAGCTTGATTGGTCTGTACAATTTCTTTCTCAACACGCTCACCTCGCAAAATTCTTTTGAAAAAAGAACCTTGCCATGTTGTTTGTTCTTTTTTCAATTGAGCAATGTAATTGGTTAAATCACGATAATCCGTCATTTGTTCAAGCAAAATCGCTTGAATTTTTTTGATTGGTTGTTGTGAACGATCATGCATCACCTGCCATTCATATTTACTCATTGGAATAAAAATTTCGTCTTTTCTTTTTTCCAAAAGTTTTAAATAAGCCAACAAACGATATTCAAAAAGCTGAACAGCATGATTAAAAAATAAAGCGGGTTGTTCTTTAAAATCTCGATAATGCGAAAGAATTTCTGACAAAATACGATGTACGCTCATAAATAAGTATTCAAACTCTTCTATATGAGATAAATCGTTTTTAACGGCATTTCGCAAAGGCATTAAAATATTGGCTGTGATCAATTGTTCAATCTTCTTTAAATGATTTTGAGCAACTGAATCACTATTACTTGCAGACATGCCTAAAGGTTCCATTAAAAATGGCAACAATGTCTTATCTGTAAAGTGTTCAAAATCTTGTACAATATCAATTACATCCTTTTGTACTTGGCTTTGAATAGTCACCATCTTCTGCATCAAGTGATGTATATCATCTTTATAGCCATCATTTGATATTTGATCAATTTCCAATACCAAACCCGTTATAAAGATTTGGTTTTTATACTCAATATTTTCTTCAAATAAGAAACGTCGAATTGAATATGGATTTTGTTCAAAATTTTGAATCGGTGCGATCAAATAAATAAACTCTGACGTTTTTACGATGTCAAATTTTCTAACTTTTTGTTCACTTAAAACATAATATTTAAAAAAAGGATGATTTCTTAATTCTGCTGATTTAGGCAATAAAGGTTTGAACCAATAACCCAATAACTGTTGCTTAATAAAAACTTCAACAATGAAACAACGTATTTGTTCACAGGTTAAATTACGAATCCCTTGTGGTGGCTGAATTTTTATTTTACGGATGAGTTTCGCTACGTCTTGCAAAAAGACTCTACGAATCAACATTTTTTCACGTTGCAAATTTAAATTATCATCTACAGGAATCAAATCAATTTGATGCAAAGCATTTTCTAAATAATCTGCAATTTGTACACTATCGGTAATATTCTTCAGCCAGTTTATCGAATTACTCAATTTACTTGCAATCGAACGCATACGCTCACTGGTAAAACTATGTTTTAAAATACTCAGCGAATTGGTAATGGTGTATTCAAATGTATTGGTGACACGATTCCATTGAATATCTTTTGGTTTTAAAATTTGACGATCTATTTCTTCTCTTACTTCAATATTTTCGCTATCAAATACATGCAATAGAGTATCTTCCCAGTTTAAATCTGTACTCGGTTCTAATTGCGACAACATTGCTCTTGTTTGATATGGAATCACTGTAGAGTTCATCATATGACCAACTTTTTACTTCTAAAAAGTAAATATAAAAAACCTTATTAATGAGACATATTTATCATATTTTTTAAGTTTTGTTAATTAAAAACAATGAATTTAGCAAAAAACAATCAATTTGAGTATTTTGCCTAATATTTATCGAATTTTTCGATATTGAGTTCTAAATTCTTTTTCCGCTGCTTTTGTCGGTAAAGATGCACAATCCCTTCAACCACCAATAACCCCACAGCACACCAAATTGGAATATAGGTTAACCATTCATCTCTTGAAATCGACTCGCCTAAAGCAAATGATGCCAAAGCCAGTAAAACAGGCTCCAAATAACTTAATAGACCAAATAAAATCATCGGTAAATGTCGACTAGCCAAAATATAGCTACCAAGTCCAATCGCACTTAAAATACCCAATCCTGCAACAACGGCTATTAAACTTGGAGAGTCAATAAATTGACCGTAGCTGTTCAATCCAGTTTGAGTTAAATAAATCGCAAGTGGCATACAAATCAAAATATCCCACCAAAAACCACCAAGATTGTCTGTGTTAATTTTTTTTCGAATGAGAAAATACAATGAATAACCAATCGCAACACTAATTGTTTCCCATGCAATAGTGCCCAGTCGCCACAACTCATGCCCCACACCTAAAGTTGCGAAAGCCACGGCTAGCATCTGAAATTTAGACAATTTTTCTTTATATAGAACACTACCCAGTAAAACCAAAACCAGTGGTAATAAAAAATAACCCAGCGAGACTTGCAGTCCTCGACCATTCATTGGCCCCCAAAGAAATAGCCACAATTGGAAGCAGGTTAATGTTGATGTCACTATCATGAAAAGCAATAAAATTGGCTTTTCAATGATTCTTTTATAAATGGTTTTTACATGAATAAAATCGCCACTAAACAACATAAACAATGTTAAAAAAGGCAAAGTTGAAATAATCCGCCAACCAAAAGTTTGCTGGCTATCCAAATCACCGAGTAATTTAGTATAAAAATACAAAACACCAAAAGTGACAGATGCCAAGACAGATAATGCTACACCTTTAAACATCTGATACCTCTATGCGAATACTATGTTCAATAGATCTTTTGCAAAAATCAAAAGGCCAAGATTAATATCCAGAATCTCTTCTCTTAGGCCATACACAGGGCTCAGAGAAAAGGTTTTACGCATAATAATGTGTATCTTTTATAATGAGAGGCAACCCCCCATTATAAATAAATGCCCATCACAACTCGACTTATGCAAAAAATCTAATATTTCAAATAAAATAGTATAAACATATTTAATTATATATCACTTGAAAAATAAATTAATTTTATAGTTCTACAAAGTGATTTATATACACCCATCTAAAAATTTGGTTCAAGAATCAATTACGGTTATTTCTCTTTTATGGTTCGGTTTGTTTGGTTCGAATAATATCTTTCAAACTAAATCCTACAATTTGAGCATATCGTAAAAATTCAGTAACTTTCGCTTCATCTGGGTGTGGATCTCGTGACAACAACCATAGATATTTCCGCTTAGGTTCACCCACCAATACCATTTGATAGTTTGGATCAATTTTCAACACCCAATAATCACCACGTCCGACCGGCATCCAGCGAATTGCTTCAGGCAAGAAACTAACTTTTAGTTTCGAATTAAAAGGCTCATTGCTAATAAACCCTTCACCTACAGAACGCAACTCATGACCATCCATATCAATACAACGATTATCCACCGCAACATTCCCGTATTCATTTACGGTATATCGAGCAGTGACATCCTTTGCACATTGCTTTTGGAAATACATCGGCTTACGTGCAATCTCATACCAAAGTCCCAAATACTGACTTAACTCCAATTTCGGAACAGCTGCCAAAGTTGAATTTTCTGCATAAGTTTGACTATAAAAATTAGGCAAAGCGATAGCACTACATAACATTATTAGCTTTTTAAAATCATTCACTTTGGGTAATTTTTTTTGGAATTGCACTGTATACCCTCACCGTCTACAAGTATTATAATTATTAAAATAATCATAAATTTAAACTTAAACTGTAGCTTTATGTATCTCAAATAACAGCTAAAGCTACAGCATAATAGCGCATTGTATTGAATAAATTACTGCAACATTCTTGCTTTTAAACGAACAATTTCATCACGTAAACGTGCAGCTTGCTCAAACTGAAGTTCTTTTGATGCTTTTAACATCTCTTTTTCCAGTTTCGATAAATGCTTACTCAATAACTTTGGATCAGAGAGTAAATGTTGCTCATCTGCTGTTAATGCTTTATTTTGTTCAAGAATTTTTGCATCAACTTCATCATCTTCAATCACTTCACCTGAATCAATTTCCTTAATCACTTGGCGTACAGCACTTCGTGGAATAATGCCATGCTCTTCATTAAATTGAATTTGTTTAGTGCGTCGACGCTCAGTTTCATCAATCGCTTTTTGCATTGAGTCTGTCATACGGTCTGCATAAAGAATAGCTTTACCATTTAAATGTCGAGCTGCTCGTCCAATGGTTTGAATCAATGAACGTTCAGAACGTAAAAAGCCTTCTTTATCCGCATCAAGAATCGCAACCAAAGAAACTTCAGGCATATCCAAGCCTTCACGTAATAGGTTAATTCCCACTAAAACATCATGTACCCCCGTACGTAACTCATGAATAATTTTCACTCGTTCTACCGTATCAATATCAGAGTGTAGATAAGCCACTTTTACACCATACTCTTTTAAATACGATGTTAAATCCTCAGCCATACGTTTAGTCAAGGTTGTCACTAAAACACGTTCATCCAATTCTTTTCGGATATTGATTTCTGACAATACATCATCGACTTGCGTGAGTACTGGACGTATTTCTATTTCAGGGTCAACTAAGCCTGTAGGACGAACCACTTGCTCCGCGACCTGTTCAGACTTTTCCAATTCATACTTTGCAGGGGTTGCGCTGACATAAATTGTTGCAGGGATAATCCGCTCCCATTCCTCAAACTTCATTGGGCGATTATCCAAAGCACTCGGTAGGCGGAAACCATAATTCACTAAATTTTCTTTACGTGAACGGTCACCTTTATACATCGCACCAATTTGCGGAACAGTCACATGTGACTCATCAATAATCAATAATGCATCATCGGGAATATAATCAAATAAGGTCGGCGGCGCCTCTCCCGCAGGACGACCCGATAAATGTCGTGAATAGTTTTCAATACCGTTGGTATAACCCAACTGTTGCATCATTTCTAAATCGTAACGAGTGCGTTGCTCTATACGTTGCGCTTCAAGTAATTTTTCATGCGCTTTGAAAAAAATTAAACGTTCAGCCAACTCTTCTCGTATGGTACCAATTGCTCTTTCTAAATTATCTTTTGGTGTTACATAGTGGCTTTTTGGATAAATCGTTACACGTGGTGCTTTACGTACTAATTTACCCGTTAATGGATCAAACCAACGAATTGAATCCACTTCATCATCAAACAGTTCAATACGAATTGCGTGTTGGTCTGATTCTGCTGGGAAAATATCAATAATTTCGCCACGAATACGATAAGTACCACGTAAAAACTCAAGCTCATTACGTGTATATTGCATTTCAACTAAACGGCGAATAATGTCATCTCGGCTAATACGGTCGCCTTGTACAATATGCAACAGCATACTCATGTAAGCATTTGGATCACCTAAACCATAAATTGCCGATACTGAAGCTACGATAATGGCATCACGTCTTTCTAATAATGCCCGAGTCGCAGAAAGTCGCATTTGATCGATATGATCATTAATAGCTGAATCTTTTTCAATAAAAGTATCAGAAGATGGCACATAGGCTTCGGGTTGGTAATAGTCGTAATAACTCACGAAGTATTCAACAGCATTATTTGGGAAAAATGCCTTAAACTCACCATAAAGTTGTGCCGCTAAAGTTTTGTTATGCGCCATAACGATTGTGGGACGTTGAGTCTGTGCAATTACATTGGCCATGGTATAAGTTTTACCAGAACCAGTTACACCAAGTAAAAGTTGATCACGAAAACCTTTATTTACTCCTTCGACTAATTTTGCAATGGCTTGTGGCTGATCGCCTGCAGGCTCATAATTTGTGACAAGTTCAAAAGGTTGATGATCACTCACGGGCTTTTCTCTTTTTACCAATATAATTCAATCATTTATTAGGCAAATCAATTGCACTAACAAATGAACCTTAGCGAATAGGAAACAATTCTAAAAATAATAGCTATAACGTGACAACAAGTTTAACAGAAACGAACACTTTCACTTGTTAAGATTATTTTTTTAATGCGGTCAATTACACAATATTCAACAAATATCCTTGACCCTTTTTTAATTCAATAGCAACATGGGAATAAGCCGACTAAAAGATTGAAAAAACATGACTTATCAATATCATGATGAAAGCATAATCAAAAGCTTAGCAGAAGATACGGTTTTTGTATTTGGTAGCAATATGGCAGGCACACATCAAGGCGGTGCTGCAAAAACGGCGCATTTACAT
This sequence comes from Acinetobacter rongchengensis, assembly GCF_003611475.1. Classification (GTDB taxonomy): domain Bacteria; phylum Pseudomonadota; class Gammaproteobacteria; order Pseudomonadales; family Moraxellaceae; genus Acinetobacter; species Acinetobacter rongchengensis. The sequence continues at coordinate 37,614 of NZ_RAXT01000024.1, read as the reverse complement.
TTTGGTGCGATGAAAGGCGTTGGACGTGGTTGGTCTGGACAAAGTTTTGCAATTCCGACCATGAATGAACATTTGCAACAAATGCCACTTTCGCAAATTCAGCACTACATAGACGACTTTAAAATTTATACGCAAAATCATCCTAAGCTAAAATATTTTATTACTTCCGTCGGTTGTGGTGTCGCAGGCTATAAAGTTGAAGAAATTGCACCGATGTTTAAAGGTATCTCACACAACGTGATTTTTCCACAATCTTTCCGTCCTTTTGTCGAAAGAACGCTACCTAAACTCACTCAAAAATTGCTGCATAGTTTTATCAATGATCACGTTATTTTTAGTACCGATCTTGATCAAGCGATACAAGGTTTAGATTTAAGCGATTCCGAAAAGAGTTTAGCGACAATTATTCTAAATACCCCGATGTACCCAACGGATAGTAATGGTCGTGATCGTGAGTTTGAGATCCAAGATATTTTGCATAATCTGCATGCTAAAACACAGGAATTCCAACCCGATACTAAAGGCTCAATGATTTTAGGTGGTGCAATCTTAGCCTTATTAGAGCTTTATCATTTAAACGAAAATGATTTTATTGATGTCTGGAATGGTAAACGAACAATTGCGCCACCAAAGGCGGAAAATCATTCCAAGAAATAAATAATGGAATTGATATTAATTTCATCAGTTATAAATGATTATTCAATCATGATGAATAGTGAAAACTCAAATTGTTAAAGACTCGGGATCAGAGATTATATAATTAAACTGATCCCTTATTTATTTTAAGGAATTATTCATCTGTAACTTTTATACATCCCCACGCAATGATCATTAACACTTAATGACAATTAAAATGCACTTATATTTAAATATAAAATCATTATTTGAATTATTTTACTTATTATTAGAACTCATCAGTACACAACTATTGATTAGATATACTTACCAAAATAATCTAATATACCCACTCTATAGTTGAGCAAATCTTAATTTATCAATTCTTACTGTTATTTAATTTATTGTATTTCATACCAAGACTTAATTTAAGAGAAGATCATTATCACCCTTCAGGCATTTAAAAATTAAATTGCTTTTAATAAGTTATACTAAAAAATATAAAAATTAAAAAACAAATAATAAACAATTTTTTATTTTTAGTATTTTGATATTAGAGACTTTTAAGGTATATTTCCGCTTAAATCAGAACTTAAAAACAAATGAGAATCCTGTAATGGATATTATGAATTCCACTATATTTGATATATCACCGATCCCCATGTGGTTAGAAGATATGAGTGAAATCAAAGAACAATTCGACCTTTGGAAAGCACAAGGAATTACAGATCTCCAACCATTTTTAGAAGAAAATTTTGATTTGGTTATAGAATGTGCCCATAAAATTAAAATTATTAAAGTCAATAAAAAAACTTTAGATCTTTTTGAAGCAAATAATCAACAACACTTATGTCAAAACCTCAATATTATTTTCCAAAAAGAAATGTTTAAAGTACATTTATTTGAATTAGTCTCTTTATGGAATGGTAATAATGAGTATTTAAGCACCACCACAAATTATACAATTTCAGGTAAAAAACTCGATATTAAACTTAGAGCAGTGGTACTTCCTGGTTCAGAAGATACCTTTAATCAAGTCCTAATCACGACTGAAGATATTACAGATTATCAAAATGCGCATCGCAACGAAGAAAAAAATCGCCAACTTGCTGAATCTCGCTTTATTTATTCTCCTACCTCATTATGGGTTGAGGATTTTAGCCGTGTAAAAATGCGTCTAGATCAATTACGTCAAGTGGGCATTGAAGACTTTCGTACTTTTCTAGATGTGCATACAGATTTTGTCAATCAATGTGTTGAAGACATTATTTTACTGGACGTTAACCAAGCTACCTTAGATTTATTTAAGGCAGCAGATAAAGAAACTTTATTTAAAAATCTGTATCGGGTTTTTGCGAAAGAAATGCACCAAACTTTTCGTGAACAATTGATTGAATTATGGAATGGAAAAATCCATCATCAACGTGAAGCGATCAATTATGCACTCGATGGGTCTATTCGAAATGTACTGTTGCAATTTACCGTTTTCCCAGGTTATGAAGATGATTGGAGTTTGGTTCAAGTTGCATTGACCGATATTACTGCACGTAAAAAAGCTGAAAGCTATTTAGAATATTTAGGCAAACACGATGTGTTAACCAAACTGTTCAATCGATCATTTTATACAGAAGAAATTCACCGCTTAGAACGTAGTATACTCCGCCCTGTTTCAGCTATTTTCATTGATATGAATGGCTTAAAGACAGTCAATGACCAATATGGGCATGATGTAGGTGATGAATTACTTCGTCGCATGGGTAATATACTCAATCGTACAGTGACACATACCAGCCATACCGCTTCTCGAATCGGTGGTGACGAATTTGTCGTGATGATGTCAGGTGCCAATCAGCAAGCTGTAGATTCAATCATTATGACCATTGAAGAACTATTGAATATTGATAATCAATACTATTCATCACACCCCATTAGCATTGCAATAGGTCATGCAACAACTCAACCCAACGAAAAGGTTGAAGATATGTTAAGACGTGCAGATCAAGTGATGTATAAAAAGAAAAAAGATTATTATGAGTATTTTACTCAACCCATAGACAACTAAATCTTATTTAATGATTGATTAAAAAAATCTGCTATAAAAAAAGGTGCTTCATGCACCTTTTATATTACCTTTTACCCATCGAACGACGTGTACCACGTGGCGGCATCCATGTCCGATCTGCGTACTGTTCAGGTTTTGGGCGCACTTGATTGTGAGCCACGTCATCCTGATTTTCAGCCGAAGCTGATGGCATTGGGAATGGTAACTTCACCAATGACTTTTTTTTGGGAGTATTTTGGGTGCTCATATGATTCACTCAATTTCAACTGAGCGTATTGTACGTAAAATTGCTGAATGATGCGAGCGCTCATGTTATGGATTGGATATTTGTAGTGGCTTGATACAGTAAATTTTAATTTTCGTAAATTTCTAGTGAATTTGTTTAGATATTAAGCAACGATATGCACTATTTTAGGCTATGATAGTGTGCTTTTTATTTTTAATCCCTATAAGAAGGAATAATGCCGTGGACGTACGTCTTTCAGATCGTGTTAATGCCATCAAACCGTCCCCAACTCTTGCGGTTACCAACAAAGCAGCTGAATTAAAAGCTGCAGGTAAAAATGTAATTGGTTTAGGTGCAGGTGAACCTGACTTTGATACCCCACAACACATCAAAGATGCTGCTATTCAAGCAATTAACAACGGTTTTACCAAATACACAGCTGTAGATGGTACGCCAGGCCTTAAAAAAGCAATTATTGCAAAGTTAAAACGTGATAATAATTTAGACTACGCTGCAAACCAAATCTTGGTTTCTTGTGGTGGTAAACAATCATTCTTTAACTTAGCACTTGCTTTATTAAACAAAGGCGACGAAGTAATTATTCCTGCACCATATTGGGTAAGTTACCCAGACATGGTGATTATCGCTGAAGGCGTTCCAGTGATTGTGAAATGTGGTGAAGAACAACGTTTCAAAATCACGCCTGCTCAATTAGAAGCAGCAATCACTGACAAAACACGTTTGGTGGTGTTAAACAGCCCTTCAAACCCTACAGGTATGATTTATACCAAAGCTGAATTAGAAGCTTTAGCTGAAGTTTTACGTAAATACCCTGAAGTTTTTGTTGCTTCTGACGATATGTATGAACCAATCCGTTGGGATGACGAGTTCTATAACATCGCAACCGTTGCACCTGATCTTTATGACCGTACAATCGTGTTAAATGGCGTGTCTAAAGCCTATGCAATGACTGGCTGGCGTATTGGCTATGCAGCAGGTCCAGCTAAGCTGATTGGCGCAATGAAAAAAATCCAATCACAGTCTACATCTAACCCAACGTCAATTTCACAAGTTGCTGCTGAAGCTGCGTTAAATGGTCCACAAGATGTACTTGAGCCAATGATCGAAGCATTCAAACGTCGCCATGATTTGGTAGTGAATGGTTTAAATCAAATCAACGGTATTTCATGCTTACCCGCTGACGGCGCATTCTATGCTTATGCAAATATTCGTCCATTGATCCGTGCTAAAGGTTTAAAATCTTGCACAGAATTCTCTGAATGGTTATTGGAAGAAACTGGTGTTGCGGTTGTTCCAGGTGATGCATTCGGTTTAGGTGGTTTCATGCGTATTTCGTATGCAACTGCGGATGAAGTCCTTGTAGATGCACTTGCGCGTATCAAAAAAGCTGCTGATTCAATTGAAGGTGTAGATGCTGCAATTGCATCAATTGAAGCTGAAAAAGCTGCGAAGTAAAATAAATCATTTGCGAAAGTCCAAAATGATCAGGAATTAAGATTGAAAGTCCCTCTCCTTTAAAAGGAGAGGGACTTTCTGTAATAAATTAAATGCTCATCACAACTCGACTTACGCAAGAAGTCTAACCCATAAATTCTTAGACTAAAAACCCGCTCAGTTCTACTCTGCGGGTTTTTATTCTCCCTCTTACCATCTATCTATTTTGCCCTGAAATAACTTCAATCTTTGAATGAAATAGTAGATTGAATGATTAAAGTATTTAAGTACGTTATTTCAAATATTTACGATATCTTAAACATAAGCTGCACACTGCTACAGCAAGAATATAAGCAAACGTCAGTAAAATCCAAAAACCATAAATACCTAGCGCGGGTATACGAAAACCATTCCAAGAAACAGCATGATAAGCGACATACCAGCCACCACCCAATCCAATCACAAGGATCACTGAGGTATAAATCAACATAGGACTAATGGTCACAGACCAACAACGCAACATATTCACCAAAATACACAACATGGCATCTGCAATATGCATAATACAAACGATCAATAATAAATTGGTCACCAACCCAGTGACTGCTACATCTTTGGTGAAAATTGGGATCAATAAATCTCTAAATCCATAAACACAAATCACAATAAACAGTGCAATAACAAATCCTGTTTTTAAAGCTTTCTGAGTTAACGCCCATGCAGATTGAAGATCTCCCTCTCCAACTTTGGTAGAAATTAAAATACTATACGCAGCCGATAAGGATGACGGGAACATAAATAATAATGACGCAATGCCCATGACAATTTGATGTGCTGTTAATGCGGTATTACCTAAAGGAATAGAAAGCAGTGAAATAAAGGTCACAGCAATCACATCAATGAGAATAATAATGGCCATTGGAAAGCCTATTCTCAAAATTCTTTTGAGAATATTAAAATCAAAAAATTGACCTGAGAATTGGATTCGATACTTTTTCTCTAGGAAAAGCCCATAATAAACAAACAACATGATCCATTGGGTGAGTAATGTTGCAGCAACAGCACCTTGCACACCAAGTTTGGGAATGTTGAAATAAGCGACACCATAAATCAATGCATAAGATAAGCTCAACTTGAGTAGCAATGCGAAAACATTCGCATAAAACACCATTTTGGCTTGCCCATAGGTTTGCGTCACAATAAAAAAAGAACGTAATAAAAGTTGCGCCGGAAGTGCTAAAGCTAGAATAAAAAGACAGTCTAAAACCAAAACTTGTAAATGCTGATCTGCCCTAAGAAGATTTAAAACAGCTTCGGCATGGGTAAGAAAAATGACGCCAAAAACCGACAGCAACAACACCATCAACACACCTTGTTTAATGATGATTTGTGACGCAGTTAAAGCATGTCGCCCTTTGGCTTCTGCAAGCTCCTGCATCATGCCTTGCAATAGTCCATAGCCTAAAATATATACCAATGCGTAAATTGAAAGCGTGACTGACATTGCTGCAACATCTATGGTGCTGACATGCGATAAAAATACAGTATCCGCAACACCCCCTAGAACTACGGCGAGGTTACTTAACAGAATAGGAATAAACAGATGGATAAACTTTTTCATATATTCTTGATTTTGTTGTATTCAGTATCTGATGACATTAAATTCTATATTTTGAGTATCAAGAATCGTCAATGCTAAGTCAGTACTTAACATATTAAATAATTTATCAAACAATAAAATTTGCATATTTTATGAATATATCTAATTTTTATAAAAATAACATTGAAAATTAAAGAAAAAAATAAACAAGTATCCCTACAATATCGATATTCTTGTAAGTGAATTAACCTTAAATTACTTTTTAGCTACCGCAAAAATCACCAATAATATTCCATATAAAACCATGGTTGAAGAGAGTAATATTCTCAAACTAATGCTTTCTCCAATAAACAGTGAACCTCCAATAATCGCTAAACATGGCACACTTAACTGCACCGTACTTGCCATGATTCTATCGATATGTTTTAAAATGGAATACCACAACACATATGCCGCACTTGAAGCCAGCCCACCCGAAACGACTGCCAACATAAAACCTTGTAAATTGATATGTATATCTTGAGCAAACAAAAAACCTGCCATCACAACAAATGGCGCAGCCAAGACGAAATTGCTGAAAGTACTACTCAAAGGATGTGGAGAATTTTTACCTGAAAGGCTATAGGCCGCCCAAGCAATACCTGAAATCACCATCAGCATCGAATAAACCACACTTGGTGCATTTGCTCCGGGCAAAAGTAAAACGCCAATACCGACTAAGGCAAGTACCAGCCCCAATGCTCTTTTAAAATTAATTTTTTCACCATGGCATAGCCCATACATCACCATAGTGAATTGCACTGTACCAAATAATAATAATGCACCTACACCTGCATCAATTTTCACATAGGCCAATGAAAATCCAACAATATATACCGCCAAATAAAATCCATTTTTGAGTTCCCAATTCAACGGTATTGGTATATTTGAATTACGCTTTGCAATAACAAACAATGAGCTTAAAACCAGCACTCCACTGAGTACCCGCAAGGTACTAAAACTCATTGGGTCAATCTGGTTTTGAGCCAATGCAAAGCGACACAATACAGAATTTGCAGCAAAAGCAATCATTGCCAATGTTATTTTAAACAGCATCGTTGAGTATCCATGTTCAACAACTTTTTCTAGGTATATAAAATTCAAAAGCTTTTTGCTAGCATTTAATACTCATGTCTTAAATCAATATTTCTGATCCAAATTCAATAATTAATCTAAAATAATGCTAATATCGCTAAATTTATTCTGTTGATGCACTAAATAAAGCCACCACTTCTGCCTCGGTCATTTTCTTTGTTTCGTTATTAAAGCTATAAAATTTAGGCTTATTGTCGATATAAATCTCTAGATTCAACTTCAAATCTTGAGGAATATTTTCAAGTGAGAATACATTGATATTACAATAACTTTGATCTTTAGTTCTCCAAAACAATGTGGTACCACAAGCATTACAAAAACCTCGCTCACCCCATTCTGATGAATTAAATACACTCAAATGCGCTTGCTGATCAAACTTTAATGTCCCTTGTTTTATGTCAATGGTCATAATCACACCGCTGGTTTGACGACGACAAATTGAACAATGACACACATGTACATCGTGATTGCTCAATTCGACATTAAACGTGGTTGCACCACAAAGACATTGCCCTTTCATCGTTTTATTCCTTTTCTACTTATAAATTCATGTTCTCTTTGAACTTTAAAATACTATGCTTTTTAAATGAAGTCCTTGTGAATACTTTCTTTTTTATGAACAATAAATTTAAAATATTTTTCATTTGAAATTTATAATTCATTAGGATTAGACTAGAACAACAATAAATTAAATATAATTTTTGGAAAATATGCGTTATAAAATAATTGATGTTTATACATTACAAGGCATTCAGCGTTATATTGCTAAATGTTTGAAAATTCAATCACCTCAATTTATTGTCATTGAAAGCACTCGAACATTGTGTAAAGAGCTCGATATCATCGATGTAGATTTGCAAAAAGCGCATGCCACATGGGCAACTGGCGAAAAAATTGCGCTAAAAATCATTCATCAATCTGACCATTTTGAAAAATTCTATAATACCGAATACTAAAATTTTCTAACCCTATAGTCACCACAAAAGATTTGACAGTGATCTTGTCTCAGCCTATCTTAATTTAAAGGTTCCTTTTTGGAACTTATTTTTAAGATAAAAATTAGGAACAAATATGAAACATCCGAAAGAAATGACAGGCTTAGAGTTTTTAGAAGCAATGATTGCAGGTCATATTCCAAGAGCAAGTATTAGCGAAACTATTCCAATGGATTTAGTTGAAATCTCCAATGGTCATGCCAGCTTCAAAGTCAAAGCAGATCAACGTCATTTAAATCCTTTGGGTGGTGTACATGGCGGTTTTGCTGCAACAGCTTTAGATTCAGCGACGGGTTGTGCCGTGCATACAACTTTGGATGCAGGTGTAGGCTATGGGACTATCGATTTAAATGTCAAAATGTGTCGCCCTATACCTAAAGACAAAGAACTCCTTGCGATTGGTTCAGTAATTAATTTAAGTAAAAATCTTGCAATTTCTGAAGGCAAACTTGTGGATGAAGATGGCAAGTTATATGCGCATGCTACAGCAACCTGTATGATTATTCGTCCTTAATCATATTGCTTGTATTCGTGCTGTTCATGATATTGAATGGCACTTTTATACCTAAACATGTCTTTAGAATGGGGCATTCTCACTAAATATGTGAGAATTTATTCAGGCTGTTTGCTAAATTCAATTTAGCATTGTCTTCCAACAAATTTCTAAAATATTCAGTCTGATACAAAGGTTTCATGTCCAAAAAATATTTTAATACTTCTGTTCTTTTGAATTGATATTGTGTTACTTCAACCCATGCATATTCTTGTTGAATTTGTTGTTCATATTCTGCAAAACGCTGTTGAGAACTTCCCAAAATTGCCAAATCAATGTCCAATAAATAATTAAGATCCTGATTTGTAGCTGGTAAATGCTTCTTTGTCGCAATAATCCAATCATAAATTTTATGAATTTTAGCGTTTTCAAATCGCTGTAGGCACTGTTGTTTCATCAATTCAGCACTTTTTTCTTCATTGTCCATAGCTTGCGGATCATAAATCACATCATGAAACCAAATTGCCAATTCAACCGCAACTGGGTCCTCGAGTTGATCTTTTATTTGGTGAAAAAGCGCTAAACATTCAACGATATGCTGCACTGTATGATAATGGCGTTGTGGTTCTGAATAAGCATGGATTAATAAGTGAAGTAATTCACTTGAATGGTCAATTTCTAGGTGACTAGAAAACTGTGTCCAGTAAGATTCAAATTGCTGTTTAAACATATACATTTCCAAATTTTAATATTTACAGTGTATGGAAATAGCTTTGATTTCAAGTAAGTCATCATTTTATACAAAATTCAAGTTAAGATTTACAAACCAGTCTTTGTTCTAATGATTGAAAATAAAAACTAAATTTTGAAAATAATTACCAAAATAAATAAGGTGACCTAAGTCACCTCATTTTTAATTTCAGTTTTCAGTTAATACAGAATAGATTGATTTAACAATAAATCGTCTACATACAATTGCTCAGCCTGATTGGTAAATACCAACATATCCTTATGCATATTATTGACCGATGTTCGAACACTTAAAGTATTGGTTTTCGCATCTGCATCGTAGAAAACTTGCAAATAGTCATCAAGATTGGAATTATTCACCTGACTATTCACAAAAACCGCTGATAAATCTATTTTATCATCAACCAGACTAAAATCACTGACATAATCTTTTGCTGCTTCACCCGAAGCATTTTGGAGCAACTGAATCATGTCTTGCCCTTGATCTAGGATAAATAACTCACTCACCGCTGCATCACTCACGAGCATATTATCTCCCGTATCACCAAGTACCACTGCACTAATTTCATCTTCTGCATTGAGTGGTCGATCTAAACCAAAAGCTTGATAAATCTGACTAGATGAAATACTTCCACCTGTTTCAAAACTCAAGCTTTCTACTTCATATGCTCCACCCAAGAAGAAGTTTTTAATGGTAACTTTGTCTGTATTGCTTCCATCAATTTTTAAAACGAGATCATCACCTGACATCATGAGCTGTGAAGCAACTTGATTGAAGCTAATTCCATTGCTAAACACAATCTCATCTACACCATAATCCTCATCGATTTGCAATGTACCCGAGGTATAGGTATAGGTGCTGTTCATCGCCTCAAGACCTGTTTCAGGTTGGGACGTTTCTGGATTGTTTTGTTCTGGAACAGTTAAGCCAAATGCACCAAAAATTTGCTCTGCAGTGATTTGTCCACCTGTTTCAAATTGGAAAATTTCAACAAGATATTCGCCTGCTAAGAAGAAATTCTTGACGGTTACTTTATTGGTGTCACTACCATCTACTTTCAGGATCAAATCATCACCAGACATGGTTAGATAATTAGCAACCTGACTAAAACCAATCCCATTTTTAAAGACTACTGTGTCATTACCTGATTGTTCTGTAATGGTTAAACTGCCTGTAGTGTAATCATAGGTCGTATTACCGACCACACTTACTGATTCTGGTTCAGTTGGATTCTCAGGCTCTGTCATTGGCATGGTTATACCAAATGCACCAAAAATTTGCGCTGCACTGAGTTGCCCACCCGTTTCAAACTGGAAGCTTTCAACAAGATATTGGCCCGCTAAGAAGAAGTTTTTAACTGTCACCTTATTGGTATTGCTGCCATCTACTTTCAAAATCAGGTCATCACCAAACTTGGTTAGATAATTTGCCACTTGACTAAATGTAAGACCATTTTTAAAGATGACTTTATCTGTACCTGATTGCTCAGTAATGGTGAGTTCACCTGTCGTGTACTGATAGGTCGTATCACCGATAACATCTGTAGAACCTGTTTCCTGTTCTGTTTCTGGTAGTGTCACACCAAAAGCATTAAATATTTGTTCTGCTGTGAGTTGTTCGCCTGTTTCAAAATCAATGGTTTCAATCAGATGATCTCCTGCAAGAAAATAATTCTTTAAAGTGACTTGATTGGTTGTACTTCCATTGACTTTTAATACAAGGTCATTGCCTGTCTTCATCAACCCTGAACCGACTTGATTAAAGGTAATTCCATTACTAAAACGTAAGATATCGACGCCACCTGCATCCTGAATCGTGTCTTTACCCGCTGTATAGAAGAATATGTTGTCTTCAATTCCACCAACAAGTGCGTCATTTCCCAATGTGTCATAAATTGCCCCAGGGATAGGTGTATTTGCAGATGGCTGTATATTGATATTTACGCCAACACCAGTGCCTACCCCATATAAGTCAGTTCCCCACAAATAGAAATTTAATTGGCCAACATCAGCTCCTTCTGGAGGGCTAACTGTAATAGCTAAAGTTTGTGAATCAAAAACAATCCATTCAGGAATATCTTGATACTCACCATCTTGACCCTGTGTTTGTAAAGTAAGTGTAAAACTGAGTTGGTCATCAGCATCAGGATCGGCAATGACATTATTAAAAGTATATTGGAGGACTTCTTCGATTTTTACATTTAGAGTTGAAGGATACTGTTGAATAACAGGTGCTTGGTTATTCTCAGCTCGAAATAAGAGTGAATCAATTTCACTTGTTGTCCATACTTCCCCTGAATCAAATACGATTTGATCAAACTTATTACTAAATGTAATATTTTCACTATCTTGATAATCAGCTAAATTATAATTTGACAACCATATTTTATCAGTACTATTTCTAAATCCAATTAGAACACTTTCACCGAATTTTTGAGCATATAAGCTACTAGCCTCATGACCTTCAATTTTCAAGATATTTACAGCAGATAACTCATCCTCAAAACTAAAAGTATCCGTTCCTCCGCCCTTTTTATAAATATAGGTATCATTACCAGCAAGACCATTGATAAAATTATCTTGCTCATTTCCTGTAATGATATTATCTAACTCATTACCAAATGCTAATTTTGCATCGCCTTTTAAGATTACATTTTCTACATTAGATTGTAGGTTATGGTATTTCCCAGTATCGAACCAGTTTCCATTCGAGTCTTGTGAATAGAACTTTTTATCATCCCATTGTTCAATAGTATCTGTGCCACCACTATCACCAAATACATAACCTGCAGAATTCAATAAGCCCTCTACAACCTGATCACCAAGTAGCAGTGATGTCGTTCCATCTGGATTCGTTATAAGCTGATCATATTGACTGACAACATAATAATCATCACCAGCACCACCACTCAGCAGATCCCCTCCACCTTTACCGTCTAAGTAATTATTCCCTGAGTTACCATATAGGTCATTTTCATTTTCATCACCAACAGCAAAAAAGTTACCATCCCCCTTTAAACGAATAGATTCAATATTTGTACCTGAAAGATCAAAATTATTTTCAATAAATATTATATCTCTGCCTTCATTTAAATTTTCAATTATGGTATCTAGCTCATCAACATCATAGGCATCATCCCCCATCCCACCAGTTAGAATGTCCGCCCCTGCATCTCCTTGCAACCAATCATTACCATCACCACCAGTAATAACATCATCCCCATCACCTCCGAACAATGTATTGTTTCCATCACCCCCTAAAATTAAATCATTACCGCCTAACCCATAAATAAAATCATCACCTGATCCACCTTGAAGGGTATCTGTATTGTTTCCACCTGTTAATTGATTGTTACCTTTTCCACCATCAATAATATTCACAGCGATAAGATTTCCAACCACAATATCATCGCCATCATTTGAATTGATAATATTAGTTCTATGGTTTAAAACCCCTTCAATAACATCGCCCCCATCCCCCCCCTCGAAAGTAACTCTTGCCATCAAGTCTGTATTTTGCCAACTTACCTGATCTGCGAACTGAAGATTCAAAGACGAGTTCTGTGAATTGTTGATGTAGTTTTTCAGAACTAATTTGTCTGTTGCTCCATATTTAATGACTAAATCATTCCCCTCAAAAACTACAGACTGTACATCTGCTGAATTGACATTTTGAAAACTGACAGTATTGGCTTCTATCGAGAAATCTGATTCATAAATTTCATCAACTCCATCCCCAGATCGAAAGATATAGGTGTCCTGACCTATTCCGCCATGTAATCGGTCATTCCCCGTATCGCCAGTTATAGTATCATTCCCATCAAAAGCATAAATCTGGTTGTCATTGCTATTAGCTGTAAGTATATCCACACCATTCCAACCATTGAGGTACAGATCATTGTCCGTAGTATTCAAATTAGGAAGTGGTACATCACGTAAACTGTTTAATGTATGGAGCACATCATGAAACTTAAATATTACTTCCTTTGTCGAAGAAGCATCCAATGCGCCTATCAAAGTGACCGTATCATTTACACCATACTTTATGATTAAATTTTGGTTCTGTTTATAAAATTCCACATCTGTAGAATTTATATTTAAAAATACTAATTTATCAAAATCAAATCCTAACGTATTGTAGGCTATGAAATCATTACCAGCTCCCTGATAAAATATATAGCTATTTTTCCCCGTTCCACCAATTAAGTAGTCACTTCCCACCCCTGAAACAATTACATCATCACCATCACCACCATTAACTATAAGGCCAGAAGAGTTTTTTATTATTAAGGTATCATCACCACCTAAAGCCTCAAAAAGATTATTAACAGAGTTTTGGATAAACACTAGGTCATTTTCACTAGTGCTTTTTAACAAAACAGAATCAAATTCATTAAAAATTTTATCAACTTTAGCTTGATATAAAGGACTGCTTCCCAAAGTATCGCGCCATTCGCTCAACAATAACAATCCTTTTTCCCAACCACCAAATTCAAGTATACGTCCATTAATTAAAAATAAATCCTTCAAATCTTCTAATGCTTGAATAGGAGAAGTTTGATATTTCTGATTTATCAATTGAGCGAGATTAGTGAAGTCATACAAAAGATATTCCGCATCTGTATAAACATCAATTGCATCCAGATAGGGCTTTAAAATCGTTTTATTTAATAGTTGCTTATATAAATTTTCTTTAATTGCATTATAGGCTTCAGTATATTTATCAATTTGACTGTCATGAATCTCATACAACATGGTTGTTGGTGCGATACCTAACGTCGCATTGATAAATTTAACTATATTCTTAAGTTGCTGATTCGCAACTTCTGGCGCAGGTGGTGGTTGTGTTATATAAGAAGGCAAGGGGGAATTTGGTGTTAATCTGATCACATTAGTCGAACTTGAAGATTCTACCCAATCCAAGTTCTCATGCCGCATAATACCAATATCATTATCATTATATTGCGGATCTGTTTTAGCCCATTCCAGCATTAATTTATCTAATAAATTTTTCTGCTCTGCTCGTGTTGTTGCATTCTGATATTGTCGTAATACTAATTCTAACTCTGATGAAGAGCTTGCAGCTTGATGTAATGTAGCTAATCTTCCAGCTCCTATTACATTAGGCAAAGTAGCCACTTCATTTGAAACAATAATATTATCATTTCTCGCATATAATGGATTATTTGTAAAATTTACATCAGCAATGATACTTGAAGACCCATCGTTCTTCGTAAAATTTATTTGATTTTTAACTATACCGCCTTCAACTTCACTATTTACATTTGTAAGACTGCTCAGATTTATACTCGTTATATCTACATCTAATAAACTGAACAGCTCATCACTTGTGCTAATTCCATCACTGTTTAAATCTTGCCACACTTTAATTTCATTAAAGGCTTGATCATTACTGTCTAATATCCCATCTCCATTACTATCTAAGTCTGCTAAAGCTTCTATCCCATTTTTAGCGAACTCTCCATTAGCCAACAATGTGTTGTCCCCAAATAACTCCCCACCATTATTAATAATACCATCATTATTTTTATCCCGAACAAGTAACCCATCACCCGGAGCAACCCACCCTGTTGCAGTCCTAAAACCATCATTATCATGATCAAATAAAGCGCCTTGATAACCATTCTCGGCAACTGTATTAATCACACCATCATTATTTATATCAATAACTAAAGGATCATAATACTCAATTCTGTAATCATTATTGCCCCCTCCATCCGGTGGTGGAAGAAAATCTTCTGCGGGATCTTTATCCTTATCTTCACATTCCTTTTGGCTAAAATAGTAATCTATAGCATAAGAGACAGCTACACCTGCTAGAACACCTCCAGCAAGTGGAAGTAAAAAAGCTGCTGCTGCCGATCCTCCAAGCGATGCTGCTAATGCAACACCTCCTGCAGTTCCTGCAGACCCACCATATAGCCCACCTGCAAAGGATACACTTTTCTGTATTGCGAGTTTACTATCACCTGTTGCTGCGGCATTGGCGATATCACTGACATAAGACAGATTACCTATTTTCCCAAACCACAAGTATGGTTTATTTCCAAAACCATTAAAAAGATTATCAATACCATCCACAGCACCATCAGCAATTCCATTTCCAACAGCTTCAGCTACACTTGGTGTTTTACAAGTCATTTTTCCACCTCATTAATTATTTTAAATATTCAGATATGTTTTCTTAACTCCAATATAAATATTGTAATTATAAAAATAAACAAATCCAAAATAAAACCAAATACCATGTATAAATATAATAAGAACTGTGAATTTTCTATCATCCTCCTCATTTTAGGCGTATCCCCTGACTCTAAAAATACAAAAAACCCATACCTCAAAAAATCACACCTAAAAGAAATATTACTCCTATTATTGCAATAAAATACCTATTCCCCTCCCCACCATTCGAGCTTTGAAGTCTTTTTTCATGTTTTCTAATTCCATATTTAGTTTTAACGTTAAGACCATAAAAATAATATCTCAACATTAATATTAAAAAAATAATCAATTCATAAAAAAAAGCCACGTCATTAACCAGTCTAAGTTTCGGTGATGCTAATACCATTGATTTTGCAAAAGGTGTTATTCCACTATATTCACTAATATAAAATCCATATACGTATGCAGCAATGAAAAATATAAAATACATATATATAGAAATATTTAGTAGGTGATAAATCAAATAAAATACGACTTATCAAAAAATTCACATTACCTCCTGTTTCAATAGCATCTCTCTCCACATCAACTCCTTAAAATAACACTTAATTATCAATTAAATTTACTATTAAACCACTTAACAATGCTCTAAAATCAGGAAAATCCCAAATACCTACCAATCATAAAAAATAATTACCCACTATTTTGTTAACATTTTATTTACTTTTGACATTCACTTTTTCTACTCATTAGAAATAAATCCACAAAAATAAATATAGACAAAAGATTATCAATATCATCCACAATTCCATTTCCAACAGCTTCAGATACACTTGGTGTTTTACAAGTCATTTTTCCACATCATTAATTATTTTAAATATTTAGATATGTTTTCTTAACTCCAATATAAATATTGTAATTACAAAGAAAATTAGATCTAAAATAAAACCGCATATCATGTATAAATACAATATTAATTCTGAACTTTTTATTGCCCCCCTAATTTTAGGTATATTTCCAGATTCTAAAAATACAAAAACACCATATCTCAAGCCAATCAAACCTAAACAAAATAAAATACCCATCGCTGTAACAAAATTCCGATTTTCTTTCCCACTATTCAGGCTTTGAAGTTGCCTTTCATGTCTTTTAAAACCATATTTAGTTTTAACATTAAGGCCATAAAAATAGTATCTCAATATTAATATTAAAAAAATAATCAATTCCGAAATGAATGCAACATCATTTACCAATTTAAGTTGTGGCGATGCTAATACCATTGATTTTGCAAAAGGTGTTATTCCACCATATTCACTAACATAAAATCCATATACGTATGCAGCAATAAAAAATATAAAATACATATATATAAAAAAATATTTAGTTGGCGATAAGTCGAATAAAACCCGACCCAGTAGATAGTTGAAATTATTCTCTGTATTAATAATATTCTTACCCACCTCAACTCCTTAAAATAAATTTATGTACTAACAATTAAAAACTAATAATATTCATTCACTTATATTCCACAATTAATTACATCCTGGAAAGTTATCATCTATTTATCATTCACTCCAAAAATAAACATGTATCATTATATTTTGTTTACTTTTGAAATTTACATTTATTTTTTCCGTTCATCACAAATAAATCTCCAAGAATAAACTATTTTAACTCTCCTTCATTTTCTTTATTTTAAACTCTGAAAATAATTTGCATGTTTCGTCTGTAACTGTGAACACATACGATAAGGCGCTTCAAAAAGAATTGCAGCCTTATCATCTGTCAAAAACCAACCGACTTGGATTGGTCCTGTCCCCTCTACATGATCACGGTCTTCAACCGTAAAATGGATATGCATTGTTGTTTTTCGTAAGTTTTATGATTGTTACAATATAACCTAAAAATGTGTCTTTTTTACTCAAAATTAAAATTACTTGTTAAAAAATGTAACGAATATTTAAATTTATACTCATGATTTTAAACATTTTATGTGAATTTTACTTGTTTTTTTAAATACGTATAACCATTTATTTGAATTTTTACTTTTATGTATTCTGCTTTATAACTTTTTTCTATCACTGATTGCTTGAACTGAATGTCAGCAAGTTGTTGAAAATTAGTATATCTAATCGGTGAATCATGTATAAAGTTTAAAATAAATAATTGATTATATTTAAATTCAAAAAAAGCTTAATTTTCATAAAAATCACCTTATTGTTCAGTTTCTAATAAAATTAAAATTGCTTGTTTCAAATCATCACCCTTATCTTTCCTTCGCTTTAAAACCAAGCAAACTTTTTGACCTTTTTTTAAATTTTCGAAATTTAATCTATTAGGGTATGTATTATTTCTAAATCCAAATAAACCATATTTATCAAACCTTATAAAGTATTCTTTTGGATATGGAGGTCTAGATGAAATTGCATAATCTTCATATTCATAAGTTCCACATAATTTTTCTTCCTCAAAATATTCAATTGAGGGAGAATATTTTAAAGAATTAAATTCAAAAATAATAAATACAACCAATAAAATTACAAAAATAATACTAAATATATTTTAACCATAACACACCTTTAACTTCAAAATGGTATGAAGTGCACTTAATAACATCTTTATAAAATTAAAAACAAACCCAAAAAATTACTCGAAAAATAATATTTTTCATTTTTTAAATAAGATTTTATATATTCTCAATAACCAACCCGCCTCCTAATTTTTAAAGAAATAAATTAAAATCATAAACATACTTCGCATTGATGAAAAAATAATCTATTTCAACATAGTCAACAAAGATACATTTTGGACTGTTTATTTCAATTTTATTAAAAAATTCTCCTCTTTTATAAGAAAATGGGAATTTAACTTTCAACCCTGAAAAACTTGTCATATGAGAATTCCCAATACGATACTCATAAACATAATTTCCACTCCTTGTTTTGTATTTTCCTTCATAGCAAGCATACCCATTTTTAATATTTTCAACATGCTTAGACTTATATTCTAAATAATTAGGTAGAATAAAATATTCATTAACTGGCAATATTATTAACTTTGCAAAGATAATCAAAATTAAGAATGAAAATAAAAAATATTTAATATGATCCATAAGATAAAAGCACCATTTATTTTTAAAAATGTATAAAAAGATATAAATTATTAATCATACTTTTTAGTTAGAAATTTTTCAGGCCTCACTTTTTCCACCTCATTAAACAACGAAAAAGTCTGATTGACATAATTCACCACACCTGAAATCTGATCCATATACTGCATAAGTTCAGGAGTCTTTTCTGCTTGAACTAATTTCACAGTACGTGATGGATCAGAACCATCAAACTGACAATAAAACAAAGGCTCGCCACGTTTTAAAACCAAATCCTTAGAAGTGTCATGCCATTCAAACGCCCACATCAATGGTCTAGGCCAAATATGAATCGGAAAACGACCACCGAAAATCGTGCCTGGTAAAGGATTTTTTCTGTAATGCCCAAATGCATCTAATTGAGTGATATACACCACTTCATCTGCAATGAAACAATACGGAAGTTTAAGCTGAAGAATCGGCACATTCGGGGTGCGCCATTCATTCTCATTCACTAAAGTCAGCAATTCACGTAGTTTATTGCCACGAACTGGCGAAGCATCACCAAGTACATTGATTAATTTTGGTTTACCTGTGTTATCACGATCAAAACGAAGATGAAAATCAAACGGGCAATTAATCACGAAATATCGGCTTTCGAGTTGCAGCACTGCTGGACAACGGCTGGCTGACTTTGCATGCTTCGTTTGAGATTGCGAACGCATACGATAAGGTGCCTCAAAAAGAATTGCAGCCTTATCATCTGTTAGAAACCAACCGACTTGGATTGGTCCTGTCCCCTCTACATGATCACGGCCTTCAACCGTAAAATGGATATGCATTATTGTTATTCATATGTTTTATGATTGTAACAATATAACCTAAAAATGTGTCTTTTTTACTCAAAATTAAAATTACTTGTTAAAAAATGTAACGAATATTTAAATTTATACTTATGATTTTAAACACTTTATGTGAATTTTACTTGTTTTTTTTCAAAATACATATAGCCATTTATTTGTATTTTGCAAAAGTCTATTTTCAATTTTTTAACATCAATTCTTCTCTGAAATCTTTTTGTAAATTTTGATAATGCTCATATAATTTTAGACGCTCAAGATACATTTACAATTATCTGGTAAGTCGTACACCGTAGCTTACTTTCAAATCTACTCAGTAATTCCAATCAATCTGTTGGTAATGCAATGCAAACTACTGCGAATTAAGTATTAATTGAGATGAAGTGCCTTTGATAATATGGAACATCGAACTCACCATAATTTGGCGTTCAAGTTGATAATCATTTAATAACCAAGCCATGGTAGATTGACTGATTGCACCAACAATCCCAATCGCCACCACATCACGCTCAGCATTAGATAACTGAATATTAGGATAAACAGAAAGACTGAGTTGTAAAAAAAGCGCTGCGAAACTACGTATTGCATGGTTATAAATTAAATCAACACGTGGGCTTACCCCTAAAACTTCCAACCAAATAATTCGAGCTGTTTTCGGACATTCGACCGCCTGAAAAAAGATATCAAGTACCTGTCGGATCAAAGCATCGACATCATCTTTATAATCATTATTTTGAATTGCCCCTAGAATTTTGCTCTGAATCTCTTGAATCGCTTGTTCATACACCACCACTAAAACATCTTCCATACTGGAAAATGACTCATAGAAATAACGATCTGTAAGCTCAGCCTGCTTACAAATCACTCTAACAGTTGTTTGCCTAAAACCAATCGTGCCAAACAACTCATGTCCAGCTTCAATAAATTTTTGATGTCTTTTGGCTTGGCGTTCAGCTTGAGCTTCGCCTGCATAGGTTCGCCCATTTAGGGCATCTTGGCTTTTTTTCATGATTTATATTTGACAACATTTATTGTCAAATGTAAAGTGAAGACAGTTGTCATCAGATTGATCAAAAAATTATAGCAATACCGTTAAAAATAAGGATTCAAGATATGTCTTACCATCAAGTAATTATTATAGGCAGTGGGTTTGGCGGACAATGCGCTGCGATCAATTTATTAAAAAATGATATCAATGATTTTTTAATTTTAGAGCGTCGTGATTTTATAGGCGGTACATGGTGTCAAAATAGTTACCCAGGCGCTGCTGTAGATGTTCAATCCCCGCTTTATTCAATTTCGCATGAACCCTATGCGTGGAGTCAGATGTTTGCTGAACAAAATGAATTAGAACAATATACCAACCATGTGATTGATAAATATGATTTACGTAGTAAAACAAAGACCAATTGTAATGTGGTAAAGGTTGAATGGGATACTCATAAGAAGCGTTGGAATGTTTATACAGATCAAGATGAAGTTTTAAGTGCACAATTTATTATTAATGCATCAGGTCCATTGAGTACGCCTGTGATTCCAAACTTTAAAGGTCGTGAAAGTTTCCAAGGGAAATCATTTCACACCAATGAATGGGATCATAATTACGATTATACAGGTAAACGTGTCGCAATTATTGGTAGTGGTGCGAGTGCTGCGCAGGTGATTCCTGCTATTGCACCCGATGTTGCCCATTTACATGTTTTTCAGCGTACACCGCATTGGGTGATGCCTCGCCCTGATTATAAATTTAACAACGCACAACAAAAATTAATTGGCAATAAATTCATTCATAAAGCTGTACGCACTGCTGTCTATTGGCAACTGGAAACACGCATGATTGGTTTTAAATATTCCAAAGCAGCACTTAATGTATTTGCACAAAAACAAGCACTTAAGCATATTGAAAAACAAATTCAAGATCCAAAACTTAGAGCAGCAGTCACACCAGACTATACGATTGGTTGTAAACGTATCATTTTATCCAACACTTTATATCCAGCGTTATGCCGTGACAATGTCACCTTGCATACCCGAGACTCAGCGATTGCCTCAATCGATAAAACAGGAATAAATACTACAGATGGACAACATCTCGATCTTGATTTAATTATTTATTCAACTGGCTATGATGCAACGGATGGTGTGATTTCTTATCCTGTTATTGGCGAAAATAAACAAAGCATCGCTGAAAGTTGGCAAGCATTTCCACGTGCATATTTGGGAACGACCCTGCCCCATTTTCCAAATTTATTTATTATCACTGGGCCAAATACAGGTATTGGACATACTTCAGCAATTTTTGTGATTGAATCACAGATGAATTATGTATTAAGTGCAATTCAAACGACTTTGAAAAAAGGTAAACAAAGTATTGAAGTGACAGCCAAAGCAGAAAATGACTATACACAAATGATTCATAAAGAAATGGATAAAACCGTTTGGCAAACTGGTGGTTGTAATAGTTGGTACAAAAGTAAAAGTGGTCATGTGATTGCAATGTTCCCTGGTTTTAGTTTTACCTATCACCAAATGACAAAAAACTTTAAACCACAGCATCATAAATTTAATTAAGCATTCAACTGAGAATAAGAAAATGACACAATATTTTTCAAATAAAGTCATCATTATTACTGGCGCTGGTTCGGGTATGGGACGCGCCTATGCATTGGCTTTTGCAAAGCTTGGTACAAAACTAGGTCTGAATGATTTTAATTTAGCTGGACTTGATGAAACTATTCAGCTGATCAAAGATCAGACACCAAGTTGTCATATGGTCAGCCAAGCTTTTGATGTATCAGATCAAAATAAAATGCAAACTTTTGCCAATTTATGTCAACAAAAACTGGGGAATGCTTTTGTTGTCATCAATAATGCGGGGGTTGAAGGTGCTCATATGCCCGCTTGGCAAATGGATTTAAGCAATTATGAACATGTGATGAAAATTAATTTTTTTGGTGTTGTATCTGGTACACGTGCATTTTTACCTCAATTACTGTCAGAACATACAGGACATATTGTCAATGTATCCAGTATCTTCGGTCTAGCTGGTACACCAAACCATTCAGACTATTGCGCCAGTAAGTTTGCAGTAAGAGGTTACAGCGAAGCGCTGATGTGTGAATTACAAAATAGTGGTGTTCAAGTCCATTTACTACACCCAGGTGGAATTGACACAAATATTGCAAAGTCTACCGGTGGACAGGCTTTTTCTAAACATTATTTAAAAACTTCACCTGAGGAAATCACCGAATATTTAATTAAACATATTGAAAAAGGCTCAACACGCATCGTATACGGCAATGATTCTATGAAAATATGGTTAGGATCTAAGTTTGTACCTTTAAAAATATTAAACAAGTTGATTTGGTCAGACATGAAAAAAGTCATTGACCAGAAGCCCTATAACTTAATCAAACTCAAAAAAGGAATGTTTAAATGATTAAGCATTTTAATCATGCTGTAGTCGCGATTACTGGTGCAGGTTCAGGAATTGGACGTGCTTTGGCAATACGTTTCGCTCAGGAAAACTGCCATTTAGCACTCTCAGATCTCCATTTAGACTCAGTTGAAGAAACCAAACAAATCATTCAAAGCAAAGCTCGTTTTAAAGATTTAAAAATTACATGCCAAAAAGTTGATGTGAGTGACCAGCAACAAGTTTTTGATTGGGCCAAATATGTATTTGACACCCATGGCAAAGTAAATTTGATTATTAACAATGCAGGTGTCGCATTATCAGGCACAGTAGCTGCCTTAGAAATTAAAGATTATCAATGGATTATGAATATTAATTTTTGGGGCGTTATTTACGGTACCAAAGCATTCTTGCCCTATTTGGAACAATCAGGTGAAGGACATATTGTCAATATTTCGAGTGTCTTTGGTTTGACAGCACAGCCCTTTATGAGTGGCTATAATGCCAGTAAATATGCTGTACGAGGCTTTACTGAAGCTCTTAGACAAGATTTAGAAATCAGTAATTCTGTCGTTAGTGCAACATGCGTACACCCTGGTGGGATCAAAACCAATATTGCTCAGTCGGCCCGAATTTCTGAAAAGTTATCCAAACTCACTGGAAAATCCTCACAAGATGCAACCAAAGAGTTTGAAATGACTTTTTTAACCTCAGCAGAAAAAGCCGCCAATACCATTTTCAAGGCGGTTAAAAACAATAAAAGACGCGTGCTTATTGGCCCAGATTCTAAACTCTATGACTGGTCAGCAAGACTTTTACCATCGTCATATCAAGCGATATTTACAGCTGTTGTACGCTCACGCATGGCTAAAAAGAAATAATTCAAATAAAAACAATCCGTCAAAATAAGAACTATTACAAATAGATAATCGGAGCTTATTTCTGACGTTTTTACAACATAAACGTCTAGAAATAAGTGCTCCTTTTTTAATTTTCGTTTCCAGTACATCGCGTCGCTATAACGATGTACTGAAAATATAAGCATGATTTACGTGTAATGAATGACTGTACGAATAGATTTACCTTCATGCATTAAATCAAATGCTTCATTGATTTTTTCTAGGTCCATGGTGTGCGTCACAAATGGTTTAAGTTGGATCTTTCCTTGCATTGCATCCTCAACCATATCTGGAAGTTGTGAACGACCTTTCACCCCACCAAAAGCTGAACCAAGCCATTTACGACCCGTAACAAGTTGGAATGGTCGAGTTGAAATTTCTTGACCAGCACCTGCTACACCAATAATTACAGACTGTCCCCAACCGCGGTGGGCACATTCAAGTGCCGAACGCATCACATTCACATTTCCAATACATTCAAAAGAGTGGTCTACTCCCCATCCTGTCATTTCAACAATAACGTTTTGGATTGGCTTATCGAAATCCTGTGGATTTAAAAAGTCAGTTGCACCAAATTCTTTTGCAAGTACAAATTTTTCAGGATTTGTATCAATAGCAATAATACGCCCTGCTTTTGCTTGTCGCGCACCTTGGATAACTGCAAGTCCGATACCACCTAAACCAAAGACTGCAACACTATCACCCTCCTGTACCTTAGCGGTATTATGTACAGCACCGATACCTGTGGTAACACCACAACCCAATAAACATACATGCTCAGGGTTTGCTTCTGGGTTGATTTTTGCCAAAGAAACTTCAGCGACTACCGTATATTCACTAAAGGTCGAACAGCCCATATAGTGGTAAATGGGTTGACCATTATAAGAAAAACGTGTTGTGCCATCTGGCATTAAACCCTTACCTTGTGTTTCACGGACTGCGACGCACAGATTGGTTTTGCCTGATTTACAGAACAGACATTCACCACATTCAGCTGTATAAAGTGGAATGACATGATCACCAGCTTTAACACTGGTTACACCCTCACCCACTTCGACAACAACACCAGCACCTTCATGCCCTAAAATAACAGGAAATACGCCTTCTGGATCACTACCAGATAAGGTAAACGCATCGGTATGGCACACGCCTGTATGCGAGATTTTGATTAAGACTTCACCTTTTTTAGGCGGCTCAACATCTACTTCAACGATTTTAAGCGGTTCACCTGGACCAAATGCAACAGCAGCACGTGATTTCATAGAATTTCTCCTAATAAAAACTTATTTTAAATATGACTTGAGAATCTTAGCGATCTCAGTCAGTTCTTCACTTCGTTGTTGTTCTGTGGTTTCACCCGAGACCAAGGTATCTTTTAAATGAACTTCTAACATTTCATTCATTAGACCATTGATTGCACCACGCACAGAACATATTTGTTGCAAAATTGCCCCACACTCCACACCATCTTCTAAAGCATTTTCAATCGCTTGAGCTTGTCCAATAATGCGTTTAACACGCAGAAGTATTTTTTTCTTATCTTCAACTTGATTTGGCATAAATCATTATCCATTCAAAGCTTGTAGTATAGTACCCTATAGTATAAAAGATAGAAATGAATCATCGAAAAATAATCGTAATGAGGTTTTTAAGTCATTAATATTCAATTAGTTAAAATTAAAAAATTATCCATATAGATCTTGGCTTACAGATGCCTACGCTCAAACTAGCAATTACGCATTCTAAAAAAGTTTTTTTGTTGCTTATTTCCTCAATCCTATCGGTAATCCTTTTTGCGAATCAGTCTCAATTTGTTAAGATGGTAAACCGTAAGGAATCAAATTGATTTCTTGTACACTGTCGATCTAAAAGACATAGAAACAAATTCAAACCATCTGTTTCTTCTAATGTTAGTTCGGTTTTGTAGAGAAATAATTTGAATTGGTTAGACAGCCAAACTCTCCAATTAGCCCTATTTAATTTTTAAATTTAAGGTTTTAATATACATGAATAACATAGAAACAACGGCTGATCTATCTTCTCACACCCCTATGATGCAGCAATATCTAAAAGTAAAAATGCAGCATCCACATTCTTTAATGTTTTATCGTATGGGTGACTTTTACGAACTTTTTTTTGATGATGCAAAAAAAGCAGCCAAATTACTGGGTATTACACTCACTCATCGTGGCAAGGCCAATGGTGCGCCAATTCCTATGGCGGGTGTGCCTTATCATGCTGCTGAAGGCTATTTAGCACGTTTAGTAAAAAAAGGCGAAACTGTCGTTATCTGTGAGCAAATTGGTGAAGTTACAGGTAAAGGTCCCGTAGAACGTGGAGTTGTTCGAATCATCACGCCTGGCACACTCACAGATGATGCCTTATTAACAGCAACACAAAGTTCAAATCTTGTTGCATTATGCTTCCAACAAAATCAAATTGGTATCGCTTTACTGGACTTAAGTGCAGGTATTTTTAAAGTTCAACAACAAGAATTCAAAACAGAGCAACTGGCTATTGAATTAGCACGTTTAATGCCAAGTGAGATCCTCATTGATGAAGATATAATTGATCCAAATATTATTGAATCTATAAAAAAACAAATCGATTGCCCTGTAACCAAACGTCCAAATGTTGATTTTAATTTAAATAATGCACAAAAAACTTTATGCGATCAGTTTGCTGTTGCCACACTTTCTGGTTTTGGGATTGATCATTTACCCTTAGCCAAAGCTGCAGCTGCTTCTTTAATTCATTATGCCAAAGAAACTCAAAAAACTGCATTACCACATATTCGTTCAATAAAATTAGAGCAAAGCTCAGATTTTATTGCACTAGATCCTGTCACTCGTCGTAATTTAGAAATCATTGATCCATTGTTTGAACACGGCACTTCGTTATTTCATTTAATTAATGATTGCCAAACTGCTATGGGTGGCCGTTTACTTGCCCGTACATTGATGCAACCCATCCGTGATACACAACTTCTCGATGCCCGCTTAGACGCAATTGAAGCATTTTTACAGGGTTATCATGAGTCCCCAGTGAGATTGGTGTTAAAAGAAATTGGTGATATTGAGCGTGTGTTAAGCCGTGTTGCTCTTGGAAGTGCTCGTCCCCGTGATTTAGTCCAATTACGCCAAGCCTGTGCACAAATTCCATTCCTTCGTCATGCAATTCAACCTATTCTCAATACTAAAAAATCAGCATTTATTTCGCAATTAAATGAAGAACTTGGTGATTTTAATGGTTTGCATCAGCGTCTAATGTCAGCCATTGTTGAACAACCTCCTGTACTTCTTCGGGATGGCAATGTAATTGCAGAAGGTTTCGATGCTGAGTTGGATGAACTGCGTAAAATTAGGGATCATGCAGGACAATTCCTGATTGATTTGGAAATACAAGAGCGTGAAGCTACAGGAATCAATACCTTAAAAATTGGCTATAACCGTGTCAGTGGCTATTATATTGAATTAACGCGAGCTCAAGCGGAACAAGCGCCTGAGCATTATATTCGCCGTCAAACACTGAAAAATGCAGAGCGTTATATCACGCCTGAACTGAAATCTTTTGAAGATAAAGTCTTGTCGAGTGAGTCTCGTGCACTTGCCCGCGAAAAGCTTTTGTTCGAAATGCTATTGAATGAATTAAAAGCAGATATTGCCAATTTGCAGATGATGAGTGCTTCTATTTCACACATCGATATGTTGTGTAATTTTGCCCACCAAGCGCGTTTACACAGTTGGAACCGTCCTGAATATAGTCCTGAAATTGGTATTAAAATTACAGCCGGACGTCATCCAGTGGTAGAAGCTTTAAATAAAGCTCCGTATACACCGAATGACGCACTGCTTGATTTTAATCATCGTATGGCGATCATTACAGGCCCTAACATGGGGGGTAAATCGACATTTATGCGTCAAACAGCATTGATTAGCTTACTTGCTTACTGTGGTAGCTTTGTACCTGCTAAAGCTGCAAAGTTAGGTCCAATCGATCGTATTTTCACACGTATTGGTTCTGCCGATGATTTATCTACTGGCAAATCAACGTTTATGGTGGAAATGACTGAAACTTCTCAAATTTTGCACCATGCCACCAATCAATCATTAGTATTGATGGATGAAGTTGGTCGTGGTACCAGTACTTATGATGGTTTATCCCTCGCATGGGCATGTGTACTCGATTTAACCAAGCGAATCAAATGTCTATGTCTGTTTGCAACACATTATTTTGAGCTTACAGAACTGGCTAAAGAATCAGCAATTGATAACTATCACGTCACAGCAAAAGAACTCAATGGTAATTTAATTCTTTTGCACAAAGTACAACACGGCCCTGCAAGCCAAAGTCATGGTTTACAAGTTGCAAAACTTGCTGGTATTCCTGCGAGTGTGATTAAAGAAGCACAAAAACGCTTAAAAATTTTAGAAAAACAACAGCAGCAACCACAATCCGTTATCCAAAATGATTTGTTTGCTGAATCTGAGGTTTTTCAAGCTGAACCTGAAATCATTGAAAAAGTGATTGAGGTGGAAAAAGCATCACCTGTTTTAGACGCATTATCCGTGATTGATGTGGATGATTTAACCCCTCGTGAAGCCCTTGCCCAACTGTATGCACTGAAAGAACTTTTAAAACAGCCTTAGTTTTTATTGTTCTAGCCTTATTCAAAAAAGTGCAAAGCTGGATAATTAAGTCGAGCTTTGCACTTTTTGAGTGAAAAATAGTCTGTTTATTCTTTTTTTATCAAAATTAGCAGTCCTGCATATAATAAATATCAATAAAAGCAATTGTTAGTTGGGGTACTTTTTGCCTAAAATACACCATTATTAATTAGAACCATATTTTTAGGTAGCTGACGCCATGACCTTTGTTGTCACTGAAAATTGTATCAAGTGTAAATACCAAGACTGCGTAGAAGTATGTCCTGTTGACTGTTTTTATGAAGGTCCGAATTTCCTTGTCATTAGTCCGGATGAATGTATTGACTGTGCACTTTGCGAACCTGAATGTCCTGCAAATGCAATCTTTTCTGAAGACGAGCTACCAGAAGGTCAAGAAGTCTTTATTGAATTAAATGCTGAGTTGGCTCAGAAATGGCCTAACATCACTCAAATTGGCGATCAACCTGCGGATCGTGAAGAGTGGAATGGTAAACCTGATAAATTACAATACTTAGAAAAGTAATTTTTTGAGATTAAAGATCAGCTTAAGCTGGTCTTTTTTCATTTGAATAAACAAATTGTACATTTATTTGCAATTTATCCATATTACGAGATTCAAACTAGTCTAGAATAGCCCGTTACCTTCTTTAGCTAATATTGAGAATGAAAAATATTCTAAAAGGTCTGCTTACAGTCAGTTTTTTTGCAACACTTTTGACTGCTTGTACGTCTTCTCCCCAAAAAGGTCCAACGATTAGTACACCTCATGGCCATCGAATTTATATTCCTCAGGAAAAAATTATGATTGAACGTGCTATTCCACCTAAAGTCATGCCCAACTCATATCGTAATTGGCTCATGATCGGTTCTAATCAGTCACGTGCCCGTGATTATGAACGTTTTCTTGAAAAGAATAGCGTTGGAAATATTATTCCAAGTTTTGAACTTTTTAAAACGGCCCGTGATTGGGACAAATGTGGTAAATCTGAATATATGATTCCAAGTGAAGAAATTTGGCGGAATCAATTACCGACTTTAAAAGTATTTAAATATTTAGTGGCTTCAAAAGTACTCACAGATTTCACAGTGACATCGGTGTATCGTGATTTACCCTTAAACCAATGTGCTGGTGGTGCAAGTTCTTCACGCCATTTGTTTAATTCGGCAATCGATTTCCGTATTGGGCCTGAATATCCGCAACCTGAAGATTATGCATATATTGAAAATACCAAATTCAAACTCTGTCAATTCTGGTCGCAGTATGGACAAAGCTTAAATATGGGACTGGGTTTATATGCTTCTGGTCAAATTCATATTGACACACAAGGCTACCGTACTTGGGGACCTGATTTAACCCGTAATAGTTCGATGTGTAATTTCTAATCGTATTTGAATGCTGACTGTTTTAAATTGCCATTTTTAGAATATAAAAGAGATCATTTGATCTCTTTTTATTTGGCTGTTCACTTTAAGAAAAAAGTTACTCTACTCAAGTAATCTTTCAATTCAATTTTTATATAAATCTTTAGCCAAAATAATGCTTAAATATTATCCAAAAGTTTCCATGAAAATTGCACTCTACGTATAAACCATTAAAATGCACATTACACAAACCCAGTGACTCTAATGAGGCGGTACAACATGCAACAAATGTGGTCAGACATCGATAGTTACATCGAATCACATTTAATCCCTGAAGACCCAATTTTGACTCAAACACTCAAAAATACTGAGGATAAAGGTTTTCCAGATCATCTTGCTGTTGCTGCAAACCAAGGCATGCTTTTACAAATGCTTATTCAAATGAATCAATGTAAACGTGTTTTGGAATTAGGGACATTTGCTGCATATAGCACCATGTGGTTAGCACGAGCATTGCCTAAAGATGGTTATATTTTAACGATTGAAGGCCGAGACACCCATGCCGCTTTAGGGCAAGAAAACATTGATCGAGCTCAACTTCCACAAACGATCGAACTTAAAGTTGGGCGTGCGGCTGATATATTAAATGCCTTAGCTGAAAATACTGAACCTTTCGATTTTATTTTTGTTGATGCTGATAAACAAAGTTATCCTGAATATTTGGAACTCAGTTTAAAATTTTCTCACGCTGGTACAGTAATCGTTTTAGACAATGTGATTCGTGCAGGTGACATACTGGACCCTGAAAATCATAAACCAAGTATCGAAGGGATTCGTGACATGTATAAAGCCATGCAGAATCATCCAAAAATTTTATCGTGCACTGCCCTACAAACTGTCGGTAGTAAAGGCCATGATGGTTTTGCAATTGCCATTGTAAAATAAAATATTTTTCATCTAAAAAATCCTCTATCGTTATAGCGGATTTTTTTGTTTGACAATATGAATTGGTATTTTTAGCCAGCACAATCAATGCACTGATTTATCCCCTGAACTTGTTTGTAGAATTGTGGATAACTCATATATTACCAATTAAACACATGAATATACGATATTTTTAACAACAGTTTGTTTTTTAATCAATTAAATTAATCTCCTCAAAAAAAGCTATTGCATTTTAAATTGCAATATTTCACAAGATTTTTTTTAATTTTTCTGATAAAAAATGCCACGTATTTTAAAAGACGTGGCATTCAAATTTCGTGAATAAAATCACAGTAATTACTTAACTAATCACCTATTATTTTAAGACTTAAATTGACTCAAAACTTATTTTGCAACCAGTAATGGAACTGATGAGTTACGGAAAATAGTGGTGGTTACACTTCCTAAGAAAAATTGATGAATTTTACTGTGACTGAATGCACCAAGCACAATCAATTGAATTTGGTGCTGATTTTGGTATTCCAAAATATTCTCCGCAACATCGCCATAACGATATTCGACTACCACATCCAAACCCGCATCTTTTAAACGCTGTGTTGGTTCATTGAGTATTTCAGGATGATCGCCAACATAAACCAAGTGACATTGTAATAATCGGAGTAGATCACTTTTTTCAACCCGCTTTAACATTTTCTGACAAGCATCTGAAAGCTCATAAGCAAAAATAAAACGTGTAGGTGGCTTAAAAGTCTCTCCGACAGTCAGTACTGAGCTTTTTGTCCCCCGAATAAAGTTTTCAACATTACTCCCCAGTGTCTTATTTTTCTCGGCAGAACGTTCACCGACTTTACCAATCACAGCGATATCGTCAACATCTAACTGGTTAAAACTTTGTTCTAGAAAATCACCTTTTTCTTGTATCTGACTCGCTTGTATACCGTATTTTTCAAGAATATGTTCAGAGATATGTTTAAGTAAATTATTACTATAATCCAAAGCCAGTTCGCTTTGTTTTTGCTCTAATTCTGCAAGCTCTTTTAACAGCATCGCATTACTTTCGAAACCAATTACGCCACTAATTTCCCCAAGATGATAACTCGCTGGGTAATAGTCCAATACTTGTAATAAAACCAATTCACGACCAGTTTCCTGAGCAATCCATGCCGCTGCTTCTGCGACTGCATTAATGCATGGAGAAGAGTCGATACAAGCTACTACTCTGTTCATTATAACCTCGCTTTAGCTGTATAGCTTTGGGCTGTTTATTTTAAGTTAGCATAAGTTTTTATCAATTTGGACAGTATTATGTAATAAATTCCGTAATTTAATGATCTATTTATAGAAATTGAGCAATTATTCACGATATCGCACAAATCGGGCAGGATTACCAACCACAATCTCTCGTTCAGCAACATCTTTAGTCACCATGCTGTTCATCCCCACCACAGCATGTGCAGCAATTTTTACACCATCTTTAATGCCAACATGCGCCCCTAACCAAACATCCTGAGCAATTTCAATACCTTTGGATGTTACTGCTTGCTGATAAATAGGTTGAGCTAAATCCATTCCATGGTCAAAAGCATAAAGATGACAATACGCGGCTATACGTACTTGATCATGTAATTTAATTCCTGTTCGCCCCCCATCTAAAATACAATGATGATTGATTGCCACTTCATTGCCTATTTGCAAAGGCCCATGCAAAGTGCAATCAGCGGCGATAAAGGTATTGTCACCAATCACAATCTTACGACCAGGTTCCGCAAAGATATGCGCCAATGGAGAAATAAAACAATTCTTGCCAATTTCAACGGTTTCCATCGCCATCAAATAGTCTTGATATTCTTTTTGCCATTGTTCTGCCCAAACTCTATTCTTGGGCTTTAATGAATAATATAGCCATGGCATATAATTCAGTCGATGTTTATGTTGTTCTCTATATTTGAGCAATGGATCTTGTTCAAGCATTATTTTCTTCCAATACTTTGAGGTGCTCTCGCCCACGTGTGACATCTTGAATTTTTAGTTTAAGAGGTTCTATTTGATGGATTTGTAACATCGCTTCAACACTCACCCCTTGTGCAGTGTATTGCTCTGTGTAATCAATTTGCTGCGAATTCAACTCATATTGAAAAATGGCCCACTCATTAAACTGGCATTGAAAATAAACTGCTTTTTTCTCAATTTGTTCAATTTTTTCAGCCAATAATAAACATTGCCCTGCACAGCCACCATAAGCTCGAACTAAACCACCTGTACCAAGCTTAATTCCCCCATACCAGCGATTGACCAAAACAATTGTATTGGTCAACTCATTGCCTTCAATGGTTGCCAAAATAGGCCGACCTGCTGTTCCAGAAGGTTCACCATCATCATTAAATCGAACATTATGCCCTATTTTCCAAGCCCAACATTGGTGCGTTGTCGATACATCTAAATGCTTTTCTAAAAATTCTTTTACTTGCTGTTCATTTTCTACAGGTGCTGCAATCGCTTGAAATCGACTTTTTTTAATCTCTTCTTCGTAAGCCGTTTCTGTTGCTAGTGTAAAAGTCATAATCAAAATAAAAGATTCAAATAAAATACCTTTAGATTATAGCTTGTAATTCTGTGCTAAGTGACAATAAAAAAGCCCCAAGCGAGCTTAGGGCGTTATTTAGAATTGAATGATTAGAAAATAATTTGCTGATTTTGAAGTAACTCTTCAAGTGTGGTATTAACATGCTCTAGAATCAAAAGATTACTCTTGGTATAAGTGCTACCTGAGCCATCACGATCTATTTGCAGCACTGTTTGATCTTTTAAAGCATCATACGTCACCGATACATATTGTTGGATATTTCCAATATTCGCCGAGTTCTCAAGTAATTCAGTGATATCAATTTTATCCGCTTCAATATCCGTTATCACATTTCCTTTGTGAAAATCAGTCCATGTATCTACACCATTTCCACCTGTTGCATCATTCGCAACAAGCACATGGTAAATTGCTGTATCTGAACCGATTCCTCCCGTTAAAGAGTCATTATCTTTACCACCTTCTAACCAGTCATTGCCTGCATTGCCCTGTAAAGTGTCAGCACCATCTCCCCCCCGTAAAATATCATTAAATGCACCACCTTGAATTGAGTCATTTCCAGTTGTTCCATAAACTCGTACATTGGAAGTACTCAGATGTTGATCAAAATCAGAAAATTGGTCGTAAATATCTATTTTTGTTCCACTTAATAATTGAACATCTGTAAGCGAAATTGCATCTGTTTTGCTATATCCAACAATTTGACCATTACTATCTTTATTGGTATCGCTAATATAACGACTGTCCCATGCTTCAATACTTAATGTTGGTAATACAGTGACATTGAGTAGACTTGGAATATAAACAGAAGCAAGAAATTCTGTTATTTCATTGTTAGACACTATGCCATCATCTTTAGCTGTAATTTCCAAAGTGGCCACTGATCCTACTTTAATCCCTAATAGCGATAAAATGTCTCCTTCCTTATAATTAATCTGCAAACCAAGTAAATCTGCTACAGATTGCGAATATTTGATCGTTGAATCTAATGCAATGAGCTGTTCATTTTTAATAACAACTTTTTTCAAATCATTATTTAGATCATAAGCAGCTATGGGCTGATTATCTAATCGGATAAGTCCAAGGGCATCGAGTCCCACTAAACCTAATAAACTATCCTTATCTAGTACTGTGGTCGGATTCTGTGTGGTACTGACTTGATATGTTCCTATATCAAAAATATTGCTGATTGGGCTAACATTATGTGAAGCATCTGTAGCAGTTGCTGTAATTTGGAAATGAGAACCCTGAACGCTTCTAAACGTTGTATTGGTTAATGTTGGTTCATAACTCCAGCGACCTGAACCATCTGCAATTGCAGTACCGACCTCAAGATTATTTACAAAAACAGTGACAATACTGTTTTCTTCCGCAACACCATAAATAGTTGGACTTAAATCATCCGTCAGGCTACCTGAGTAAATATTGCCGAATGTCCCTACATTATCTTCCGCACCCAGAATAATCGGTGCAGGCGGTGGCGTAACATCAACATTCGAGTGGTTATCGTCAGTCGGTAAGTTTGTTAATGGAATACTTGCAGCGTCATTCCCCGCTGTGTCTTGAATGGCTGATGTATCATTATTTGCACTTGGATCGGTGTAGCTATATGTGACGCTTTGTCCAGTGCCAATTGCAGGAATAAAACTCAGGAATACATCGTTACCTGTCACGTTGATACTGCTTGGCGTAACGATTTGACCATTAACTGTAACACTAAAATCAGTCGCATTTGGTAGATTGTTTCCATCTAAAGTTTCGTTGTAATGGAATACCAATTGTCCAGCAGAATTGACTTCAACGCTTTGTAATATTGGCGCTGAGCTATCAATTGTTGAATGGTTGTCATCCGTTGGCAAAGTAGTTTGTGGAATGCTTGTAGCATCATTCCCCGCAACATCTTGAATAGCGGATGTATCATTATTCGCACTTGGATCGGTGTAGCTATACGTAACGCTTTGTCCTATCCCAATCGCTGGAATGAAACTCAATAATACATCGTTACCTGTGATTGTAATTGCAGTTGGAACAACAACTTGACCATTAACCGTGATATTAAAATCAGTCGCATTCGGTAGATTCACACCATCCAATGCTTCGTTGTAATGGAATACCAATTGCCCTGCTGGATTGACTTCAACGTTTTGTAAAACAGGTGCTGTGCTGTCAGCTGTTGCTACTGTAGAGTTATTATTGACTAGTGTTGAGCTTAAGTCTGAGGCATCGTTCCCTACGATGTCTTGAATCGCATTAATATCATTATTTACACTTGGGTCTGTATAGGAAACTTGTACATTTTGCCCTGTCGTTACTGCTTGACTGAGGCTCAAAATCACATCTTGACCACTCACGCTAATCCCAACGACATTGACGACGATCCCACCAGCGGTTACTGTAAAGTTACTTACTGATGGTAAGTTACCGTCATCTAGAATTTCGTTATAGGTCAACGTCAGTGTTGTGCCCAACGTGTCAACTGATGCACTCACAAAGTTTGGTACTGTACTATCAATATTTGAATGGTTATCGTCAGTCGGTAAGTTTGTTAGTGGAATACTACTTGCATCATTCCCTGCAACATCTTGAATGGCTGATGTATCATTATTTGCACTTGGATCTGTATAGCTATACGTAACCGTTTGTCCAATGCCAATTGCTGGAATGAAGCTCAATAAGACATCGTTGCCCGTGATTGTAATTGCAGTTGGAACAACAACTTGACCATTGACCGTGATACTAAAATCAGTCGCATTCGGTAGATTTGTACCATCCAAGGCTTCGTTATAATGGAATACCAATTGCCCTGCTGGATTGACTTCAACGCTTTGTAATTGTGGCGCTGTGCTATCCACATTCGAGTGGTTGTCATCAGTCGGTAAGTTCGTTAATGGAATACTACTCGCATCATTCCCCGCAACATCTTGAATGGCTGATGTATCATTATTCGCACTTGGATCGGTGTAGCCATAACTCACACTTTGTCCTATTCCAATTGCTGGAATAAAACTCAGGAATACATCATTGCCTATCACGTTGATACTGCTTGGCGTAACGATTTGACCATTAACCGTGATATTAAAATCAGTCGCATTCGGTAGATTGTTTCCATCTAAAGTTTCGTTGTAATGGAATACCAATTGTCCAGCAGAATTGACTTCAACGCTTTGTAATTGTGGCGCTGTACTATCAATTGTTGAATGGTTATCGTCTGCTGGTAAAGTCGTCTGTGCAATACTACTCGCATCATTCCCCGCAGCATCTTGAATGGCTGATGTATCGTTATTTACACTTGGATCGGTGTAGCTATATGTGACCGTTTGTCCTATTCCAATCGCTGGAACGAAGCTCAATAAAACATCGTTACCTGTCACGCTGATACTGCTTGGCGTAACGGTTTGACCATTAACCGTGATACTAAAATCATTGGCATTGGGTGGGTTGTTTCCATCCAAGGCTTCGTTGTAATGGAATACCAATTGTCCAGCGGGATTGACTTCAACGCTTTGTAATATTGGCGCTGTGCTATCAATTGTTGAATGGTTATCGTCAGTCGGTAAGTTTATTAATGGAATACTTGCAGCATCATTCCCCGCTGTGTCTTGAATGGCTGATGTATCGTTATTTATACTTGGATCGGTGTAGCTATACGTAACCGTTTGTCCAATGCCAATTGCTGGAATGAAGCTCAATAAGACATCGTTGCCCGTGATTGTAATTGCAGTTGGAATAACAACTTGACCATTGACCGTGATACTAAAATCATTGGCATTGGGTGGGTTGTTTCCATCTAAAGTTTCGTTGTAATGGAATACCAATTGCCCTGCTGTATTCACTTCTACGCTTTGTAATTGTGGCGCTGTGCTATCAATTGTTGAATGGTTGTCATCCATTGGCAATGTGGTTTGTGGAATGCTTCCAGCATCATTCCCCGCAACATCTTGAATGGCTGATGTATCGTTATTTACACTTGGATCGGTATAGCCATAACTCACACTTTGTCCTATTCCAATCGCTGGAATGAAACTGAGCAGAACATCATTACCTGAAATCGTAATTGTATTTGGACTCACAGTCTGACCATTGACCGTAACACTAAAATCAGTTGCATTCGGTAGATTAGTTCCATCCAATGCTTCATTGTAATGGAATACCAATTGCCCTACTAAATTGACTTCTACGCTTTGTAATTGTGGTGCAGTAAGATCAATATTCGAGTGGTTATCGTCTGATGGTAAAGCCGTCTGCGTAATACTACTCGCATCATTCCCCGCTGTATCTTGAATG
>NZ_RAXT01000239.1 GCF_003611475.1 Acinetobacter rongchengensis | reverse complement strand
ATCATCACAGCCAATCACCCGTTTAGTGCATGGGATCAGATCTTCCCAGACAGCATGATGACGGTAGCGGCCATAGATCGGCTGATCCACCACGCGACAATTATAGAATTAGAAGGAGAAAGCTATCGAAAACAACATCAGTTAAAACAAGCTGGAAGTAGGAAAAATGAGAAAACCTAACCGGCCATCATAATTGACGCGAACCGGCCAAGATAGTTGACGCCGAACA
>NZ_RAXT01000238.1 GCF_003611475.1 Acinetobacter rongchengensis | reverse complement strand
AAAACCGAGGCGAAGGCTTTGAACTGCGAACTGAACACTGGGGAGCAGTAAGAGCAGCGCAAGGCTTACTGATCAGCACCGACCCACAACCCCAAGCGAAAGGCGACCACCTTGATGCGACACAGGCCAAACAACAACTTGAAAATAGCCAAAATAATGCAAAAGCACTGAGTGATCTTGCCAAAAACCAACAAACCGATGAAATAGAATCGATTGAACAACTCAAAGCCTTTGC
>NZ_RAXT01000237.1 GCF_003611475.1 Acinetobacter rongchengensis | reverse complement strand
CTGGTATTACAGCCCTGCATGGATCCCCGACCTGAATGGAGAAGATGGCGTGAGCCGAGCAGGCAACAGCCAACTCGAAAAACTCAACCACAACCTGAGTCAATACCACAACTCACAAGCCAAACAATTCACAGCACACAGCACAGTCCGAGATGCTCAGGTCGGATACTGGTTTACATTCACCGAACACCCTGAAATAGAACAACATACAGACGCAGACAAAGAATTCCTGATCACG
>NZ_RAXT01000236.1 GCF_003611475.1 Acinetobacter rongchengensis | reverse complement strand
TTGGTATTACAGCCCTGCATGGATCCCTGACCTGAATGGAGAAGATGGCGTGAGCCGAGCAGGCAACAGCCAACTCGAAAAACTCAACCACAACCTGAGTCAATACTACAACTCACAAGCCAAACAATTCACAGCACACAGCACAGTCCGAGATGCTCAGGTTGGATACTGGTTTACATTCACCGAACACCCTGAAATAGAACAACATACAGACGCAGACAAAGAATTCCTGATCACT
>NZ_RAXT01000235.1 GCF_003611475.1 Acinetobacter rongchengensis | reverse complement strand
GCTGTAGTCAGCGCTGTATTCGCTGTCGTATTAGCCGTATTAGCTGTATTTTGTGCTGTCGTTACATTCTGATTCGTTGTATTAAGCTGGCTACCATTCACCGCATCTGTTGAAGTAGATGAAAGCGTACCCGCAGCTACATTCGTGATCTTATCGCCACCAACATCTAAACCATTCGCTGTACTGGTTAATGTCGTTGTATTTGCTCCAGTTCCTATCACTGCTTGTGGTGTCGTGATG
>NZ_RAXT01000234.1 GCF_003611475.1 Acinetobacter rongchengensis | reverse complement strand
AAAATCTACCGCACAACCAATTGGCCCGCATATAACCGAGCACTCATGAGTCGCGGAAATATTGCCATTTGGTTTGATCCTGCTACGCAATGGTATGCGCCATCAAAAGGCAAACAAGGGCGAAATCAAACCTACTCCGACGCAGCCATCCAATGCTGCTTAATGATTAAATCCTTATTCCGTCTGTCTTTACGTATGGTTACTGGCTTTGTGCAAAGTCTGATTAAACTTTGCGGATTAAATTGGATAGC
>NZ_RAXT01000233.1 GCF_003611475.1 Acinetobacter rongchengensis | reverse complement strand
GACCCACACATGCTAGTGTTGTCACAGCTCAGCAACATGAATCTAAACAATTTTATTCATGTTGCTGAGTACTCCAAGTAACATAATATTCGTTATGCAAAATCCTGCGCTATCTTAATCTGTCTATGTGATGATCTAGTTTTATAAATAATAATTTGAGTTGATCTATTTCATTATAGTTATCTGTATCGAGTTCCCTAATCTGGTCTAAATACTTCCCCAGTGAATCACGTATAAATATGTAATCTGATTTCTGTAACAC
>NZ_RAXT01000232.1 GCF_003611475.1 Acinetobacter rongchengensis | reverse complement strand
ATTCAGAATAGCCTTGTAAACTATATCAGCGCAAAACTCACATACCTTGATAAAAAATCGACCACTCAATCATACTACTACAGGTCAACACAAAGTTGCGAAACAATGTTTGACACCAAAAACAAACAGTTACGCGAAACTTATTTAACACTGATAAACAACGCTGAAAGCTATATAGAGCCTGATGATAATTATACTTTAGAGGATATTCAGCAAATGCAAAACGATTATCTAAAAAACTATTTTATTCATGTAGATATAGATGGGTG
>NZ_RAXT01000231.1 GCF_003611475.1 Acinetobacter rongchengensis | reverse complement strand
CACTTTCTGCTTGAGCTTTGGGATGGCTTAACTTGCCGAGGTTAAGCTGGCTGGCCCCATGACTGCTGTGCAGTTGGGTGCTGATTTGTCCTTTTGTATCGTCAAAGCACAGTTGGTTGTAGCCTGTGCCTTGGTATTCTTTGCTTTTGATCCCTGCCAGTTTTTTGGTATCAGGCAGTTTGCCAAGGCTGTCAAATTGGGTCGGGTGGCGTTGTCCTTCGTGGATGCGTCCGCTGACAAAGGGCCGATCGATATCGCCTTCAAAGAAGTCGATCACCACGATTTCTCCAATT
>NZ_RAXT01000230.1 GCF_003611475.1 Acinetobacter rongchengensis | reverse complement strand
GTGATTGGAACAGGAACCACAGATGCAAGTGGTAACTTCTCGATTCCAGTCAACCCAGCTCAAAACAATGGTCAAACGGTTACAGCAACAGCAACAGATGCAGCAGGAAATACTTCTGTTCCAGCCTCAGCCGTTGCAGACAACGCAGCACCAGTGATTACAGCAGCGACAGTAGATGCAACAACAGGTGCGACGATTACAGGACAAGTATCAGAACAAGCGACTGTTGTAGTTAAAAATGCTGCGGGCGTTGTATTGGGTACAGGTCAGACAGATACTGCAGGTGTATTCAGCTT
>NZ_RAXT01000023.1 GCF_003611475.1 Acinetobacter rongchengensis | reverse complement strand
AGAAAGCAAACGTTGAATAAAGGTTGTATCTCGTTCATTATATTGCATAATAAACGGACGTACCGCGTAGTCTTTGCTGAGTCCACTTAGGTCCAAGCTCAGGCTGGCGGCGAATAAGGGGCTGTGTGCTTGCCATTCTTTAAAGAGGATTTGGATGACTTCGATCGCAGTTTTATTCATAAACACGCGTGAGTTTCGTCTGTGTTTCCATAGTGCGGTTGGGTCTTCAACCGTGAGGCGATAGATGGTGAGTGCGCCATCACTTGCGCCAATTTCGGCTTGGGTCACAATGCCTGAAATGCGTGTTAGTTCTGAGCGATCTGTGACGATGTCGATAGCGGCTTGGCTAGCTATGAATTGTTTTAAAGGGATTTGGTCATCGGTCGATAGGCAGATGAGTTGTAGTTGTATGCCTGTATTGAGACGATGTGTGCCTTCGATGTGTTGTAGATAAATTTTTTGGCTTAGGCTTTGGTTACTGAGTTGTAGGTGTATGGCACGATTTTGCGCGTTGAGTCCTATGCGTTCGAGGGCTGAATAGATATTTTGAGACATAATTTATTATTTATATTTAACATTGAGACTGATTATGCATTTTAAATTAAATAATGTAAATTAAGGCGCTCTAATAAATTACAAAAACTGCATTAAAAAAACCCGCTCTCAGCGGGTTTTTCGAACTTTAAAAAACTTAAGCAGATTTTTTGGCTTGATTATTCTTACGAATCGTAATCATCACCAATTGAACTGCTGCAGGTGTTACACCTGGAATACGACCTGCTTGTGCCAAAGTTTCAGGACGTACATCTTTTAATTTCAAGGTAATTTCACGAGATAAACCTGAAACAACATCATAATCAAAATCAGCAGGAATGCGTGTTTCTTCCAAACGCTTCATTTGAGCCACATCTTCTTGCTGACGGTTGATATAACCTGCATATTTCACCGCAATTTCAATTTGCTCACCAACAAAAGCGGAAACTTCTGAGCTCGTTAATTCAGCAATTTGGGCAAAATTAATGTTCGGACGTTTGAGCAAATCAATCGCATTGGTTTCTTTAGAAAGATCATCGCCAGTCATTTCAACGAATTTTTTACCCAATGGATTATTTGGCGCAGCCCAAAGATGCTGTAAACGACCAGTTTCTTTCTCTACTGCTTCCATTTTTTCACAATAGTTAGCCCAACGTGCATCATCAACCAAGCCCATTTCACGGCCAATCGCTGTTAAACGCTGATCCGCATTGTCTTCACGTAGCATCAAACGGTATTCCGCACGTGAAGTAAACATACGGTATGGCTCTTTGGTACCTAAAGTAATCAAGTCATCAACCAAAACGCCCATATACGCTTCATCACGTTTTGGTGTCCATTGCTCTTGATCCCACGCACGGCGAGCAGCATTTAGACCTGCAAGTAACCCCTGCGCACCAGCCTCTTCATAACCCGTCGTACCGTTAATTTGACCAGCAAAATACAAATTGTTGATCGCTTTGGTTTCTAAAGAGAACTTCAATGCTTGAGGATTGAAATAGTCATATTCAATCGCATACCCTGGGCGAAGAATATGCGCATTTTCCATACCACGAATTGAACGAACCAATTCAAATTGAACATCAAATGGTAATGACGTTGAAATACCATTTGGATACAGTTCATGTGTATCCAAACCTTCTGGCTCTAAGAAGACTTGATGTGAGTTTTTATCTGCAAATTTATGAATTTTATCTTCAATCGATGGGCAGTAACGTGGCCCCACACCTTCAATCACACCAGTGTACATCGGTGAACGATCTAAACCGCCACGAATGATGTCATGGGTACGTTCATTGGTATGTGTGATATAACAATTTACTTGCTCAGGATGCATAGACGCATCACCCATGAACGACATGGTTGGAGATGGGAAATCACCAGGCTGTGGTGTCATCACTGAGAAATCAACTGAACGAGCATCAATACGCGGTGGTGTACCCGTTTTTAAACGACCTACTGGCAAATTCAATTCACGAAGACGAGCTGCCAATGAAATTGAAGGTGGATCACCTGCACGCCCCCCAGAAGAATTATTTAAACCGACATGGATCACACCGCCAAGGAATGTACCTGTAGTGAGTACAATCGTTTTTGCGTCAAAGCGGATACCCATTTGAGTAACCACACCTTTAACGGTATCGCCTTCAACGATCAAGTCATCTGCTGACTGTTGGAAAATATCCAAATTGGCTTGATTTTCTAGTGTATGACGAATTGCAGCTTTAAAACGAATACGATCAGCCTGAGCACGTGTAGCACGAACAGCAGCACCTTTACGTGAGTTCAAAATACGGAATTGAATCCCGCCTTTATCGGCAGCCAAAGCCATTGCGCCGCCTAGTGCATCAATCTCACGAACAAGATGTGATTTTCCAATACCACCAATTGCTGGGTTACAGCTCATCTGCCCTAAAGTCTCAATGTTATGAGTTAGGAGTAAAGTCTGTCGACCCATACGTGCCGCAGCCAACGCCGCTTCCGTACCTGCGTGACCGCCACCAATAACAATGACATCGTAAACTTTAGGATAATGCATAGTGATAATTGAGAGATAAATAAAATGACAGGAAATTATAGCAAAATTTTACTTTTTATTTTAGCTCGTTTTACAAATTTTATTTATACAGGATAACAATACATCTTACACAACTTGACACTTTGTTGCACGATTCCTCCATAAATGAAATTTAATTTAATCAAAAACTTCTCTAGGATAAATACCGAACTGGCAATTATTCAATCTCTTTTTAGCTATTGAATTCACACTTTTTAATAAAAGGAATATCATCATGAAAAATACGATGTCTAAAGTGATTGCAACAACTTTACTTAGTTTTGTGACTTTTTCATTCGCTCATGCAGCAGAGGAAAATGCCAGCAAGGCAGAAGTGAAGAAACAGATTCAAATTTGTAGCAAGAAGAAACAAGGTGACTGGGTGGTATACGCCAACAAAGGCGTTACTTTTAATGGTACTTGTGAACCAAATGCAGACGGTAAATTGCAATTCACGTTCCCTGCACCACCTGCTGGAGCAAGCGCGATGAATGCACCGAGTGCAGAAGCAACGACAAATACCGCAACAATGGAATCAGCACCAGCTGCTGAAACGATGACAGCTCCTGTCAATGAAGCACCTCAAGCAATTGAACAACCAAGTTCAGCACAACCTACTGAAGCGCCTATCCAAGCGCAATAATTCAGTAACTATAATATTCAACTATTATTAGGTATAAAAAGCCTATTTCAACATGATTGAAATAATAGATGAATCTAGAAAACTTAAAGTGGTTGATGATAATGTCAGCCACTTTTTTAGTGTCTAATCTATTTATCACTGAATATTAAAAGACCAAAATTCAGATACAAACTATTCATTTTAAATAAGAAAAAATATATTTTAAAAATAAAAATTATCAATTACACTCAAAGAAAATAGATATTAAAAAAACAATGACATGGAGTGTATAAAAAATGGATTCTGGAATAATCACCATAATGTTACCACTAGCGCTGGCCATTATTATGATGGGTTTAGGCTTAGAGTTAACCCCAAAAGATTTTGCACGTGTTTCAAAACATCCCAAAGCTGTACTGATTGCTTTATTTTGTCAATTGGTTGTTTTGGTTGGAATCGCCTTTATTATCTGTAAAGTCCTTGCCTTGCCTCCCCTTCTTGCAGTCGGTTTAATGCTATTAGCCGCTTCACCAGGTGGCAGTACCGCAAATTTATTTAGCTATTTATTTAAAGGTGATATTGCGCTCAATATTACCCTCACGGCCATTAATTCTATTATTGCCGCTTTTACTTTACCGCTAATTGTAAATTTCGCGATTCAGCATTTTATGAATGATGGCCAACAGATCAGTATGCAATTTGGTAAAATCGTACAGGTTTTTGCGATTATTTTGGTTCCTGTATGTGTGGGTATGCTGATTCGACACTATGCGCCCTCTTTAACCCAGAAACTGAATAAGCCCCTAC
This sequence comes from Acinetobacter rongchengensis, assembly GCF_003611475.1. Classification (GTDB taxonomy): domain Bacteria; phylum Pseudomonadota; class Gammaproteobacteria; order Pseudomonadales; family Moraxellaceae; genus Acinetobacter; species Acinetobacter rongchengensis. The sequence continues at coordinate 43,329 of NZ_RAXT01000023.1, read as the reverse complement.
GCATTTTCTCTGTTGCTTTTTTAGTCCTGATTATTATTGGCGCGATTGCCAAAGAGCGTGCTCATATTTTGGAATATTTAGCGCAGGTCGGTTTAGCGACGGTCATCTTCTGTATTTGCAGCTTAGTAATTGGTTATTTTGTGCCAAGACTGCTTGGAATTAATAGTGCCCAAGCACGTGCATGTGCTTTTGAAATTGGCATCCATAACAGTACACTTGCAATGACAATCGCACTGACCGTTATTGCGAATAGTACTGTAGCGATGCCTGCCGCAGTTTATTCTATTTTCATGTACATCTTTGCAGCTATTTTTGGCATGCTAATTTCTCGTTTAGCAAGCAATCAACTAAATGTAGAAAACACAGCCAACACCCGTACATAATGCTAAATAAATTGTTTCTAAATGGATGGTTTAGCCATCCATTTTTATTTTCATAAGGCGTGACTTTAGACTTTCGGCTACAATAGCTTTTTTTAAGAAAATACATTAGGTCTTTACCGTGAAGTGGTTACAAATTCATATTACTGTTGAACAAGCTCAAGTTGATTTTACAGAAACATTATTAAGCTCACTTGGCGCTGTAAGCGTGACACTCAATGATGCTGAAAACCAAGACTTGCTTGAACCACTTCCAGGTGAAACACCACTTTGGAATAAAGTCATTGTTACGGGCATCTATGCACAAGAAGATGACGAGCAAATTGATGTTGAAGCTTTAGAAACATTTATTCGTACCCAAATGCCAGAAGCACCAATACGCAGTGAGTTTCTTGAAGACCAAGCATGGGAACGCACTTGGATGGATGCCTATGAGCCAATCCAAATTGCTGAAAAATACTGGATTGTACCTGAATGGATGGAAGCGCCAGAAGCAGATGCCGTCAATATTAAACTTGATCCGGGTTTAGCATTTGGTACAGGTAACCATGCTTCAACATTTCTATGCTTACAATGGTTAGGCAAGGTCGATGTTAAAGATAAAATTGTCATCGATTACGGTTGTGGTTCAGGCATTTTAGGTGTAGCTGCACTTCTTTTAGGCGCTCGAAAAGTTTATGCCACAGATATCGACCCGCAAGCTGTTTTAGCAACAAAACAAAATGCTGAATTGAATGGTGTGCTCAATCAACTCTATGTTGGACTTCCTGAAGAGTTCAATAAAGTGCTTGCGGACCAAAAGGCAGATGTATTTGTTGCAAACATACTTGCAGGCCCTCTCATGGCGCTTGCGGCTGAATTCTCAACTTTAATTAAATCTGAGGGTAAGTTCGCACTCGCAGGTATAATTGAAGAGCAAGTTACTGATGTTTCTAATGTTTATTCTGAATTCTTTGATATAATGGAAGTGGAAAAACGTGATGAAAATTGGTATCGAATTTCAGGATCACGTCATATGTATTAATCTGCGAAAATAAGTTTTTATGACTGACAAACAAACCCGCTGCCCAAACTGTGAAACGATTTATAAAGTATCAGTTACGCAACTAACTGTTGCTCAGGGTATGGTTTGTTGTCCAAAATGTTCAACTAACTTTAACGCTTTATTACATCTACTAAACCCCAACGCCATAGAAAAGACTCAAAACGTTAAACCACAGCTAATTGAACAGACACCGCAGATCGTCAATACCCCAAACCATGACCACGGTGCAGAAACACATTTTTTAGATATTTTTGATCGTAAAATAGAAAACTCAAATATTGACCTAAGAACCTACTTAAACAATCTTAATTATTTTAATAACGAACCACTTCATAGCATTCCGAGTTTAAATTTAGCTCAAGGCATCATTGATCATGCCAATAATCAATCCAGCAATTCTAAAAGCAAACTTTACTATACGTCTTGGGGACTGATTAATCTCGCTCTACTCATCATCTTGCTTTTTCAAATCGTATGGTTTAATCCAAGTCTGACTGACCGCTATCCTTTAATTAATCGTATATTTACCCAAACATGTTCGATTTTACGTTGTGATACTGCTGATCAACGCTATAAGCACATTGTTATTAGTAATCTAAAAGTAAAAGCCATCGATAATCAGCAAACCCAATTCACAGGACAGTTGACTAACGATTATTCTAAAAGTTTAGAATTGCCGTTCATCAAAGTACTCCTTAAATCACATGATAATGTGGTGACGACTTATATCATAACGCCTGACGAATATTTGATCGAAAGTTTAATTGGTATTAAACGTATTCCCAAAAATAGTCCTTACCCTTTTAAATTTGTTGTTACAGCATCGAGAAATACATTTGATCATTACCAATTAGAAGTAATTCACCCTTAAGATTGAAAAAAACTATAAAAAAATGAAAAAAAATGTAGTTTTCTTGCTCATTTTTTCTTAGACAATGGTATCATGTGCGCCACGAAAGCTTTGTGCCACAAACTCCTCGCAATTTTTCACAAAAAATACAATCTTGTTTATGTGCTTTATAATAAATTCAGCGCATCAGGGATATTTTTTGTTTTGAGGCGTTCCGTAACAAATATTAATCTATTGTTACGCTTATTTTTCGCTCAATTGTGTAAGCTGTGGCAAGCTAATTGTTTCTGTTTTAGAGCCAACCGTTTTAGGATCTAAGACGGAGCTCAGTATTTTTTTTAGACCACATTGATCACTTTACCCAAGTGATTATAGATTTTTCGGATTATCTCGCATGAATAGCAAATCTCCTATTTTTACTGCACAATCTGATGTCGCTCTTCGTATCCACGTAGATCGCGCAGTTCGTCACTATTTTGCACAATTGCAAGGTGAACAACCATCACAAGTGTACGACATGGTGCTAGCAGAAATGGAGAAACCTCTTTTATCTGTAGTTCTAGAATATACACGAGGTAACCAAACTCGTGCTGCTGAGATTCTAGGACTCAACCGCGGTACTTTACGTAAAAAGTTGAAAGCTCACGGTTTAATGAGTGAATAAATGATAAAATGCTCACGACTTGCGTGGGCATTTTTTTTACCTACGTTTTGCCTATTTGTTTAAATCTCTAGACTTAAAAACTGTTGATGAAGATCATGACTATTAAACGCGCTTTAATCTCTGTTTCCGATAAAACTGGGATCGTTGAATTTGCCCAGAACCTTGTAGCTCTTGGGGTAGAAATTTTATCTACTGGTGGTACGTATAAGTTGCTTAAAGACAACAATGTATCCGTAGTTGAAGTTTCAGAGCACACTGGTTTTCCTGAAATGATGGATGGACGTGTAAAAACACTACATCCGAAAATTCATGGTGGTATCTTAGCTCGTCGTGGTCTAGACGAAGCTGTTATGGCTGAACACAACATCGATGCGATCGATTTAGTTGTGGTTAACCTTTATCCATTTGCAGCAACTGTAGCAAAACCAAATTGTTCATTGGCAGATGCAATCGAAAATATCGATATCGGTGGACCAACTATGGTTCGTGCCGCAGCTAAAAACCATGCTTCAGTGGGTATTGTTGTTAATGCATCTGACTATGCAACCGTGATTAGCGAATTAAAAGCTAATGCAGCATTGTCTTATGAAACTCGTTTTGACTTAGCTGTGAAAGCTTTTGAACATACTGCACAATACGATGGCATGATTGCTTCATACTTAGGTGCGCGCGTAGGTAAAGAAGAAGGTCAGGCTGATAAGTTTGCTCGTACTTTCAATACGCAATTAAATAAAGTACAAGATTTACGTTATGGTGAAAATCCACACCAATCTGCTGCGTTCTATGTTGAAAGCACAGCAACGGAAGCTTCAGTTTCAACGGCGAAGCAACTTCAAGGAAAAGAACTTTCTTATAACAATATCGCGGACACTGATGCAGCGCTTGAATGTGTGAAATCATTTGCAAAACCTGCCTGTGTGATTGTTAAACATGCCAACCCTTGTGGCGTTGCTGTTTCACTCGATGGTATTCAAGTTGCTTATGATCTTGCTTATGCAACAGATCCTGAGTCTGCTTTTGGTGGCATTATTGCGTTTAACCGTGAATTAGATGTCGCAACTGCGCAAGCAATTGTTGACCGTCAATTCGTTGAAGTGATCATTGCACCAAGTATTGCTGAAGGCGTACTTGAAGTGACTGGCGCGAAGAAAAATGTACGTGTTCTCGTTTGCGGTGAATTACCAGCAATTGATGAACGTGCTGCACAATACGACTATAAGCGCGTCAATGGTGGTTTATTGGTTCAAGACCAAGATTTAGGCATGATCACCAAAGATGACCTTAAAGTTGTGACTAAACGTGCACCAACTGAACAAGAAATTGACGATCTCATTTTTGCATGGAAAGTTGCAAAATATGTGAAATCTAATGCGATTGTTTATGCGAAAAATCGCCAAACAATTGGTGTGGGTGCAGGTCAAATGAGCCGCGTCAACTCAGCACGTATTGCAGCAATTAAAGCTGAACATGCAGGCTTAGTGGTTGAAGGTGCTGTCATGGCGTCTGATGCATTCTTCCCATTCCGTGATGGTATTGATAATGCAGCGAAAGCAGGTATTAAATGTATTATCCAACCAGGTGGTTCAATGCGTGATGAAGAAACCATTGCTGCTGCTGATGAAGCTGGTATTGCAATGGTATTTACCGGCATGCGTCATTTCCGTCACTAATTAATTTTTAAATCCTCCCTAGCCCTCCTTTATTAAAGGAGGGTTTTCTATATCATAATAGAACGAAGGGAGTCCCCCTTTGATAAAGGGGGATTTAGGGGGATTCTATTTCTGAAGGGTTTTTGAAGATGAACATTTTAGTATTGGGTAGTGGTGGTCGTGAACATGCACTTGCATGGAAAATCGCGCAAGATGAAAAAGTAACTCAAGTTTTTGTTGCGCCTGGTAATGCAGGCACTGCGACTGAAAATAAATGTAAAAATGTCGCTTTAGATATTCAAAACAATCCTGCAATTATTGAATTTGCTCAAAATAATGCGGTTGATTTAATTATTGTTGGTCCAGAAGCTCCGCTGGTCAATGGTGTAGTCGACGCATGCCGTGAAGCGGGTCTTAAAATTTGGGGACCAACTCAATTTGCTGCACAACTTGAAGGTTCTAAAGCATTTGCTAAGCACTTCTTAAAGCGTCATAACATTCCAACAGCATTCTATGATGTATTTACCGAAGTAGATGCCGCGAAAGCTTTTGTTGAAAAAAATGGTGCACCGATTGTAATCAAAGCAGATGGTTTAGCTGCTGGTAAAGGCGTGATTGTTGCAATGACCAATCAAGAAGCATTTGATGCAATTGATGATATGTTGGCAGGCAACAAATTTGGCGATGCAGGTTCACGTGTCGTCATCGAACAATTCCTTGCAGGTGAAGAAGCTTCTTTCATTTGTATGATAGATGGTGACAACATCTTGCCAATGGCAACTTCGCAAGATCATAAACGTATCTTTGAAGGCGACCAAGGTCCAAACACAGGCGGTATGGGTGCGTATTCCCCTGCTCCCGTTGTGACTGCGGATGTTTTTGAAAAAGTCATGCAACAAGTAATGCGTCCAACAGTAGATGGTATGAAAGCTGATGGTCATGTATATACAGGCTTTTTGTATGCAGGTTTAATGATTGACGATGAAGGGCAACCACGTGTTATCGAATTCAACTGTCGTTTCGGAGATCCTGAAACTCAACCGATTATGATGCGTTTAAAATCATCTTTGGTTGATTTAGTTGAGGCAGGTATCGCTGGAAATCTTCCTGCAGAAGCCGAATGGGATACACGTAAAACGGTAGGAATCGTACTTGCATCTAAAGGCTACCCTGAAACGTCAAGTAAAGATGACGTTATCTTTGGTTTAGATACTAAAATGACTGATGCCAAAGTTTTCCATGCAGGTACAGCAACCAATGCCGATGGTGAAATCGTCACTGCTGGTGGTCGCGTTCTTTGCGTCACTGCGCTTGGCGACAGTATTGGAGAAGCTCAAGCCAAAGCTTTAGAACTTTGTCAAAAAATAACTTTTGATGGCATGCAATACCGTAAAGATATTGGTTATAGAGCGATTGCACGTGAAAATGCTTGATTGACTAAGCTGAATTGACTCAATCTATGGTCAGTTTAAAAACCCGCTCAATGCGGGTTTTTTTATAACACAATTTTATCTAGAAAATATAAGTATTGAATTGCTAATTTCTGACTTTCCTCAACTGCCGAGGTGTCACACCAAACCAATTTTTACATGCACGACTTAATGCAGATTGTTCAGAAAAACCCAGCACTGATGCAATTTGACTCATAGAAGCTTTTGAATCTGCTAGATACTGTAAAAGTAATTGTTGCCTCAATTTATCTTTAATTAACTCAAAGCTTGTGCCTTCTTCATGCAATTTGCGTTGCAAACTTCTTGGATGCATTGCCAACATATAAGCAATATCCGTTTTATTGGCTTTCGGACTCGATAAGTTAATACGTATCGCATGACGAACTCGGTCACTGATTGAACCTTGATGGCTACGAAAGTTCCGTTCAAGATAACTCTCTACAATTTCTCGCAAACCATGATCTGCGCGCCCCAATGCTGTATTGAATAATTTTTTATGAAAATACAATCCTGCATGTTGTTGATCTGCAATCACTTCTGTTTGAAAAAAACGTTTATAGACATTTAAAGAAGCGATAGGACTATGTGGCAAAGTCACTTTAAGGAGTTGATAATGATCGCCACTCAAGTAGCGCATCACCCGATGGCAAACAGCAAGCCCAAGATCCATGGACTGACGTTTACTTAAAAGATTAGTATCTTGAGTCAGTTGAATATCAAAAATAACTTCCACAATATCACGATCATCCTCAAATAAATCTGTTGTTGGATGCTCATTAAAATATAAACGTGGTGCTGAACCATGCAAGAAAAGTAAATCTGAACTGTACTTAAGCACATCACGAAGTGTAGACGCACTTTGTAGAATAGACCCAAGTACTCCCAAAATACTAATATCTTGATAATGTGAAATTCGTAACCCAAGATCAGCACAATTGGATTGTTGTGCACTCTCTTCCAAAAGTTGAATTACCGCATAATGTGAAATCCATTCATTATCATCTTGTAATTGCAAAGCTTGAATACCATGCTTTTCTAGCAAAGGCATTGGGTCAATATCTAACTGTTGCATCACCTCGACATAACCACGTAAACCAGAACTATGCAGCATGTCTTCATGGTCACTTTTAGGGTTCACACAATCGATCGAATCTGCCTGATTCATTTAAACAATCCTTGTCTCAATAAGTCAAAAAATAGACTCATTCTGTCAAGTTAACATAAAAATTCAAAGACACAATAGGATTAATGGACATTTTAACCACATATTAGATTTTGCAAATTAAACATATAGATTCGCCGAATAAATGTGGTGAAAAAGAAATGATTCATTTTTCATTAAGGATAAAATAAGGAAAATACAATGCATTTCAAGAATGTAACTGTAGCTGGCAGTGGTGTACTCGGTTATCAAATTGCTTTTCAAACTGCTTTTCACGGATTTAAAGTCACAGTTTACGATATCAATGATGAAATCCTTGATAAAGCCAAAGAAAAATTTTTTGAATTATCTGAATGTTATAAAAAAGATATCAATGCCACCCAAGAACAATTGGACAATACCTTTAAAAATCTGAGCTATTGCGCGAACCTAGAAGAAGCAGTGAAAGATGCCGATTTAGTGATTGAAGCAGTTCCTGAAAATCCAGAGATTAAACGTGATTTTTACGAAAAATTGAGCAAAGTCGCACCTGAAAAAACAGTCTTTGTTTCAAATACGTCTACATTATTACCTAGTCAATTTTCCGAATTCACTGGACGCCCAGAAAAGTTTTTAGCATTGCATTTTGCAAATCGAATCTGGGTGCATAACACAGCAGAAATTATGGGGCATGCAACTACAGACCGTAAAGTATTTGATGAAGTTGTAGCATTTGCTAAAGCAGTGGGTATGCTCGCTCTGCCAATTTATAAAGAACAGCCTGGCTATATTATTAATACGCTGTTAGTTCCGTATTTAGTATCAGCTTTAGACCTCTGGGTAAATGAGGTTGCAGCCCCCCACACCATCGATCAAACATGGATGAAAACACAGAGCAGCACGATAGGTCCATTTGGGACATTAGATATGATTGGCATGACAACAGCTTATAATGTAACTATGTTACAAGCGGACTTAACCAAAAACCCACTTCTGCTTAAAATTGCAGACAAAATTAAAACTGAGATGATCGATACTGGCAAGATGGGCATGGAAACTGGTCAAGGTTTTTATGACTACCCGAATCCTGCGTATCAATCGGAAACGTTTTTACAGTAAATTGGTTTAAAGGATCAATTTATCGCTTCATTTTTTGATTTTAAATGGTATTCAATTGTGTAAGGGAATTGAATACCACAAAATCCTTTTGGAAATAGCAGCTCTGCTGTATGCCATCCAATGACGATCACGGGCTTTATATATTCAAAAATAAGATAATAAATCCTTAAAAACTTATAAATAAAGAATAAGTATAAAAATTAGCCACATACATATTTATATTAAACAAAAGCAATTGTTTTACATATCAATTTAATAGAAACATTAAATTTATAGCGCTTAATGTTAAATATTTGCCTCAACCTTTTCACTATGTATAAGATAATTTTATTGATATGATTAACAAATCTTTAGAGAACAGTTGAAGAATCTCATTTCACAACCGCACTCTAATCCACAAATTAAAGAACACAATATTCATGGATGAATACAAAAGAATCTATGCATATGTTTTCTATATAATGTTAGAAATTAAATCAAATGAGAATGTAAAGAAATTTGCATTTCCACTAGGATGAATACATGAAAAAGCTGTTTGGTGTTTTATTTAGTGCCTCTGTGCTTACCCTCTCTGCTTGTGGAAAACAAGAAGCTCCAAAAAATGATGCAGCAGCTCCAGCGGATGCAAGCAAAGAACAAGTCGTGACCATGGCTTCAACTGGCTCGGATGCTGATATTTGGCGTTACATTGCAACACTACCTGAAACAAAGCAAGCAGGAATCAAACTTGAAGTTAAAAACTTCACTGATTACGTTGCAATGAATACTGCTGTTGCAAATAAAGAAGTAGACATCAATGCATTCCAATCTTATGCATATCTTGTTGCTTTTAATGATTCAAACAAAGACAAGATTGCTGCTGTTTCTACCACTTACTTAGAACCAATGGGTATTTACTCAAGCAAAGTAAAAAAAGTTGAAGACTTTGCTCCAGGTGCAACCATTGCGATTCCAAATGATGGTGCAAATGAATCACGTGCATTATTGCTTTTACAATCTGCCGGCTTAGTAAAATTAAAAGATGGCTTTGATCTAGTTAAAGGTACGCCTGCTGATATTACTGAAAATGCGAAAAAAATTGTCATCAAACCGATTCAAATGGCCACAGCTGTACGTGCTAAAGATGAAGTTGATGCGATTGTATTGGGTAATACACTTGCAATGGAAGGTGGTCTAAACGTACTCAAAGACTCTATTTACTATGAGCCAATCGATCAAACCACAAAAATGAACGTCAATGTTCTTGCCGTTGCAGAATCTCGTAAAGACGATCCTATTTTGAAAAAAGTGGGTGAGTTATATCATGTTCCAGCTGTTGGTAAGTATGTTCAAGAACACTTTGGCGGGACTAAAGTGCATGTAAATAAGCCTGTAAGCTATCTTACAGAATCAAAATAGTCTTATAATGGCTTAAACGAAACAGGCAAAGTTACTTTGCCTGTTTTTTCATTTTTGTATAGTTTCTGACGATATGATTGAATTTAAAAACATTTCAAAACACTATGAACTTAAAGGTCAAACCATACATGCACTGGATCAGATCAATCTGAATATTCCAGCAGGGAGTATATTTGGCATTATTGGTTATAGTGGTGCAGGAAAAAGTACCTTAATCCGTATGATTAATTTGCTTGAACGTCCGAGTCAAGGGCAAGTCATTATTAATCAAAAAGACTTTACGGCACTAGATGCACGAGCATTACGTCAAGAACGTGCAAATATCGGTATGATTTTTCAACATTTTAATTTACTGCAAACCAAAACGGTTGCAGATAATATTGAAATGCCACTGATTTTATTGGGCATCAATAAAGCTGAACGTGAAAAGCGTCTGAATGAGCTGCTTGAATTTATTGACTTAAAACATAAAAAAGATGCCTATCCAGATGAACTTTCAGGTGGTCAAAAACAACGTGTAGGTATTGCACGTGCTTTGGCAAATCATCCTAAAATTTTACTGTGCGATGAAGCTACATCTGCGCTTGACCCGCAAACCACTAAATCTGTTTTAGCATTGCTAAAAAAAATTAATCAAGAACAAGGTATTACCATTGTCATGGTCACCCATGAAATGGATGTGATTGAAAGTGTTTGTGACTATGTTGCAGTTATGGAACAAGGTAAAGTGATTGAAACTGGCTCTACTTTGGCGCTATTTAGCCAACCACAACATCCGACTACCCAAAATTTTATTCAAACTGTATTACAGCAACAACTGCCTATTAATATTCTGAATAATCTTGAGAATCAAAACCATAACAGTATTTATAGCCTGCAATTCTTAGGGACTTCTGCGCAAGAAACAGTGGTACAAGCGGCGATTAAGCAATTTGATATCAGCTTAAATATTTTATTTGCCAACATGACTGAAATCAATGGCTCAGTCATTGGTCAAATGTTTATTCAACTGCTTGGTGACCCTAGCATCATCAATCAAACCATTGAATTTTTTGAACAACATGGCGTTAAAGTTACACAATCAGGAGTAACTGTATGAGAGATTTAATCGTACAATGGCTCACTGAAATCACGGCACCTTTTTGGCATAGTTCATTATCCATTGATCAATTTGTGACAGCACTGCAAGAAACCTTTCACATGGTTTTCTTTGCCATGCTTTTTGGTACGATTTGGGGCTTTATTCAAGCCATCATCTTATTGGTGACACGTCCACAAGGAATTATGCCAAATCGGGTGATTTATCATGTACTTAATCCAATTGTAAATGCATTACGCTCATTGCCCTTCATTATCCTTTTAATCGCGGTCATTCCTTTGACTAAACTGATTGTAGGTACTTCCATTGGAACTTGGGCTGCGATCGTACCTTTAACAATCTATGTCGGTCCTTATATTGGTCGTTTGATTGAAACTTCATTGCTTGAAGTTAATGAAGGTATTATCGAATCCGCGCAAGCGATGGGGGCTTCTCCAAGCCAAATTATTTTTAAATTTATTATCCCTGAAGCACGTAGTTCTTTGATTTTAAATTTAACCACTGCGACCATTAGCTTAATCGGCGCAACGGCAATGGCTGGTGCTGTCGGTGCAGGTGGTATTGGTGATTTAGCTATTTCTTATGGTTATCAACGCTTTGATACCAGTGTTGTTATTTTAACTGTTATTGTTTTACTTATCTTGGTGCAACTGGTGCAGAGTATAGGTGATTGGTTATCTAAACTAAGATAACCACTTTTCACACTACTATTCAATTCAGCATTTCAAAATACCCTCTTTTCTGAGGGTATTTTTATTGCCGCTGTATCACCGATTTAATCATTGAAATAAATAAAGATAAGAGCTAATGTCAAACAAACTTTAAGATCAACCATCGCAATGCATAAGCTTAGTCAAATAACGACAACAATCGCAGTCCTATTATCATCAATCAGTTCCGCACAGATCACTATGGACTATACCACCACAGTAAAAGTCAATCAGATTGAGCTCGTTCAAAGCGTGGCTGCGAATCAAATTGAAAAACTTATTGGCAAACCTGTATAAAATATCGAGAAAGAATATTCCGAATGTACCGCAAACTATGAATATTCCACATCATTTGCAAATGGAAAGACTTTGAAGTTTGAAATATTTCCAGAAGACAACCCGCAAATTAAATCAGAGAATTTCTATAAAACTAAACATAACTTTCAACAGCTTGGTTCAACCCAAGGCCGTGTTTGGCTCTCATGGAGCAATATGCAATCACTCACTGAAACAGTACTCATCAATGGTAAACGCATCAACCATCAATACACATTCAATCAGTTCAAAAAAGACTTTCCGCTGAGTGCCAAAACAGGAAATTCGGTGTTAATGCTGGATAATGCAGAAGTCAAAAGTTATCTTAAAAATCCAAATGATTACACCGCTAGCTATACATCCTATGTTTATTTTGGGTTTAAACATGGAAAATTAAGTCAGCTAGAGATTCATCAAGGTATAGCCTGCTAATAAGAGCACATTTTTTAAATAATTCAATTCAATACATAACAATACATAAATCTAGGATTTAACAAGATGATTGATTTAAAATATACATTAAATAAGATTAGAGATGGAAATCTGTCATGCGCTATAAAATTCACGTGATCGATGTAAAGAACCAATTACAGAATTATATTTGGCTCATCGAAGAAACCACGAGCCATGATGTGGTCGTTATTGACCCGACACAGGCCGATTTAGTTAAAAGCTACTGTGCTGAACATCAACTGCATTTAAAACAAATTTGGCTAACACATTGGCATAAAGACCATATTGGTGGTGTACCGCAACTGATTGCTGATCATCAACTTCCTGCATATGGCCCGCGTGAAGAATTAAGTCAGATCCCCTTTCTCACCCATCCCTTACAACATGATGATCATTTCAAATTTCATGATTTAAACATTGAAATTATTGCAATTCCAGGTCATACCTTGGGACATATTGCGTTTTTTATTGATGAAATTGACAGTGTTTTTTGTGGTGATACCCTATTTGCAATGGGTTGTGGACGTATGTTTGAAGGTACACCCGAGCAATTTTATCACTCGTTGAATCGTCTAGCAGCATTACCACCGAGAACAAAAGTCTACTGCACACACGAATATACACTCTCCAACGCTCAATTTGCATTACATATTGAACCTGAGAATCGAGCCATTCAACAACGTGCTGAAGAAGTCACACAACTGCGTGCGCGAGGCGAAATCACACTACCAAGCACTATCGAATTAGAACTTGAAACCAACCCTTTTTTAAGAGTGGATAGTGCTGACGAATTTGCACGTATTCGCGCATTAAAAGACAACTTTTAATCAATACAAGCAATATATTTCACTTGCTCTGCCTTTAGCGTTTCAATTTGGCAATGGATTTCAGCCACCATTCACATATAAATACAGGGCACGTGGTCAAAAATTTTTGAAATCACGTGTTCTCGATTTCAATATCATCACTATTTGCTGTGCTTTGATAAATTTATTTACATTCTCAGCAAATAAATTTCTTAATTAAAATTTTGTGACAAATCATTTGAAATGATGCAGAGTATTTTTAATCTAAGATATATCCAATTGATATTTATCATATTTAAAAATGAAATAATTGACTCAACAAAGTTTTTAAATCATTCACGCCTTCTATATTTAAAATAGTGATTTTTACTTGTGATCAAAAATTGATATAAAAAATAACTTTATGCAAATTGCCCCTTTAAAAATTTGATGATCATCCCTATTAAATTTTAAAGGAAGGAATTAAGGAGATCTTCTGTGAAAAAGGTTGTTAAGGCAAAAAATTTAATTGCATTTCGTATTTGGTTAGAGAAATTAGGTTATTCAGTAAAGAACTTAGCTGATGGTAAAGGATTTACGTTCAGCTTTAAAAAAGAATATGGCTTGGTCACATGCGATTTATCAGGTAACCCTTTGGCGGTTCAACTTGGTGAAGAATTTGAAGATCACTTAAAAGCATAGTAAATTTTAAAAGTTTAGTAAATTTTTATAAACTATATTTAAATGAAGTGTCTCTTTGAATCAAAGACCTGTGTTGTATTTTCTTTAAATAAGTAAAGCTCAGGTCTTTCTAAATAAAACATGACATTTTGATTCTTTTTTAGTGGGTAACAATCCCTCACTGCATTGTGATTATTCAAACCACTGCTTCGCTATATCCTTGAACACTTTGGCAAACGCTCAACTTATCTCAAACCCTAAACATCGACACATTGAGTGAATCAATATCGTATTACTGTGAATAGTGCTTTATAAATTTTAGGCAATAAAAAAGGCAAGATTTTTATCTTGCCTTTTAAATATGGTGGGGACGGAGAGACTCGAACTCTCACACCTTGCGGCGCTGGAACCTAAATCCAGTGCGTCTACCAATTTCGCCACGTCCCCGAATAAAAAAACCATATCAGTGGTATTTTAAATAACTTGGCAGAGGATCAAGGATTCGAACCTTGACGAACGGTTTTGGAGACCGTCATGCTACCATTACACCAATCCTCTATCACACTTCATTTTGCTTTAATGCCACAAAATGAATTGCTTGGTGGGGACGGAGAGACTCGAACTCTCACACCTTGCGGCGCTGGAACCTAAATCCAGTGCGTCTACCAATTTCGCCACGTCCCCAATGGCTGTGTATATTATAGAGATCATTTCAGTATGACAAGCCCTTTTTAATAAAAACACACTCGTTTGTTTAAATAAAAATCAAAAACACCCCGCACTGCTTTTTCATTAAACAATTTGGTTTAATACTTGTTTTAATTGATAAATATTTGAGCAACGTTGTACTTTATTTTTCATTAGCATCATTAATAATATTTCTTCTAACATTTCAAATTGTATTGGAAGATCAATTTTTAAGCTTTGACAATGTAAATTTGCCCAATCTAAATAGTGCTTTTGCTTAAATCGTGTTTGTGTCAGCCATTCTAACCAAATGATACCTAAAGCATAGACATCACTCGCAAACGATTTAGGTTCAGCATGAAATAATTCTGGCGCCATATAGCGTGGAGTCGCTGTATTTGGCATATAACGAACTCGTTCAATAGTTGATGCTTGTTCGAAATCAATCAGCGCAGCGACATCATTAGAATAACGAAAATGTGCAACTTTCAAATCACCGTGTATATAACCGTATTCATGTAAATTTTCTAAGACGTCCAAACTTAATTTCAGTCGACGAGGAATTTCAGTTCGTGGTAATTGATCTATATTGTCAGAAAATAATAAAGGCGCATCTTCAACACACAATGTTTGTTCAATAAATCCTTCACTTTTTTGAAAATATTGTGGCGTGTTTAATATTGAAAAATTCAACAATAATGTGCTTTCACAAGTCTCTTTAAGCTTAAGTTGTCTATAACAATCCAATTCATTTAAAAAGCTTTGTTCGTGCGCCAAATAATCATGTGAAGATGTCGCGCTTTGTAATTGCAGTTTCAGCCAAAAGTTTCGCCCCTGTTGCTCGATCAAATAAATACGGCGTCCAAAACTTTGGCTTTTGGGGGAATTTATAGCTGTTGCTAAGTCAATACATCCCGCTTGTAATCTAATGACTGCCATTAGATCTCTGCAAGTTGTACTGGCTTGTTCGCTGCTTTTTGCTCAAAGTTTAATACTTCGAGACAATGCTGAATGGTTTTACCAATACGTGCATGTGTTTCAATACTCGAAATTTTCGGCCAAGTCGCACGCTCACCCTCTCGCTGTAAAAGCTTAAATAAATGTGGACGAGGGTTCTGCAACATATAGCTATAATGACGCAAACTATACTGCCCGATAATATTCACATCACCATAATAACGCTGATCAACTACACCATAACCATGATCAAGTATGCGACGTACCGACGGAATTCGTCCCATACGTCCACGAGCAAAATCCATAATCCCCATCGTTGCCAATTTGCCTTGTTGACGCACGATCCGCTCAGGCCAACTCAATAAATCCTTACGATAACGCTCTTCGTCATTCTGCATAAAAGGTACGATATGCGGATTCACCTGACTGGCAATGGTGTAATTTAAATTATAAAGTCGTGACATCCGTTCTTGTGGAAAGTCACTGCGTACACTGCCATCCACCCAACGCGTATTGGCCAAATAAGGTGTATGTACGCCATCGAAGCGTTTACTGGTTAAGCGAACAGGTGGGAACAAAATTGGTACTGCACAAGAGGCTAAAACTGCACTCCAAACCAATAAATCAGGTGATGTATACTTATTCATAATCCGTGCATCTTCTTGCGTAACATCATAAGGTGCAACGGTGATATTGATGTCTAAACCTGATTGATCAAAAGCTTCCTCAAAAGTGACATCGCCTAAATTTTCGATTAAGAATTTTTTGAGATATCGTACATCAGCAAAGCCACCATTTCCTTTAATCAACTCTCGAAAACCACGGAAATGGAATGCTTCACTATAAAATTGATCGCCTGAAAGTAAGTTCGGAATTTGACTCGGTTCATTCACACCCAATAAAGCAGTCATCAAGGCACCCGCACTTGAACCTGACAGCACATTCGGCATTAAGTCCTGTTCCATCAAGGCTTTGCATACACCACTATGGAATAATCCTAAGGTTGCTCCACCCGAAAACATCAATGCTGGTTGACCATATGCTTTTTCACAGTTTTTGAAAAAATTGATTTTATTTTCAAGCGTTAATAACTGACAGCTTTCTGAAGCAATAAAAGCCAAACTTTTACTCACTTCATCGATATAATCGTCAATAATTTTTTTGGTTCCGACATAACTGTGCGCAAATAACATGGGATGCCCAATATTTGCCACATCATGACTAAAGCCTTCACGTAGAATATAAATTAAATCTTGTGTTCTGTTCTGTTGACGATAACGACGCAATAAATTTAAACGATAAGAAATAATTTCAGCATCAAAATAAGGTGAACTGTTATCGAACTTCCACTCTTGAGCGCCCGTCTCTTCATCTAATTTCAATGCAATCGACTGCCACTCTTCATAGTTTTCAGCATTCGCCAACCGTCTTTTCAGTTTTTTTATACGATAAGCTTGATGCGGATTTAAATCTTGAGTGAGTTCTAATAGCATGTCTAATATTCCTTTGATTTTAATCCGATGAACTACACGACCATCTAACTGGACTAAACATTCATCTACAGACTATGCTTAAAAATAATCAGATAATCAATCACCATCAATCATTTAATCTGGTTAACAAAGACAAATTATCGAATCTTGAGATAAATACACCCAAAAGGCTGTGTTAAGATAACCGCCTAATCGTCGTTTATTAAAATCTCCAACGGATATAACAATGGCAGCTTTCGATTTACCCGATAATATCATTCAGAAATTATCAACAGTACTGGATCAATTACAGCAAGTGCTTCCAGAAACGAAACAAGATACTGATTTTTCTGCACCTGCTTTCAGATGGCACGATAAACAACTTAAAGCAATATACCAACCAAAGGCAATGCATCTTGAAGATCTTAAAGGGATTGAACGACAGAAAGCGAAAATCTTACAAAATACAGAGCAATTTTTACATGGACTCCCAGCCAATGATATCTTGCTCACTGGCTCACGTGGCACGGGAAAATCATCAATTGTCCGATCACTGTTAACACAATATGCTGATCAAGGTTTACGTTTAATTGAAATTGAACGTGATGATTTATCAGATCTACCTGAAATTCAAAAAATCATCAAAGATCGTTCTGAAAAATTTATCGTTTATTGTGATGACTTGGCTTTTAACGCTGAGGATGAAAATTACCGTAGTTTAAAAAGTGTTTTAGATGGTTCATTACAATCAGGTTCAAGTAATTTTATTATCTATGCGACCAGTAACCGTCGTCATTTATTGCCTGAATTCATGCATGAAAATATACCTGTAACAAAAGTTGATGTGCCTCAATATAAAGAGTTACACCCTCAAGAAGCGATTGAAGAAAAAATTTCTTTGTCTGACCGTTTTGGTCTGTGGCTGTCATTCTATCCGATGGATCAAGACCTGTATTTAGAAATTGTTGAGCACTATTTAAATAAAGAAAATATGCCGTTTAATGACGATGTTCGAACAGAAGCTTTAAGATGGTGTCAAGCACGTGGTCAACGTTCAGGTCGTGCCGCTTATCAATTTTCGAAACACTGGATTGGTTCAGAACGCTTAAAAATGCTTTAATGCCTTTAGCAATTAAAATCACTTTAGTCCTTTATTTTAAAGTGCAGTGATTATTGAACTATGCGATTTCGATAATCACTTTTTGCAAGTTTAATACATAAGTCATTTGGTTTTTTTACATTCAATCAGAACAAAATGCTTTAAAAATAATTTAATAACATTGTATTTCAATTATTTAATAAAAAATATTCTCAAAGCAAAGAATAAGTTATTTCAGCACATCAGAGTTTAAGCGTGATAAAATGCCCAACAGTTTGAGATAGGATTTATTTATGCAGTTTGTTCATCTTGGTGTTCATACAGAATTTTCGATCACCGAATCGATCGTACGGATACCTGATCTGATTAAAGCTGCGACATCAGACGAAATGCCTGCTTTGGCCATTACTGACTTATCCAATCTACATGCTGCTGTTAAGTTTTATAATAAAATACAAGGCAAAGGTATCAAGCCTATTTTTGGTAGTGTGATTCGTTTAAATGACGCTAACCATAAAGCAACTTTATTGGCAATGACCAATAAAGGTTGGCGTAGCCTGACTGAAATTGTCTCTCGTGGTTTTATTGAAGGTCAGCAGCTTTCTATTCCATGTATCCAAAAAGAGTGGATTCTTGAACAATCTGACGATTTAATCATCTTATTGGGTTTACACAGTGATATTGGTGAACTGTTGTGTTCTGCTTATCCTGAAAAAGCTGAGCCTTTATTAGAACAATGGATTGAAAAGTTTGGAAATCGTGTTTATTTGGCGCTAACACGTACTGGGCGCCCTTTAGAAGAAAACTTTAACCAAGAAGCGCTAAAACTTGCTGCAAAATATAATATTGGTGTCGTTGCACACAATGATGTGCATTTTATAAAACAAGAAGATTTTGAAGCACATGAAGCGCGGGTTTGTATTGCCGATGGTTATGTTTTAGGTGACAGCAAACGTCCTAAAAATTATACACCTGAACAATATTTTAAGTCGTCAGCAGAGATGATCGAGCTGTTTGCCGATATTCCAAGTGCGATTGAAAATACTTTACAAATTGCAAAACGTTGTACTGTTTCTTTACGTTTAGGGTTCAATGACTTACCTGATTATCCTATCCCAGAAGGTCATACAATTCACAGTTATTTCAATCATTTATCTGAAGTAGGTTTGGAAGAACGTTTAGCTGTACTCTACCCTGTTGAAAAACGTGATGAAGATTGGGCTGAAATTCGAAAACCGTATGATGAACGACTGGCTTATGAACTTGGTATCATCAATAAAATGGAGTTCCCGGGTTATTTCTTAATCGTCATGGACTTCATTCAATGGTCAAAAAATAATGGTGTTCCAGTAGGCCCAGGACGTGGTTCAGGTGCAGGCTCATTAGTTGCTTATAGTTTAAAAATCACAGACTTAGACCCTTTACGCTATGATCTACTCTTTGAACGATTCTTAAACCCAGAACGTGTGTCCATGCCTGACTTCGATATCGACTTTTGTATCGCAGGTCGAGATAAAGTCATTGATTACGTGGCTCGACATTATGGGCGAGATGCCGTTTCACAGATTGCAACTTTTGGTACTATGGCAGCAAAAGGAGCGATTCGCGATGTCGCACGTGTTCTAGGTAAATCTTATGGTTTAGCTGATCGTATTTCAAAAATGATCCCAACCAAACCACTAGGACTTTCACTCGAAGAATCAATCGAAGCTGAACCACAACTCAAGGATATTGTCACAAATCCCTCTAATCCTGATTATGAAGATGCATCAGAAATATGGGAAATGGCACTCAAGCTTGAAGGAATTACCCGTAACACAGGTAAACACGCGGGTGGTGTGGTGATTGCACCGACAAAAATTACGGATTATTCAGCAGTTTTATGTGAAGCTGATGGCACAGGTCGTGTCGCTCAATTCGACAAGGATGATGTTGAAGCCGCAGGACTGGTTAAATTTGACTTTTTAGGTTTACGAAATCTGACGGTGATTGAAGCAGCCGTTCAAAATATCAATAAGCGTATTCAATCTGAAACTCCTGTCGACATTTCTTTAATCTCATTGACTGATGCAAAAGCATATTCAGTATTTGCTGAAGCAAATACCACTGCGGTATTCCAGTTTGAATCCGTGGGCATGAAAAAGATGCTTAAAGAAGCACGCCCAAGTAAGTTCGAAGAAATTATTGCGTTTGTGTCGTTATACCGACCGGGGCCAATGGATCTGATTCCAGACTTTATTCATCGTATGCATGGTGGTGAGTTTGAATATCTTCATCCATTACTCGAAAGTGTACTCGAACCGACTTATGGCATTATGGTTTATCAAGAACAGGTGATGCAGGCGGCGCAGCTTTGTGCAGGTTATACACTGGGTGGCGCAGATTTACTTCGACGTGCGATGGGTAAAAAGAAAGTCGAAGAAATGGTCAAACAGCGTGCCACCTTTATTGAAGGTGCCGCACTTAAAGATATTGATGAAGGCACTGCCAACCATATCTTTGACTATATGGAGAAATTTGCGGGCTATGGTTTTAACAAATCGCATGCGGCAGCCTATGCACTGGTTGCCTACCAAACTGCTTGGCTAAAAGCACACTACCCTTCTGAGTTTTTAGCCGCTGTTTTATCTTCAGAAATGCAGAATACAGATAGTGTCGTATTCCTTATTGATGACTGCCGAAATAACGGCCTAGAGGTTTTGCCACCATCGATCAATATGTCGTTTTATCAATTCCATGCCAGTGATGCAGACACGATTATTTACGGTTTAGGTGCAATTAAAGGTGTTGGTGAGCAAGCCATGCAATCTGTGATTGACTCACGGATTCAAGACGGCCCATATAAAGATTTATTCGATTTCTGCCATCGTGTAGATTTGAAAAAAATCAATAAACGTACTTTAGAAGCATTAATTCGTGCGGGTGCTTTAGACTGTCTAGGGATCGAACGTGCAAGTTTAATGTTACAACTTCCTGAAGCCGTTCAAGCTGCTGAGCAAGCCCGATCAAACCGTGAAACAGGGATTATGGACTTGTTTGGAGAAGTTGAAGAAGTTCAGCGCAAACCTGCTAAACCCGTAAAACCTTGGTCAGATGAAGTTCGATTAAAGGGTGAAAAAGATACCCTTGGCTTGTATTTAACAGGTCATCCAATTGATGTGTACCGTGCTGAACTTAAAGCTTTTATTCCAAATAAAATTAATGAACTCACACCTACACGTCGTGGTGTTACCACTGTTTTTGCAGGTTTAGTGGTCGATGTTGCAAACTTCCCAAATCGTATGGTCATTACACTTGATGATGGTACGGCACGTATCGAAATTTCTACAAATCATGAGCGATTCCAGCGTTTTAAAGATATTATTCAAAATGAAAAAGTTGTAGTGATTGAAGGTGAAATCTATGAGCGTGAAGGTTTTGATCGTCCAATGGGACGTTTAACCAAAGCATTTACACTCAATGAAATTCGTCAGAAACGTGCCAATCATATTGCCGTGACTTTAAATCCTGAAATTATCACTAAAACATTAGCATCTGATATTCAAAAGATTTTATTGCCTTTCTGTAATGTCGATATGTGTCAACATATTCCGATGCAAATCCAATTAGACTACGATTATGCAACAGCAGAATTACATTTAGGGCAACAGTGGAAAATTGCGCCTTTAGATGAATTACTTGCAAAATTACGTGACTATTTTGGTAAAGAAGCAATTCATATTGAATATCAAGTCAAATCAAAAGCAGCAAAAGCTGTTGATCACCGACAACAACCAGTTCAGCAACTTGCCCCTCCGCCAAGTGATATGAGCATGGATGATGCCATGGAACAATACATGGCCGATGCAGGTCAGTTTTCGTAAGCTATGCAATCATCTTTTTAAATCAAAGCTTAATTTTTTGGAAAAATAATGGATATTATCGACAATGCTGTGATTTCACAGCATTTAAGTCATGTACGTATTGTGATGGTCAATACAACGCTTCCTGCCAATATCGGCAGTGCCTTACGTGCAATGAAAACCATGGGTTTATCTAAATTGGTACTGGTCGCACCTAAAACCTACCCGCATCCAGATATTGATGCACTTGCAGCAGGTGCTACCGATCTGATCGATCAGATTGAAATAGTCGAAACTTTAGAACAAGCCATTAAAGATTGTCACTTGGTATTTGGCACGAGTGCACGTAGCCGTACCATTCCATGGCCTCTTTTGGATGCTCGCCCTGCATCACAAAAATCAATGCAAGCTGTCATCAAAGACCAACAAGAAATTGCGATTGTATTTGGACGTGAAGATCGTGGACTAACCAATGAAGAATTGGCGCTGGCAAATTATCATGTCACCATACCTGTCAATACGGATTATGGTGTTTTAAATGTTGCACAAGCCATCCAAGTACTGTGTTATGAAATGCGTATGGCAACTTTAGAATTGGTCGAAAAACAGGTGGATACGCAAGCCGTTATGCAAGTTACCGATACAGATCATATGCATTGGGATGAACCTTTGGTTACACATGAACAAATGGAACAGTTTTATCCACATTTTGAACAAATGCTCGCTGAAATTGAATTCTTGGATCCTAAAAACCCAAGATTACTCCCATTACGCTTGCGCCGCTTATTTGGGCGTATACAATTAGATAAAATGGAATATCATTTACTACGCGGCATATTTAGCCGAGTTCAAGCTTTAAATAACGGTACATGGAAAAAATCCCAAAATGAGGATCAAAACTAATGCTTAAACAGCTCAAAGAAGATATTCAAGCTGTATTTGCGCGAGATCCAGCTGCGCGAAATACATTCGAAGTTTTAACAACTTATCCAGGTATACATGCCCTAATTATGCATCGTATAGCGCATGAGCTTTGGGAAAAAGAATGTAAAACTTCAGCACGAATCTTGTCTTCTTTTAGTCGTTTTGCCACAGGTATTGAAATTCATCCAGGTGCCAAAATCGGCAGACGCTTTTTTATTGATCATGGTATGGGCGTCGTGATTGGTGAGACTGCTGAAATTGGTGATGATGTGACCTTGTATCATGGCGTGACCCTTGGAGGCACAACGTGGAATAAAGGTAAACGTCATCCTACCCTTGGAGATGGGGTGGTTGTCGGCGCGGGTGCAAAAATCCTCGGGCCATTTATTGTGGGTAAAAATGCCAAAGTTGGCTCTAATGCAGTCGTGACAAAAGCCGTACCTGAAGGTGTAACAGCAGTTGGTAATCCAGCTCGCTTTATTAGCAAAGACAAAGAACCTGTTCAACTCAAAGAGCAAGAACCTCGATGTCCTGACAATACTAATTTAGATCATTTAACTGAAAGTAATGAAAACACTGACTTTCAACCCTATGCTGCAAGCCAAGAACAGGTCGATCCTATTTTGGAAGCTATGCGTGTGTTGATCGATCGCTTAGAGCAGAATGAAAAGCGTATGAATGATTTCTGCGCTCGACTTTCACTGTTAGATCCAACATTTAATAAACAACAAATCGATGAGCAACCGTATAGCGAGGAAGAGCTTAAGATTATTGAAGATGTTCGACGTGAATGTAAGTCGCAAAGTCATCCATCTAAAAGCTAATGTATAGTTTTTAATACAATAAACTAAATCAAGTTGCATGTTTATACGTCTTTTCATAGACTGATGAACATGCAACTCTACTTTTAATTTTCAATATAAATCATTGGAAGAAATACATGACAATTAAGCCTTTGGCATATGCATTACTTGCTACTTCAGTACTTACAGCATGTTCTATGACGCCAGTGCAGCAAAAACCTGTAGCAAATGAACCAATCGTCTATACAGAACCCGATTTATCTCCTCCTTTTTATGCGCTCAATCCATTCAATTACGATCAACCACCTGTATTTGAATTAGAATTGAAAAAGGCATCTGCTCAACCTGTCAACAAACTTGAAGTGACTGATCCTGCAAATCCGTCCAAAAAATTGATTTTAGACAGTAATAAATTAATTATTCCGACAATTGATAATAATCAACGTGCGATGAAATATGCCGTACTTGCAGGTGAAAATGAAATTGATATCACTGCAATTGATGATTTCTTGCAAATGGTCGAAGGTAAAGCACGTCATTATCCGCCACAATTTACAGATCGCCAAGAACGTAAAGGTTTTGAAAGCAAACTAAGAGAAGTTTCTACACAACTTGATCAATTGGCGGCGCATCCAAATGCATCTTTTGATATTCTCATTCGTGCATTTAAAGCCAGTGTATTGGGGCGTAATCTAGACTTAGGTTCTTCTTACACCACTAAATCTCTAGGTTATGCACAACGTATTTTAAAGATCAACAAAGAAGATCCTGAAGCAAACTTATGGTTTGGTTTCTCTTTATCTGAGGGTGGTGGTCAAAAAGAAGCTCAACCTTATTTAGATAAAGCCATTAAACTGAATGTTCAAGAAGCTTATTTATCGTCTGCCAATAACTATATAAGCATGGAGCAGAAAAAGAATGCGATCCAGACTTTGAAAAATTACAAAGTCAAATATCCTTCTGAAGCTGAAGTTGCAGACCGCTTAATCCAAGAAATTGAGAAGCAAGGCCGTTACAACGTTTGGCAAATTATGAAGAATCCTGCCCAAGCGCAATAATCCAATATAAAAAATAGACTGATCATTCAGTCTATTTTTTTAAATAAAAATAGCAATTAAATAAAAGTATCGTATTATCCTTAAAAATTGATCTAGTTCATGATTATGCAAAATACTAAAACAACGATCTTGCTCTCTATTATGGCACTCGGCACACTGAGCTTGGGTGGTTGCCAAGTCGTCAGCGTTAAAAACCAAAAAGTTAATGTAACGATCGCCAACGAACGTGACAGTATCTTAACACGCTCAAAAATGAGTGAAGCAAGTTTGAATGTCCTTTCAATGACAGGACGTGAAGCCAAAGCATGTGCTGAAGACCCAGACAAATGTGTCAAAGATCTAGAAGCAATACCACAGATTCAAGATGAACAATTACTGTCTACGATTAGTGAAATTTATTTAACGAAAGCCATCGAACTCAATGGTTCATCAAATTGCAAAATAAGTATTCTCGCAAAACATCAATCAGAAGAAAAACAAAAACTCAATCAACAAAACTATAACCAATGTTTAGATCAACAAATGGCAATGCTAGATAAAAGCATTCGCTATAGTTATGCTTATTTATTTAAAACAGAACGCCATCCACAAGATCGTATTTTTAACAACAGACAAGTTCAAATACGTGATTTCTATAATCAGGCTCTAGCTAAACTCATCACCACTTATTCGGCTAGAAATCAATATAAAAAAGTGGGTAAACAGATTAAGGTCGGTACCAGTACTTACAGCATTAACTTCAATGGTTATCCGCAACTTGATAATATTGATCTAGAAAATCTACTTTCTAGCTATAACCTAAACTTTTCGGGATTACGCTCTATCAACCGTAGAGATGGTTTCGGAGCTGAATTTGTTGCAGTTCTACCTGAGTTAAAGGAAGAACCTGAAGAAAAAAAATATATTATTGATCCATTTAATTACAAATATAAAAACGGCATCAATCCAAATATTCATCAACCCCGTTATTTATCGGTCAGCATGACTGCTCAACCTAAAAACACAACCACTTTGCAAAATATTTTGCACGGTACCGAATTTCAGCTGAATGTCTATGATCCGTATAGTATTGAAAAAATAAATGTAGGTGCAAATGAATACCCGCTTGCGGCGAATTTCTCTGCACCTTATGGACTCTGGTTGGCTGAAAATAACTTAGGCGCTGCAGCTTATCTAAGCTTAATTGATCGTGATCAACACTTAACCATGCCTCATTTGTACATGCTTGAACCTTATAACCCAAACAAAAAAGTGATTGTTTTGGTACATGGTTTGGCAAGCAGCCCAGAAGCATGGATTCGTTTAACCAACGATATCATGGGCGATCAAGTGTTGAGGGAAAATTATCAAGTGTGGCAGGTTTTTTACTCAACCAACATGCCGATTTTTGAAAGCCGTTACCAAATCAATGCAATCATTAATCAAACTTTTGCTTCAATTGATCAACAATCTCCATCTGCAAAAAATGCTGTTTTAATTGGTCATAGTATGGGCGGAATTATTGCCCGTTTATTGGTGAGTGATGCTAATTTAGTCCAACCTGCTTTAAAGATGCTGAATAACCGTAAATACGATAAATTCAAAAATGATCCTATTTTTAAAGAACGATTGACCATCAAATCTGTGCCGAATTTTGATCGCGCTATTTTCCTTTCCGCACCGCATCGTGGTACAGAATTTGCCGATCGCTGGTTTACTCTAGCTGCACGGAAAATTATTAAACTTCCAGGTGCTTTTTTAGGTGCTTTAGCTGACTCAATTGATGATCGCGATATCAATGCTAAAAACTTCTTAAAAGATGTAGGACATGGTTTAATTCAAAATGGTCCAAGTGATTTAAGCCGTAATTCTAAGTTTACTTTAGTGACTGAAAATGTAATGCCTAAAAAAGGCATGATTTATCATTCAATCATGGGAAATGATACTGATAGTACTGATCCAAACGTTATGTCAGATGGTATCGTGCCTTATACCAGTTCACATTTGGACGGTGCTGTTTCTGAAAAAATCATTAAAGGTGGTCATTCTATTCAAGAAACACCTGAGGCAGTTTTAGAATTAAGACGTATTTTAAGATTGCATCTATCTGACTTAGGGATTTACAAGCCTTAGTTTTAAACTCAGCAAAAAGCCAATACAAAGATTAATGCTAGTCAATTAAGAATCTCCCCCTACTCCCTCTTTCTTAAAGAGGGAACTATTCGATTTGGGAGGCTTTAAAAAGGCTTAACTGATCAGCATTACAACCTCGGATTGCTTTTGTTTTTTATGATCGCGCTAGCTTACTCAAAAGCTTAATCGTTTTTAAATGATGAACTATTATTCAGCTTGTTCATCACGCTTAAATACGAGTTCACCTTTCAAAGAACTATCCGTATCAAAGTAATAACCATCTGTATTAAAAGATTTTAAATCTTCTAATTTATCCAGTTGATTTTGAATAATATAACGTGCCATCAAACCGCGAGCTTTCTTCGCATAAAAACTAATCACTTTATATTGGCCATTCTTTTGATCTAAAAAGACAGGTTTGATAATCTCTGCCTGAATTTGAGCTTCTTTCACCGATTTATAGTATTCATCAGAAGCAATATTAACCAGTAGCTTCGAACCCGACTGTTCTAAATCTTGGTTAATCAATTTTGTAATACGATCTCCCCAAAACTCATACAAGTTATTTCCACGTGCATTTGCCAGCTTGATGCCCATTTCTAAACGGTAAGGCATCATCAAGTCTAAAGGTCTTAACAAGCCATATAAACCAGATAAACTGCGCAAATGTTTTTGGGCGAACTGTAAATCTGCGTCAGACAAATGATATGCGTCTAAACCTGTATAAACATCGCCCTTGAATGCGAAAATGGCCTGTCTAGCATTAGAAAAATTAAAATCAGCATTCCAATCACGAAAGCGTTCAACATTCAAATGTGCAATTTTTTCGCTGACCTTCATTAAGCTGACAATATCAGAGGTTGAAAGTTTACGACTTAAGTCGATAAGCTGTTGAGATTGATCAAGCAATCTTGGTAAAGTATGCACATCAGTGGGAAGTGTAGATTCATAATCGAGCGTCTTAGCAGGGGAAATTAGGGCGAGCATGGTCTTCCTGATCAAAAAATAATTAATCAAACTATATCAGTCGGAATATTTTAATTCCAATTCGTGTTTTCTGTGAACATAATCGGTAAACTATAGCACTTCCCTGCTATTTGTCGTTTAAATTATGTCCGAACAACTGTTCATTCAAGGTTCGGTCGGCAAAATCGAGATTTTTGTTGACTATCCTTTGGGCGAAGTAAAAGGATTTGCTGTCGTTTGTCACCCTCATCCACTGCAAGGTGGAACACCTCAACATAAAGTTCCTGCACTTCTTGCACAGATTCTTGCTGAACAAGGTTGTGTGGTATATCGTCCAAGTTTCCGTGGTTCAGGCCAATGTGAAGGTATTCACGATGAAGGTCACGGTGAAACTGATGATATTCTAGATGTTATTAAACATGTAAGACAATTACACAAAGGTCTACCTTTTTATGTTGGTGGCTTTAGTTTTGGTGCTCATGTCATGGCAAAGGCTTATCATGCCTTGCCTGATGAAATAAAACCGAAACAAGTGATTTTGTGTGGCTTACCTACAGCGACTGTTGATGGAATTCGCCACTACGAAACACCACCGATTAAAGGTGATATTTTATTTGTGCATGGTGAAGCTGATCCAACCACGAAACTTGATGATTTATTGGAGTGGGCAAAACCACAACGACATCTCATTACTGTATTACCTGGTGCAAATCATTTCTTTACAGGCTATCTCAAGCAACTCAGAATTGCGATTAGTCGCTTTCTATTGGTATCTTGATTTAATTGGTTTCTTGATTCAAGAAGTCAGTTACACAGATGGATCAAAAGAGCTAACGAATACTTAGCTCTTTTTTAACATCTAAAATAAATGAAACGATATAATGCCTAAAAAGATTAATCACTGATTGGTTCTGCCTAGCACTTCAATGCTGTGAGGTATAGCCTTAATAGTTTTTTATTTAAAATCAATAAATTAAACTTTAGAAAACCATACGATTTCAAAATTAAAGCGTTTTAGAAACATCATTCCAACTTAAACCAAACTTCGCCAAATATTTTTTAACTCGATCACTGTCATTGCTGCTCTGCCGTTGCTCACGAGAGACTGAAAATAAGCGCCGCCCCGCATCCGCCATTGACTTGGATTTTCGACAAATTTCAATCACTCCTTCGAGCTGTATACGATCAAATTCATCAATCTGTGCAATTTGTTCAGCACTCAATATTTGATCGAGATTTGAAAATAACACTGTAGATGTCTGCGGCTCAACCGCCCAAATCTGCTCTAAACGACGGATTTCCGCACTGACTTCATTTAAGCCAATCCGTTCACCATTTGCCAAGGTTGCCATACGGGTCACACTGGCGGTTAAATCACGAAAATTACCCTGCCAAGTTGCCTCGTAGGACTGTGCAAATTTTAAATATTTCTGCAAAGCGTCACTATGAAAACGCAATTGACGTTGATGTTGATTGGCAAAGCGTTGTAATTCAAATTCAATATTGGGTGCGATATCTTCCAGACGATCTTTTAAGCTTGGTAAAAAGAAGGTCCACGTATTGAGTCGCGCCCATAAATCTTCACGGAAACGCCCTGCCTGTACTTCTGCACGTAAATCCTTATTCGTCCCTGCGATCAACTGAAAATCCGCCTGAATTTCCTTGTCACTCCCCACTGGGAAAAAAGATTTATCTTCAAGGGCTTTCAGCAGCATCGCTTGCTCATCAAGCCCCAATTCACCAATTTCATCGAGGAACAATATCCCTTGATCGGCACTTTTTAAATACCCTGTACGTGCTGCAACCGCTCCAGTGAACGCACCTTTACTGTGTCCAAATAATGTTGACATGGCACTATCACCGATTAAAGTAGCGCAGTTCACATCGATAAAACGTCCTGATAAATGGAACTTTTCTTTTTTAAGCTGATAAATCTGTTTGGCTAAATGTGACTTACCCACACCTGTTGCACCCATAATCAAAATCGGTGCACTTGAACGTGTTGCAACCAATTCAACTTCTTGTATCAGTTGATTAAAATTCTTATTTTTGGTTGCAATATGGGCTTTCAGTTGCTGCCAGTTTTCCGACTGTTCATGCTCAAAACGCTGTGTTAACGCCGCATAACGAGATAAATCCAAATCGATAATACGATATTCACCTTCAGGCTGCTGTTTTCCTGCTGGTGAGCTTTGAATGAGTTTTGCAGGCAGATAATGCGCATCGATCAATAAATACCAACAGATTTGCGCCACATGCGTTCCAGTGGTGATATGCAATAGGTAATGATTATTTTCAACATCAAATGAATACGATTTGACGAAATCATACAAGGCACCATACATATCCGAAAAATCCCACGGATCTCGAATACTTATTTGCTGTCCTGTAATACGTGTTTGTGGTGAAAGTTGCAGCGCATCCTGTTTTAAATGCTGAATTAATCCTGTATTACGGCGATCATGCAATAACACTATTTCATCAATCATCAGGTCTTCATGCATGAGTAAGCTCATGGTCGGACGCCAACGTTGCCAACGCTCAGGCTTTTTGCCTTGATCCAAGGTTGAACCGACAAAACCGATGACAACCGTCTTTTTAGATTTTTGTATCATTCTACAAATCTATAAAAATTTATATATCTTGATGCAAGCATAAATTTATTTGATGGAGAAGCAAATAGTCTTTGAACTATTTTGACACGCTATATTTCTATTTTTAAATTTTATCGTGTTATATTATTGCAGTGAAAAGTCGCTCATTCTTTCCCCATCACCGTCTAACACGACATTTTTGATGGAATTCTTCTGCTTTACCCAAAACAATTCTCCAAAAATAAATAGGTTTCAACTCCCATGTTAAAGTTCACATTTTTGGGAACATCATCAGGTGTACCCTCACTCACACGTAATGTGTCTGGTTTAGCCATTCAGTCTGGTAAAAGTAAAGACTGGATACTTATTGATGCAGGTGAAGGTACACAGCATCGTATTCAACACGCAAAGTTATCTTTACAGCATTTAAAAGCGATTTGTATTACACATGTGCATGGAGATCATTGTTATGGTTTACTTGGTTTACTCGCAAGTGCGGGTATGAATGGCCGCAAGAGCCCAATCATTTTAATTGCACCTAAACAAATTCAGCAATGGTTTGATGCAACCTGTCAATTGACTGAATTATTTCTTCCTTATCCGATTGAATTTATAGATGTAAATTTAATCGATCAGCCTTATGTATTGAATGAGCAAATGTCAATAGAACCGATTGCTTTGAGTCATCGTGTAGCGAGTTATGCTTATGGCATAACCGCAATTCAAACTCAACGTAAGTTAAATATTGAAAAACTGAATCAACTTGAGATTCCAAAAGGAAAGCTTTGGGGTGACTTACAACAAGGACAGGATATTGAATGGAATGCTCAGACAATTTTCAATCAAGATATCATCATTCAAACGACTCAGCACGTTTATGCAATCGTCGGCGGAGATAACGATCAACCACGTTTGTTAGCCGATAAATGTAAAGATGCTGATGTATTAATCCATGAAACGACGTATACCCAAGCAGTTTTGGATAAAGTTGGCCCTGGTCCTATGCACAGTTCTGCAAAAATGGTGGCAGAATTTGCACAAGATATTCAATTGCCGAATCTCATCGCTACGCATCTCAGCCCTCGTTATCACGATCAGGCTGGAGTTCAAGCCATTCAGGATGAAATTGCACAGTATTATCAAGGTTTATTCTTTATAGCGAATGATTTTGATCAATATGAATTGAATGCTCAGGGTGAATTATCACAGCTTCATTCGGGTAAACCTTGGGAAAAGTAATTTTCCCAAAAAATTGAAACCACATATCATTTTTCGTTGCGTATTGAATTTAAAAAAATCCTCTGCTAATTTAACACTTCAACTCAAAACCATAGACAGGTGTCAGTCTTTAAAACGCAAATCATGTCTATACACGTCATCGTTCAAGACGACAATATTGATCTGGCTTTAGAAAAGCTAAGAGTCAAAAAATACTATTTAGAAACAAATCATTGGTATAAAAAATGCCAAAACTATCATGAAAAACCACCCAG
Source organism: Acinetobacter rongchengensis (assembly GCF_003611475.1). Lineage (GTDB taxonomy): Bacteria > Pseudomonadota > Gammaproteobacteria > Pseudomonadales > Moraxellaceae > Acinetobacter > Acinetobacter rongchengensis. The sequence goes on along the minus strand of NZ_RAXT01000023.1, from coordinate 11,582 downwards.
CAAGAGTCGCAAAAAAAGTGAATTAAAACTTCTCCATGGTCACAGCCAAATATTGGAAGATGATCCCCTTGCACTGAGGCTGAAAATCCATATTGAACAGCATTATCAACAGCTTGATACCAATACGATGTGGATTGATGAATAGATTTCCTCACTTAAGCTAATTTTTTAGAATCCATGTGCTCTACATGGATTCTAAAATTAGAATAAATATAATTTTAGATAAATTTATATATAAATTTATATTAAAATATCAAAATAAAATTTAAATCAGTTCAACCAAAAATAAATTATCATATTAAATATCAACATCTTAAAAATTAAATTTAACTAAAATACAAACTTGGCACATTCCTCGCAATATACACAACGTACATTATTGGATGTACATCAATATCACCTGCCTGCAACCGCTTGGCAGGCAGGTTTAGAGAAAGGAAAAAGTGATGACAATCTCTGTTACGGAACAAATTGAAAAACAAGCATCGAATGAGTCTGCCTATAACATCATTCAGGACGAAAAAGGTGTTCCAATTAAAATGTGGACTAAAGGTGTTCCTGTCGATGAGAAATCGAAAGATCAATTATTAAAGACAGCACAAATGCCGTTTATTTATAAATGGATGGCGGTGATGCCAGATGTCCATGTCGGGATCGGTGCAACCATTGGAAGTGTGATTCCAACCAAAGGTGCAATTATTCCTGCGGCGGTAGGTGTCGATATTGGCTGCGGTATGATGGCAGCACGTACCTCGCTGACGGCATCTGACCTACCTGATAATCTACATGCATTACGTACCGAGTTAGAACGTTTAATTCCTCACGGCATGACCAAAGGTCGAGGGCGTCGTGACCGTGGTTCATGGGAAAATACCTCTGAGCGTGTCGATCAGGTTTGGGCTGAATTGGTGACAGATTTTGAATATATTTGCGCCAAGCATCCCCGTTTAAAAAATACCAACAATCATAAGCAGTTAGGAACCTTAGGTACTGGGAATCACTTTGTTGAAATTTGTTTAGATGAGCATCAACAGGTGTGGATCATGTTGCATTCAGGTTCTCGTGGTGTTGGAAATGCGATTGGAAACCACTTTATTGAGCTTGCTCGTAAAGATATGCAAAAGCATTTCATTCACCTACCTGATAAAGATTTAGCTTATTTGGTTGAGGGTACTGAACATTTTGATGATTATTGGTTTGCTGTCGGTTGGGCGCAACGTTTTGCCATGAAAAACCGTGAGTTAATGATGGAAGCTGCGGTTCAGGCTTTACGCATTATCATTAACAAACCCTTTAATGCCAAAGTTGAAGCTGTGAATTGTCATCATAATTATGTGGACAAGGAAGAGCATTTCGGACAAGAAGTTTTGGTCACACGTAAAGGTGCTGTACGTGCCCGTTTGGGTGAGTATGGGATCATTCCGGGTTCGATGGGGGCAAAGTCTTTTATTGTCAAAGGTAAGGGAAATCAGGAGTCTTTCTGCTCTTGTTCACATGGTGCAGGTCGTGTGCATAGCCGTACTGCGGCGAAGAAATTGTTTACTGTGGAAGATCAGATTGAACAGACTCAAGGTGTGGAATGTCGTAAAGATGCTGCCGTGATTGATGAGATTCCATCTGCGTATAAGCCGATTGAAGATGTGATGAACGCGCAAAGTGATTTGGTGGAAGTGGTTTATACATTGAATCAGGTGGTTTGTGTGAAGGGATGATAACTCTTTCACAAATTTTTCAGGAGCTAGTAATGTGCAATGTCATCTTAATTAGTACAGACCAATGGATCGACCTCAGTGACTATAACTGTGAAGATATTTCGTTTACACAAACGCTACCTGATTATGTGCCTGAAATTCATGAAATGAAATTTAAATATCGTTGGTACATTACAGGTTATCCAAATGAAACAGCTTGCAGTTGCCACTTCAGAATTAGACCACTTGCACTTGGTTTTAATAATCCTGAATCATGGTATGAAGAAGATGAACAATCTATCAAAGCGACACTCATCGCTTACGATATTTTTTCTGAACTGATAGTACAGAACATAAATTTTGAAATCATCGTTTCATGGAGTCAAGGCAGTATCAATGAAGATATGAATACGATTCATGATATTGATCTTGATTTTAATCATACGAGTAAAACGCAATTTGTATTTATAGAAAATTCTAGAATGCTGTATAAAGCATAAGGATAATAAAATGAAACTCGCGGAAGCATTACTATTACGAAGCGATCAACAAAAGAAACTCGCTTCACTCAAACAACGTATCAATGCCAATGTATTGGTACAAGACGGTGATGAACCATCAGAAGATCCAAACGAGTTATTAAAACACGTTTTTGCTTTAACTCAGGAAACTCAAAAACTGGTTTATATCATTCACCAAACCAATGCATTGGCACAATTAACAGATGGTCGATCGTTATTGGCTGTATTGACGCAACGTGATGAGCTGGTAGAACGTCATAAAATTTTAACGACTGCAATCAGCAATACGCATCGTGAACCTGATCGTTACAGCTCACGTGAGATTAAATGGCGCAAAGTTATTCCCGTTTCATCCTTGCAAAAACAAGCCGATGATATCAGTGCCAAATTGCGTGATTTAAATGTATTGATCCAAGCCACCAACTGGCAAGTTGATTTACTTGAGATTTAAAGAATTTATAAGTTTCGGCTTATAATCCAGTTTGAACATACTGGGCGAGTGCAAGATCCTGCTTTACTCCGATCTGAGGGATTGAAAATAATTCAGGCGGCTCTGGCAGCATGTGAGCCGTGCATTGATGTACTCATCAGGCTCAGCACCCTGCACTATGTCAGCCTTTGCCAAAAGCAAAGTTACACCTTACTTCGCATGACCATGCACTGACGGTATGTTCACCTTTTATCGAGATGCTTCTAATGATGTTAATAGATATAAAAAATGATTTAAATGATACTTCAAGATTAATCGATCAAGGCGAATTCGATCAAGCATACACACAAGCTAATAAAATTCTTACTAGAATTAATCGTCTTATGAAAAATAAACAATACTTTGAATATTTATTCGAAGTATCAGGATTATTTGTTGATATTGGACATATGGGTAGAAATTCAAACGCAGCCACTACTGGCCTAAGTATTTTAGAAGAAAACTATGAATACTTTGAAAAAGAAAAAAAACATAATTTTTATTATTTTTATGCGAATGCCTTAAGTAACATAGGGAAAGAAAGTCAAGATATTTTATGTTTTGTTAACTTTCAAAATATTAAATCATTAAATCATGCAAAAAAAATGTATTGGAAAGCATTCAAAAGTTTTCAAACACAACATAACGTTGTTCCTAATGAATATCTTATAAATTTAGCCAATTCATTAAAGACTCAATATCGAATTGTTGAAGCTATGCAGCTTTATGATCAAGTAAATGAAAGTGGAAAAGATATTCCACAAGCTTGGATCAATAGAAGTGAAACATTAATCATGCTTAACAATATAACAGCATCTTTATCAATTAGTTTGCTAAAAGAAATTAGATCAGGATATGTTTATGCTTCAAAATCTAATGATATTCCAAAAATTTGGCATGATTATTATAAGCATCGTGCTAATTCCATAACAGAACAAATAGTTGAACTTTCAATAGACGATAAAGAAACAGATTCTAATGATGAAGAACAAACTCTTATAGAGTTCAACAATCTTAGTAATTATAGAAAATGGTGTCTTAATAATTATTTAAGCCTGACTGAACACGGATTATATTGTAAATGTATTGCTAGTCACAAAGATAATCTTTCAATTTTTCAAAATACAATTGGCAATCAGAAAATTGCTAGTATGGAGCTAGTTTTGAATAGATTGAAATCTGAGTTCGGTTTTTCTCGTCATCTTTATTATGAATATCTACATAATGTAGATTGGACAACTATTGACAATGAACAAGGTTTTTCAGAACTTTTTAATGATGAGGTTTTAGGGTTAAATATTGAACGTGCAAGAACTTCATTTAGAATCTGTTTTGGAATATTAGACAAAATAGGTGTAGCCATTTTTGATTTATTAAATTTAAAAAAAGAAAAAAATGAAATGATTTACTTTCATAATTTTTGGGACAAAACACCTGAAAGAATCATTTTTTTCCAAAATGTTAAAAATCAAGGATTGGTAGCTTTATATAGTATCGCAAATGATATTAATCCATCGAGAAATCATAGTGGTGAACTTTCATTTTATAAGAAGTGGAGGAATCTACTTGAACATGACTTCATGATTATTCATAAAAATAAATTCCCTGAAGATTTATATGGAAGCTATCAAGGATTCAACAAAGAAATCACATTTATTAATGAACATGAGTTTCTAGAAAGCCTTGCTCATGTACTACAATTAACAAGATCTGCGATTTTTTCATTTACATTTGCAGTTAGAGAGTATGCAAAACAAAATGAACCAGATTCAAATCGAGTATTGGGCACATTAGAAATCTTAAAAAAAGAGTTAGATTTATAGATATACATGAACACACAGTTAAAAAACCAAACCATCCAAATTGATGGTTCACAAGGCGAAGGTGGCGGACAAATTTTAAGAACCGCCCTTTCACTGTCGATGCTCACTGGGATTCCCTTTGAACTTGTGAATATCCGTGCAGGACGTAAAAAACCAGGCTTAATGCGTCAGCATTTAGTCTGTGTACAAGCCTCTCAACGTATCAGTAATGCGATTGTTGAGGGTGCAGAATTACATTCTCAAAAATTATATTTTCAACCTCAACAGGTACAAACGGGGAAATATGATTTTCAAATCGGTTCTGCAGGCAGCACAATATTGGTTTTGCAAACGCTCCTTCCAGCGTTAATGATGCAAAATGAAGCCAGTCAAATCACCATACATGGCGGCACACATAATCCTATGGCACCAACTGCTGATTTTATTGAACATTGCTTTCTACCTACCATTCAGCAGCTTGGGATACAGGTTGATTTTGAATGCAAGCAAGCTGGCTTCTTTCCAATTGGTGCAGGTCAAATCAGTGTGACCATTCACCCATGGACAGAAAAGCAGAAATTTTCAGTTTTGAATAAAGGCAAATTACTTGAAATCAATGCATTTGCAGCCGCTTTAAATATTCAACCCAATATTGCAGATCGTGAGCTTGACGTATTAAAGAAAAAATTAAATTTAACTCAGTGTAAGAGACTGAATTTTCAAGGAATCAGCCAAGGAAATACCGCTTTTGTTGTTTTAAATTATGAACATCATCAGCAAGTATTTTCAGCATTAGGTGAAATGAAGAAAAGTGCTGAAAAAGTCGCACATGATTTAGCAAAAAATGTTCAATCTTATTTGTCTATAGATGCTGTAGGAGATGAATACTTGGCAGATCAGCTTTTATTGCCTTTAGCTTTAGGTCAAGGTGGTGAATTCACCGCCCAAGTAATTAGTGAGCATACAAAAACTCAAGCTGATATGATTCAAAAGTTTTTAGACTGTGAAATTGGCTTTGAATTGATCCATAAAATGTACAAAGTGAATGTCAAAATTTGATGCTCACTTTATCTCTAAAAGCAAATTGAATTTACATAAAGTTATCCATTTGCTCGACCAAGCCACACAAAACCTCTCTTTTTAGTTTAAAAATTTGCATATTTTTGGCGCAATATGTAAATATTGCCTTTTATAATTAATTGTATAATCAACGTATTAGCTAATCATAGCTCATGTTTAAAGAGTATTATATCAAAGGGATTTTATGAAAACTTTTTCAATGGCTGCCTGTATCGCATTACTTAGCTCATCAGTTTTTGCTGAAGATATTTCAGGAACTTGGCGTTATATCGATGACAAAACTGGCGAAGCTAAAGGACTAGTCAAAATTGAAAAGCAAAGTAATGGGACATATGCGGGTACTGCTTTAAAATCTACACCTCGTCCAGGTTATACACCAAAAGAGTTTTGTACCAATTGCCCTGCGCCTTATACCAACAAACCAATCATTGGTATGCAAGTGATTTCTGGGTTAAAAACCACCGATAATGTTAACTATACTGATGGTAAAATTATCGACCCTGTTTCTGGAAAAATTTATCGCTTAAAAGGTAAAGTAAGCTCAAACGGTAAGAAATTATTTCTCCGTGGTTATTTAGGGATTTCTGCAATTGGTCGTAATCAAACTTGGTTGCGTGTGGAATAATTTTTCTTATTATAAAAATAAGACAGTCTATTTTTAATAGGCTGTCATTTTAATTCAGTTTTGAAAAGTATTTAAAAAAACAAATAGTTAACTTATCCTTTCCACTGGAAACCACTAAACGTATCATTTTGCTTTAATGCATTTTCAACCGCATTTGCCAATTGCTTAATCATGCTCTGCGTTTCAATCTTCTTAAACCAAGCTTGTTCTTCATCTGCATGTGCCGAAATTTCACAACTCAATAGACCATCATCATTAAGCTGACAATTGACCCCTAAATCTATCGGATGGTTTGCAACGCTCACCGCGAGATTTTCTTTAGATTGTGTTGTTTCTACTTTAAAACCATATTCAGTCAGTTGCTTTGACAATAAATCTGTCACATATTCCTGAGTCACATGACATGCATTCCCATGAATATTGCTTTTCACATGATTTTCACAGTTTGCAGTAAATTGTAATGTTCTCATCGCTTCATCCAAAAGACTTTATAGTTGTAGGGTTTTAGAATAAGCAATTAAAACAAAACAGCCAAGCTTTTGCTTGGCTGTTGTCGAACAAATATACAACGATCAGATGATTGTTTGAGCTTTTTGTCAGTTCTCACATGTCGATATTTAAAGTTAAAAGCAATGTGTAAACATCTAACTCAGAATCAATCAGCAGCATATTCAGTTTATTCAGACACCTGAATAGTTAAACCCGCCTGATTCGCCAACTCTGTAAATGTAGGAAAACTGGTTGCAACAGTCTCTGTACCTACAATTTTAATTTCACCAGAAGTTCGCAAACCTGCCATTGAGAAACTCATTGCAATACGATGATCATGATGTGACTCAATTTCACCACCAGTGAAAATCGCAGACCAATCACCAAATTGACCTTTACCTTCGATAATGATGCCATCATCGGTTGGTGTACAATCAATGCCCATGGTTTTTAAACCATCTGCCATTACTTGAATACGATCAGACTCTTTAACACGTAATTCGGCAGCACCTGTTAACACAGTCTGACCTTCTGCACATGCCGCAGCGATGAATAGTGATGGAAATTCGTCAATCGCTAAAGGCACTTGATCTTCAGGCATATGAATACCCTTCAAGGTTCGCGTACCACGAATACGAATGTCTGCGATTGGCTCACCACCTGCAATACGTTCATTTTCAACAGTTAAGTCAGCTCCCATTTGTTTGAGGATTTCGATGACACCTGTACGTGTAGGGTTAATTCCTACAGCTTCCAGTGTTATATCAGAACCTTCAGTAATGGCTGCACCGACCATAAAAAATGCTGCTGAAGAAATATCAGAAGGAACTTGAATTTCAGTACCAACTAATTTCCCACCACCTTGCAATGAGATACGATTACCTTCAGTTTTCACATCATAACCAAATGCACGTAACATACGCTCTGTATGATCACGGGTTGGTTCAGGTTCAGTCACTGAAGTTTCACCTTCTGCCCATAGGCCTGCTAATAAAATTCCAGATTTTACTTGTGCAGACGCCATAGGTAAATCGTAATGAATCCCTTTCAAAGCTTGAGCGCCAGTAATCGATACAGGTGGCGTACCACGTTCACCCGTGGTTTGAATTTGCGCACCCATTTCACGTAAAGGTTTGGCAATACGTTCCATCGGGCGTTTCGATAATGAAGCATCACCCGTCATGACAGAATCAAATTGCTGTGCAGACAACATGCCTGACAATAAACGCATCGATGTACCTGAGTTGCCCATATACAAGGCCGTCTTCGGTGCTTTTAAACCATTGATTCCTACACCATGGATTGTCACTTCACCGTTCTTAGGGCCTTCAATACTCACCCCCATATCACGGAAAGCTTGTAATGTCGCAAGCGCATCTTCACCTTCAAGAAAGCCCGTTACATGCGTTGTACCTTCTGCAATCGCACCAAACATGATGGAACGGTGTGACACTGACTTGTCACCCGGCACGGTAAATTTACCTTTAAATGTCTTACCACCCGGCAAAATGGTAAATTGTTGTGTCACTTTATTGTTCTCCATCAATGGTTTATTGGCGAGCATATGATTGAAATGTTGTCGTGCTGCTTGTGCATGACCTAACAATCCCATCAAAGCATGCGAGTTTTCATCTTCAATCAGTTGGCGTAATGTTGCAAGTTGGGTTTCAAAACCATCTACAGCATTGAGAATGGCTTTTTTATTGGCAAAAAAGATATCGTGCCACATCTGCGGATCACTGGCTGCGATACGAGAGAAATCACGAAAACCACCTGCTGCATAGCGGAAAATATCAAGGTTATCTTCACGATTTGCAAGCTGTTCAACCAAATTAAATGCCATCAAATGCGGTAAATGACTGGTATGTGCAAGCACTTCATCATGCTTATCGACATCCATGCAAATCACTTCAGCTTTGGCTGCTTGCCATAACTGTATTAATTTCTCTACAGCCCAATCAGCACTACTAGGCAAAGGGGTTAAAATCACTTTGTGGTTTGCAAATAAATCAACTTTGCCTGCATGGACACCTGTATGTTCTGCGCCTGCAATCGGATGTCCTGGAACAAAACCAGCTGGTAACTGTTCACCAAAAACAGCTTTTGCAGCTTCAACCACATTACCTTTGGTACTACCTACATCTGTAATAATGGCATTTTCAGCAATATAGGGTTGAATAATTTCAAGAATTTTCTGTGTTGCACGTACAGGTAAAGCCAATACAATTAGATCTGCACCTTTAACTGCATCTATCGGATCACTGAACCCTTCCGAGATGATGCCCATTTTTTTGGCATCTTCTAAAGTTTTCTGCGAACGTGTTGCAGCTACAATTTTCTCAGCAAGATGTTCTGCAACAATCACCCGAGCGAGACTTGAACCAATCAGTCCGAGTCCAATGAATGCAACTTTTTTAAATAATGGTTGTGACATGACGATTTTTATAACACCTATTTCACAACTTTATTAAAGTACAGCAACAGGATAAGAACCCAATACACGGACTTCTTTCACCAATGGACGAATATCTTCAATCGCTGCTTTCACATTTTCCTGTTCCACATGGCCTTCTAAATCGATAAAGAACACATAAGCCCATTTTTCAGGGAGTGCAGGACGAGTTTCGATACTGGTTAAACTAATATTGTGTTTTGCAAAGGGTGCCAAAATTTCCAATAATGCCCCTGCACGATCATGTGCAGAAATCAATAATGAGGTTTTGTCATTACCACTTTGAGGAATTTTTTCACGACCAATCACCAAGAATCGTGTGGTATTTTCTGGATTATCTTCAATATTGCCATGCAAAATTTCTAAATCATAAATACTTGCTGCGACATCTGATGCAATGGCTGCGGAATGCCATTCATTACGAATACGACGGGCTGCTTCTGCATTAGAACTTAAAGCAACTTGTTCCACCCCCGGATAATGTACATCTAGCCATTTGCGACACTGTGCCAATGTCTGTTGATGTGCATAAATCTGTTTAATACTGTCTTTACGAGTATTTGAAGACACCAAGAATTGATGATGAATACGTAATTCGACTTCACCAATCACATTCAAAGACGATACTTTAAAACAATCTAAAGTGTGGTTCACCACGCCTTCTGATGAGTTTTCTACAGGTACTAAACCATAATGCGCACTACTTGCTTCAACTTCACGAAACACTTCATCAATCGTTGGCAATGGACGAACCACAGCATCCTGACCGAAATGTTTTAACACGGCTGAATGCGTATACGTCCCAACTGGACCAAGGAATGCAATACTTTGCGGTGCTTCAAGTGCTAAACATGCTGACATGATTTCACGGAATAAACGCGCCATGGTTTGATCAGACAACGGCCCTTCATTACGATCCATCACTTTACGTAATACTTGAGCTTCACGTTCAGGACGATAAAACAACGGATTCTCTTCTGCGGCAAATTTTGCTTTTGCAACTGCTTCCGCCAGCTTTGCACGACGGTTAATCAATTGTTGAATTTGTTGATCTACAGAATCAATATCTTCACGGATTTGAGCAAGATCGAGAGAAGTCGTGTTTTGATCATCGTTGATCATTGTTATACGCCCTTTAAAGTCGAGAATTACGAAAAGTCTAAGCTTAAGACCGCTGACAGTATAACAATAGTTCACTTAAATTTGTTGAGCAAAACTGCTTTTATCTTAAGCGCAATTTAATGTTCATCGATAAAGAAATCATCAACAGCCATTAATCTAAATACCACTGGAATTTTGTACAAATAATCGCCAATTTCATCATTATTTTTCACATAAATTATTTACAAAGCATCTATAGAATTTTGTAAATTTCCAATTATCATGAAAGAGTTAAAAGCAATTCGAGAACTAGAATATGAATAAAAGAATCGCTGTTTTGATTACCCATGATTTTGAAGATACAGAATATCATCATCCTGTCGAAGCCTTTCGTGCCGCCAGTCATTCTGTAAGAAATATTGAAAAATTAGCGGGCAATATTGTTTATAGTAAACAACGCAAATCATCTGTCAGTATTGATTTAGGTATAGACGAAATTTCAGTGCAAGACTTTGATGCATTGATGATTCCTGGTGGGAACTCACCGCTTTTACTCAAACAAGACCCTCGTTTTATTGATTTTTTACGTAATTTTGCGAATGCACAAAAGCCAATTTTTTTGTGTTGCTATAGCCCCCAACTGTTGATAGATGCTCAAATTGCAATTGGTCGTCGCTTGACATCGATTGATGAGTTGATTAAAGAATTAAAAGATGCTGGTGCTGTGATTTTCGATCGTGAAGTGGTCAATGACAATAATCTTTATATTTCTTCGCGTTCAACTTATGAACTCCCTATTTTTATCAATGAATGTTTAAATGTATTAAGGGTTTAATTTCTATTCATTCATCAGCATGAAGTGAACGAAGCTTTTTAATCATTATTTCCAAATACAATTGAGTGATTAAACAGATAAAAGAATTGAAAATGAAATACGATCTCCTAAGCTGATTTTTTCTTTCTTACGAATTTCTGCTTTAAGTGGTAGCAAATAACCTTCTGATTGTTTGTCTGGGAATATAGATGTTTTCCACACACTATGCCCCAATGTCACAGTAATAGATACAAGTCCCCAACTTCGTCTTTGAAGTAAGTAGTTTTTTATTTCAGCAGACTGTTGTTTGGGAACAATCACATAGTGCCAACCACCCACACCCGAATAACGTTGAACTGTGGATTCAACTAAAAAATGAATTTCATTGTCTATCATCTTTAATTTTTCTCAAAATTTGAATACTCTCACCATGATTACATTTATCCATTCTATTTTTAACATGACGAGTAAATAGAATACAAATGCCTGAGACTTTCCCCAACTAGATTAATTAAACAAGACTAGACAATGTACTGAC
>NZ_RAXT01000229.1 GCF_003611475.1 Acinetobacter rongchengensis | reverse complement strand
GTATGAGCTTGTTTTGTGGCTCTAATCTCGGCTTCATGCTGATCTTTTGCTTTTTGAGTCCGTTCCAGTTGCTTTAAACCATCTAAAACCTTTTTGGATAGGACAATTTCTTGCTCTAATCCTTTTAAAATCTGCTGTTTTTCAGCGTTTCTAGCCTTGATTGCATTATTTTCTAGGGCAATGATCGGCATGATGATTTTTGGATTTCGTTCTTCAACTGGTTTTAATTGTTCACGCTCATATTTACGCTTCATGGCTGTAACTGCGCTTCCTTCATGCAAGGTAGCTTCTAAATCAA
>NZ_RAXT01000228.1 GCF_003611475.1 Acinetobacter rongchengensis | reverse complement strand
TATTCAAGATACAGCGGGGAATGATGCTGCAAGCATTCCACAAACCACTTTGCCCACAGATGACAACCATTCGAATGTTGATAGCACAGCGCCAATATTACAAAGCGTAGAAGTCAATTCTGCTGGACAATTGGTATTCCATTACAACGAAACTTTAGATGGAAACAACCCACCCAATGCCAATGATTTTAGTATCACGGTTAATGGTCAAGTTGTTGTTCCAACTGCAATTACAATCACAGGTAACGATGTATTATTGAGTTTCATTCCCGCGATTGGGATAGGACAAAGCGTTACGTATAGCTAT
>NZ_RAXT01000227.1 GCF_003611475.1 Acinetobacter rongchengensis | reverse complement strand
TTTAAGCCGCTATCTGGATGATGGCAATCTACCTATTTGCAATAATTGGGTCGAGAATCAGATGCGTCCCTGGGCGTTGGGGCGCAAGAACTGGCTGTTTGCAGGTTCGCTGCGCAGTGGTCAGCGAGCGGCAAACATCATGACGTTAATCCAGTCAGCAAAGCTGAATGGCTTGGATCCGTATGCCTATTTAAGTGATGTGCTGAAAAGGCTGCCGACACATAAAGTGACCCAGATTGAAGAGTTACTGCCACACTGCTGGAAACCTAAATCGAATTAAAATTGGTATGGGATTCAGCGGACGCTTAC
>NZ_RAXT01000226.1 GCF_003611475.1 Acinetobacter rongchengensis | reverse complement strand
CCCTTTGAGCAGATATGGATATTTACGGTGAGCTTGATTAGCCTGGCTTAAATTTGGTTTGCAATATAACGCCTGAATACCCATTTTCTTCATTAAAGTACGTGTATGACGTCGTCCTATATGATGTCCTTGACGATTCAACAAATCACGCATCATACGACTGCCTGCAAAAGGATATTGCATATGTAATTCATCAATACATCGCATCAGCTTCAGATCTGATGCACTCACAGGTTTTGGGCGATAGTAATAACAACCACGGGAGACTTTCAGCAGCTTAGCTTGCTTAGATACTGAAATCTGAAGTGAGTCG
>NZ_RAXT01000225.1 GCF_003611475.1 Acinetobacter rongchengensis | reverse complement strand
CCATTGTCATAGATGCTAATGCTATTGCCTGCTTCACCTGTTCCTGTCAGTTCAGGGCGTACGTCATTGGTGGTGTCTCCTTCTCCAATGCTACCTGTCACTGGGGCAACGTCATCGTTGATGTTATCCAAGGTTGGGGCTGCTGTTGGCGGAACGCTATCCACTGTGAAGTTCACTGGTGTGGTCTTCGGACTTTCGTTACCCGCTGCATCTTTTTGGGAGATGGCAATCGCATGTGCGCCTTCTGCCAAATCAGTGCTTGGTGTAAAGCTCCAGTTGCCTGTTGAATCTACAATCGCTGTACCAATTTCTAC
>NZ_RAXT01000224.1 GCF_003611475.1 Acinetobacter rongchengensis | reverse complement strand
AATTGATGTCACTACTGAAGGTTTAAAAGTCATCGAGAAAGTTGACGGTTTAAGTTTTGCAGAATTACAAGCACTGACCGGTGCAACGTTGATTGATGCGACGCAACAGAATTAAGGATTTGAATCCCCCTAAATCCCCCTTTGATAAAGGGGGACTTCCTTGATTTCTAAATAGGATGACTCCTCCCTTTCTTAAAGGGAGATTGGGAGGGATTTTAGATTAAGAGAAGAAAAGACATGAAAGACGCTTATATTATCGATGCCATTCGTACCCCATTCGGCCGTTATGCAGGAGGCTTGGCTCCTGTACGTGCAGAC
>NZ_RAXT01000223.1 GCF_003611475.1 Acinetobacter rongchengensis | reverse complement strand
GATTGATGTCACTACTGAAGGTTTAAAAGTCATCGAGAAAGTTGACGGTTTAAGTTTCGCAGAATTACAAGCACTGACCGGTGCAACGTTGATTGATGCGACGCAACAGAATTAAGGATTTGAATCCCCCTAAATCCCCCCTTTGATAAAGGGGGACTTCCTTGATTTCTAAATAGGATGACTCCTCCCTTTCTTAAAGGGAGGTTGGGAGGGATTTTAGATTAAGAGAAGAAAAGACATGAAAGACGCTTATATTATCGATGCCATTCGTACCCCATTCGGCCGTTATGCAGGAGGCTTGGCTCCTGTACGTGCAGAT
>NZ_RAXT01000222.1 GCF_003611475.1 Acinetobacter rongchengensis | reverse complement strand
GCGTTGTAATCAATGATGGTGGTGATGGTGTTATCAATCCAACGGATCTTGTAAATGGCAAGGTTACAGCAACAGTTAAACCAACTGAGCCAGTTGAAGAAGGTGACAAAGTCACGATTACACTTCCAAATGGTTCAACCCAAGAAGTTGTGGTTGATGGATCAAATAAAGACGACATCAATACCAACGGTATTGTGGTTGAGTTTGACAAACCAGCTGATGGTACTGATGTTGAATTAACAGCGACAGTGACAGATAAAGCAGGTAATAAATCACCAGAAGGCAGTGATACATCAACAGTCGGTGATACCACAGCACCTACAGCACCAA
>NZ_RAXT01000221.1 GCF_003611475.1 Acinetobacter rongchengensis | reverse complement strand
GAGGAAGGTGTAACTTCATTAATCGATGAAGCACAACACAAAGTATCCCATACAAGACACCCTATACAAGCGCAAAAACTCAGACTGATTGACAACCACACTGCATACAGCGCCCTAGAACGGCGTAACATCCGCTTCCACCGCAGCAGTGCGGTCGAACAAACAGACAGCATCACACACTTTGCAGGACAACGCTCACTACAACCTACAGCAGTCTATCTACAACGCTGGCAAGCTGAACTCCTCGACACCGAAGAAGGCGCAGGTTCCGTACTCAGCCACCACCAACACAGCGACAACCAAGACAACAGCCGACTTGCCCTTGAACAAGC
>NZ_RAXT01000220.1 GCF_003611475.1 Acinetobacter rongchengensis | reverse complement strand
TAGAACTTTTAGACCGTCAAAGCCTTTGGAACATCGTTGAAAAAGTTGAAAACCGTAAAAACTCAGTCCTAGCAAGAGAGTTTGAAGTTGCCTTTCCCCAAGAGCTAAACGCAGAACAACGCCAGCAGCTCCTAGATGATTTATGCAAAAAGATTGTAGAGCGTCATAACGTCATCGTTGATGCTGTAATTCATGCCCCGCATACAAGGGGTGGAAGTGATGAACGAAACCATCATGCTCATATTCTGTTTACGAGCCGACAGCTAGACAAAGACACAGGCGAGTTTTCTAAAAATAAATTTCGTGATTTCAACAAAGAGAAATCATCCGAAACGGTTA
>NZ_RAXT01000022.1 GCF_003611475.1 Acinetobacter rongchengensis | reverse complement strand
GGTTGTTATATGGAATACCTGAATCTGGCGTATCGTCAGTTTTTAAGTAGTAGTAACTTAATGTTGCACGTGTATCACTGTCTAAGCCAAAAGTAATGCTTGGCGCAATACCGGCACGTGCATATTCGGTACCATCTTTTTGACCAGCTTTGTCATTGTGGTGTCCCATAACAGCAACACGTGCAGCAATACCATTACCAAAATCTTTATTACCATCTAAAGTAATACGTTGGTAATCATCTGTCCCTGCACCAACAGAACCTTCTAAAAAGTCGCCTTGTTTAGCAACTTTAGAAATCATGTTAATACTGCCGCCAGTTGTACCTGCACCGCCCATAGCAGACGCAGAACCTTTGGTAATTTCAACTTGTTCAACTGCAAACATTTCACGGTTTTGTGAAGTTGAATTACGTACACCATCTACAAACATTGAGCTTTCAGAGTTATAGCCACGGATGAATGGACGGTCACCATTTGGATTACCGCCTTCACCTGCACCTAAAGTAATCCCTGGAACAGTACGAAGTGCATCTGCAAGTGTGGTTACTTGAGTGTCTTGAATCAGTTGTTTTGAAATCACAGATACAGATTTTGGCGTATCTAAAAGAGGGGCTACAAATTTTGTATTTGCAGATTGGTCTACTTTTAAGCTTTGTTCACTTGTCGCTTGTGCTTTGATTGTTGGTAGTTGAGCCGTTTCTTCTTGTGCAATAGCTGTAGTCGCGATGACGGATAAAGAAGAGGCGATTGCTGTAGTAACAAGTTTTTTACGTGATTTGATAAAAGACATACTGGAACTCACAAAGAGTAATGCAAATTTGTATGCGAATAATAATGATTCTTGTTTTTTATACCAATTCATATGAATTGAAATTAACGATTGTAGATTTGCAATAAAGTGAAAAAATAAATGAAATAGTGTAACAATATGTTTTTAAATATATGATTTTTGGTAAAAAAAGAAAACCCTGTTAAAACAGGGCTTCTCATTGAAATTTTAGATTTAGAATTTAAATGAAGTACTTAGTTGAACTCGACGGCCTTCTTGAGTATTGCTATATCGGTTGTAATAGCTTGAATCTACTTTTTCATAATCAATGAAGTTTTTATCAAATACATTGTATAAAGCAACACTAATGTCCCACTGATTATTGATTGAGAAATTCGAACCGACATGTAAAAGTGCATATGATTCATAATCGCCTAAAGCATCATATACTTGTTTATTTGCAGTACTTAGATTTTCGTAAGTAGAGGTGAAACGAGCTCGATCACTTCTGTATTCACCTCGAGCCCAAACTTGTATGTTTTCGTCTGCTTGCCATTTTAAAGAAGCATTAACAATATGCTTAGGTGTATCATTTAAAGGTGGATTTCCAATTTTAGAGTCTTTTATTTCAGTTTCTGTCCAAGTGTAATTTAAGCCTAATTTCCAAGCTGGAAGGAATTCCCAATTTAAACCCGTTTCAATACCATAAATTTTAGCTTCTTCAGCATTTACAGAACGTGAAATTGTCCACGAACGACTACCACTATCACCTGATTGCATGACCCATGGCGTACCAATACTCGCCATTATTCCTTCACAAAAGGCTTTGTTTATATTCGCATCACACGTTTCTTCAATTGGCCCAGAAACAATTTTATCTTCGACTTGATTATAAAAGGCTGTGATATTGGCATTGAAATTTGAAATGTTATTGAAGTATGCGCCAAGTTCAAAGTTTTTACTGGTTTCTGGTTTTAAATCAGGATTACCAAATAAAGGTATGCGTCCTTGTCCACCGACATTATAAATTCCATCGGTTAAACGTTCTAATCGTGGCGCTTTATAACCTTCTGAATAACCACCTTTAAAAGTCCAATTATCATTGGCATTCCAAACTAAATATGCACGTGGAGTCCAGAAATCCCCAAAAGTATCATGATCATCAAAACGTAGACCAAGCGTTAAAGCTAGATAATCTGTAAGTCCCCATGTATCTTCGGCAAATAAACCAAGTTGCTCAAAAGAAACTTTTTTATTGGCTCTAAGACCATCTTTAATACTGGCATCCCACCATTGTCCGCCTACTGTAATGTTATGTGCGTCAAAGAATTTGGTTGTAAATTTAGTATCAAAAATGGTGTCTTCACTTTCTAATAAGCGAGGGGTAATTGCTGTAGAACCATTTTGTGCACGAGAAGGAATTAGGCGTCCAATCGTTTCAGTTTGAGTATTGGTGATACTAGAGTCTAAAGTGCCAATGTTGTTGCGCCATGTATGCGCCAATATCATTTTTTCTCGGTTATATTCTTGTGCTTTGTCATAACCACCATTTGCACCCAAAGTACCTAGTTGTCCGAGTGAATTGTCATACCATTGTTCAGTTTGTTCATATTCAGCTGAAAGATCGTGTTGATCTGTTGGTGTTAATGTTAAACGTAATCCTATGGTTTCTAAATCAGATTTTGTTGGGTTATTGCCCATGTTTAATTCTGTTGAATTATCTTTGTCATCTGTACGAGTGATATGTGATTGGCTTCTTTCAGCTTTTCTTCCCCGAATTTGAAGCCCAAGTAAGTCTTTAACGATTGGACCCGAAACAAATGCATCAGCAGAATATTGATTACCAAAATCAGAACTATTAGGTAATAATGTTCCATCTAATGTGAAAGATCCAGTCCACTCATTTGAAACTTTTTTTGTAATAATATTAACAACACCGCCCATTGCATCAGAACCGTATAAAGTTGATGCGGGACCACGAATTACTTCGATACGTTCAATCGCTGAAATTGGTGGAATAAAACTATTATTCGACTCACCAAAACCATTTGGTGTAATGTCTCCAGTGCTGTTTTGGCGACGGCCATCGACTAAAACTAATGTATATTCAGAATCCATACCACGAATACGAATATTTAAACCACCTGTTTTTCCTGCTGTAGGACTGATATCGACACCTTCGACATCAATCAACGCATCCGCTATTGAATTAATTCGTTTATTTTTTAAATCCTCAGCAGTAATCACAGTCATTGTAGCTGGCGCATTTTTAATATCTTGTTCAAACCCCGCAGCTGAAACCACAATTGTTGAAAGTTGATGCGTTGAGGAGGAATCCTGAGTTTGCGTATTTGCAAATGCAGAACTTGCGGTTATTCCTATAATAGCGAGGCTTAATGGGCGGAGGTTGAACTTACTCATAAATAGAATTCCAAGCTGGACGAGATAAATATATGAAAATTAATAAAATATTAAAAACACATTAATGATAATGATAAAGTTTATCATTTGCAATAAAAATTATACAAAAGTTGAGCATTTGCTCAAAAAAATAAAAGAAAACGAAATAATCGAATAAAACAGGATAAAATTTTATAGTTTCGTCATCCTGTTTTGTATATCCTTTAATGTTGTCATATAATGTGGCACTTTTTTAAAAACTGTAATTATTAAATTCTATCGAGGAAGCCATGCAAGTAACTTCTGAAGCGGTTTCGGGCGTTGCCCGTCGTTTAAATGTATCTGTACCGACGAGCCGTATTAACGAGCAGTTTGAAGCTCGCTTGAAACGCACTGCTAAAACTGTGAAGATTAACGGCTTCCGTCAAGGTAAAGTGCCTGTAAATGTTGTACGTCGTGAATATGGCGCTGGCATTTATCAAGAAGTTGTTAACGACATTATTCGTGACACAGTATTTGAAGCGATTCAACAAGAAAAAATCAACGCTGTTGGTATGCCAAATATCGATAAAGTTGAAAACAAAGATGATGCTTTAGTTTATCAAGCAACTGTTGAAGTTTATCCAGAAGTTGAAGTTAAATTTGGCGGTCTTGAAGTTTCACGTAAAACATCTGAAGTGACTGACAAAGATGTTGACGCAATGCTTGAAAATCTTCAAAAGCAACGTGCTGAGTGGACTGAAACTAAAGGCATGGCTAAAAAAGACATGCAAGTGACTTTCGATTTTGAAGGTACTGTCGATGGTGAGAAGTTTGAAGGCGGTGCTGCTGAAGACTTTAAACTTGTTTTAGGTTCTGGTCGTATGATCCCTGGCTTCGAAGACGGTATCGTCGGTATGAAGAAAGGCGAAGAGAAAGTCATCGATGTTACTTTCCCTGAAGATTACCAAGCTGAAAACCTTGCTGGTAAAGCTGCTCAATTCAAAATCAATGTAAAACTTGTTGAAAAGCAAAAGCTTCCAGAAATTGATGCTGAATTCTTAAAAATCTTTGGTATTTCTGAAGAAGAAGGCGTTGAAAAATTAAAAGCTGACGTTCGCAAAAATATGGAACGTGAAGTGAAAAATGGTCTTCGTAACCAAGTAAAAGGTGCAACTTTTGATGCACTTGTTGCTGCAAACGAAGTTGAAGTTCCAGAATCTATGTTGGCTCAAGAAATTGATCGTCAACGTCAACAAATGATTCAACAATTCACTCAACAGTTTGGTGCTCAAGGTGCTAAAGCATTTGACAGCAGCATGCTTCCAGATGATTTGTTTAAAGAACAAGCTGAAAAAGCAGTTAAACTAGGCGTATTGGTCAGCAAAATTTTAGCTGATGCTAAACTTGAAGTGGATGCGACTCGTGTAGATGCTTATATCGAAGATATGGCTTCTTCTTATGAAGATCCGACTGAAGTGATTGAATACTTCAAAACGGATAAACAGCAACGTGCTCAAATTGAAGGCGTTGTATTAGAAGATCAAGTTGTAGATCACATTTTAGCTGCTGCTAAAGTCACTGAAGAAGTGGTAAGTTACCAAGACTTATTGAAAGAACAACAAGCGCGTCAACAAGGCTAAGTTCTTCGATGAAAGAGGGCGCTTCGGCGCCTTTTTTTATGTGATTTAACATGAGCTTGTTTGCTTCATTCACAATACCGATGCAAAAAATATCGGATATTTGGTTGGGAATATTTTGCATTTTCAGTCATTATCCCTCATATTGTGACTATGAGTGCAGTAACAAAAATTCAGGAATAAATAACATATGTATGTTCCATCAATTGAAAACGCTTTAGTACCAATGGTCGTAGAACAGTCTTCTCGTGGTGAGCGTTCTTTCGATATTTTTTCACGTCTTTTACGTGAGCGAGTGATTTTTTTAACAGGTGAAGTTGAAGACAACATGGCGAACTTAATTGTTGCGCAAATGTTGTTCTTGGAAGCAGAAAATCCTGACAAAGATATCCATCTATATATCAACTCACCAGGTGGTTCTGTGACTGCGGGTATGGCTATTTATGACACCATGCAGTTTATTAAGCCTGATGTTGTGACCTATTGTATGGGGCAGGCTGCATCTATGGGTGCATTCTTATTGAATGCTGGTGCAAAAGGTAAACGTTATTGTTTAGAAAATGCACGTGTGATGATTCACCAACCATTGGGTGGTTTTCGTGGTCAAGCATCTGATATTGAAATTCATGCACGTGAGATTCTGTTCATCAAAGAACGTTTAAATCGTTTGATGGCAGAACACAGTGGTCAAGATTACGAACGCGTTGCGAAAGATACAGATCGTGATAATTTCATGACTGCAGAGCAAGCGAAAGAATATGGTTTAGTCGATCAGGTGTTAAGTAAACGCCCTCAAAACTAAACGTTTAAGACAAGATTTAAAAATTTGGAGTGAAAATGTCCGATCTTCCTCAAGGACAAAAGCATTGTTCATTTTGCGGTAAAACGCAGTCTGAAGTCGGTAAACTGATTGCAGGCGAGGACGCATACATTTGTAATGAATGTGTGGATGTGTGCTTAGATTTAGTCCAGACCAGTCAACAAGTGGAAACAGGTGATTGGGCGACACGTCCATTGCCAAAACCACATGAAATTCGTGCGGCATTGGATCAGTATGTGATTGGTCAAGATACCGCAAAGAAAACGCTTTCAGTTGCTGTATATAACCATTACAAACGTCTAAAAGTGAGTCAAACAGGTCATAAACCTGCTGATGCTGTTGAAATTGCGAAAAGTAATATTTTGCTGATCGGACCGACAGGTTCAGGCAAAACTTTACTTGCACAGACACTTGCGCGTTTGCTTGATGTTCCGTTTGCTATGGCAGATGCAACGACATTGACCGAAGCGGGTTATGTCGGTGAAGATGTTGAAAACATTATTCAAAAGTTATTGCAAAAAGCGGATTACGATGTAGAAAAGGCACAAAAGGGCATTATTTACATTGATGAAATTGATAAAATTACCCGTAAATCTGAAAATCCATCGATTACTCGTGATGTATCGGGTGAGGGTGTACAGCAAGCATTGTTAAAAATGATTGAAGGTACCGTTGCATCGATTCCACCACAAGGTGGTCGTAAGCATCCGCAACAAGAGTTTATTCAAGTGGATACTGCAAATATCTTGTTTATTTGCGGTGGTGCGTTCTCAGGTCTTGAAAAGGTTGTACAACAACGTCAAGAAAAGGGTGGTATTGGTTTCACCGCAGATGTGAAAAATAAAGATGACAGTAAAAAGTTATCTGAATTGTTCCGTCAAGTTGAAGCTGCCGATTTGGTTCGTTTTGGTTTAATTCCAGAATTCATTGGTCGTTTACCTGTTATTGCAACGCTGGAAGAGCTTGATGAAGAAGCGTTGATGCAGATTTTGACTGAACCTAAAAATGCTTTAACACGTCAGTATCAATACCTATTTGAGATGGAAAATGTCGACCTGATTTTTGAAGACTCTGCTTTACGTGCAGTGGCGAAAAAGGCGCTTGAGCGTAATACAGGTGCGCGTGGTTTACGTTCTATTCTTGAAAATGTATTGCTTGAAACGATGTATGACTTACCAAGTCGTCAAGATGTTGGTACGGTCATTATCAATGAGGCTGTGATTAATGATAAAGCTGAACCTGTTTATCAAGCAGAACGTCAACCAAAGCAAGAACAAATTGATGTCGAGAAAGTGGATTTAAAGGTACTTGATACAAAATCTGCTTAATTCAGTGGATTTTGTTTAAATAACTGATGCAATTCATCCGAAACGTGTAATTAGCTTGACTATTTACACGTTTTTTATTTTTAAATGGTCATTGAAATGTTAAGCTCAATGGCGAAAATAGTGTTTATCAAGAACGAAAAATAAAAAATACGCGGTGAGGGATAATCATGCGTCACGTCGGTTTAGTTATTTTGGTCAGTTGTGGTTTAGCAGCTTGTCAAAGTCATCAATCAGTTGAACAGCAATCTGTAAAAGTTGTTTCAACTTTAGATCCCATTGATTTGAAGAAAGAAGACTCATTTCTTCATGAAAAACTTGATCAATATAAGATAGCTTCATTTTCTGCTGGCTCTTGGATGAAGCAAAAACCAGGACAATATTTCAAACTGGTGAAGCCTCAAAATCCACAAGCTGCGGTGGTTTATTTTTATCGCCCAGATAGTCGATGGAACAGACAAGAAATCATTCCAACCAGCTTCTTTTTAAATGGTGAACATATCCCAAGTCTCATCAGTAACCATTATTACTGGGTTGAGTTAGCAGAAGGGGATTATAAATTAAGTTTAAGTCGTCCTTTGGGGGTATTGCATTTCCAAAAACCGAAAGTTGCTTATTTTTCTGTTGAGGCTGGTGGGCAATATTTTGTGAAATATGAGGAAGAGAAGTTTCGTGGTGGACCCAATGGCGAAGCAGGTTTGCTACGTGTCGGCCCTTTAATGCAAATGCCAACACGACAAGCTTTGAAAGAAATTGCGATGACTCAGTTGAAGTCACCAGGATTAAACTTTGTCGCAGAAGTCACAGCAGATGGTCGTGTGATTAAGCCTAAAGAAAAAATCAAAGGTGAAGATTATAAGGTGAGTGATGATGTACACTTAACTCAACCATTCAAAATCTGGAATCCAATGACTTGGTAATGATGAACTCTATATTACTGATTCATGAGTAAAAAAAGATGATCCTAGGATCATCTTTTTTGATTTTACGACTCAGTTTTATTTACTTTTTTTATCGTTTTGTCTTTCTCTCTTAAATTTTTTCAGGTCTCAATTGGCCTTCTTTTTTAACTCATTTAACTGTTTTGCAATGTCCTCAAAATCTTGCTGTGAAGTTTGCATGACTGAGTTTAGTTGGTCATTCATAATTTTCATGCTTTCCTGAGCGACAAGTGGTGTTTTTTGTAAAATCGATTGACCCACCGAGCTTGAATAAAAATCTATCTGGGCCTTAACTTCTTCGGCACTAAATACATCACCATAAATTTTTGAATAAACAGGTTTTAATTTATCCCACGCTAACATTTTTTGACTTTGTGTATAGAGCTTATCTGCCAATTGGTTTGCGATGACTTGTTCTTGCGGACTTAAATTTTCATGCTTTACAACACTTTGTACGATGACATAAGCTTGCTGATCTAACTGTGGACGAATCTGTTTAAGTGTGTCTTGGATCAGTTGATTTAAATTCATCACACTAATCAATTTTTCAACATCTTGAGGTTTTGCTGGAGCTGCAAAACTGAAATTGGCAGAGCAGCAAATCAGACCACAAATCAAATATTTGATAACTTTCATGTTTTATTCCTTGATGAGCATTCGGTTTAGAATCGGATATATTTATAAATTCAGTCTTCTCGCCCTTGAACCAAAGGTACTAAGATCGCTTCCATTTTTTGTTTAATCAACTTTTGATTTTCTTCTTTGAGCATCTGCTCTTGAGAAAATTTTGTTGTTTCTAGCATGATTTCAGACATCAGTAGATTCATTTTTTGATTGATTGATTGTCCAAGTGGTGTACTCAGAAATGCGATATTGGCTTGAACTTCTTCTTCTGTAAATGTTTTTTTGAACAGTGTTTTAAACACATCTATGAATTTAGGATCTGTAGTAATCCGCTGTTGAACTTCGCTATATAGCGCACTGATCTGTAAGACTGCATTTTGTTGATCAATATTGAAGGTTTGAGCACCAGTCACCTGACGTACAAGATCTTCCGCTTGTTGATCAAAATAAGGTTGCATGTCTCTTGTACTTTGCTTAAATATTTCGGAAATATTTGAAAGCTGCATCAGTTTATCGATACTTTTATCTGTTGCAGGACTGGCAAAACAACTCGATTGGATTCCCAAGAATAAACTGGTAAATAGAAGTGATGTGATCCATTGTTTTATTTTCATTATTTAGTCCAAATTAAAAAAGCACCCTACTAATCATAGAGTGCTTTTTTATCAAGATTCAAGCTGAATCTGAGAAGAATGATGGATTAGTTTGCAGCAGCATCGACTACTGGAATTTTCCCAATTTTAGCTTGCCAGATTTTTGGTGCTGTTGCATGAATAGAAGTACCATTCACATCAACAGCAACCGATACAGGCATGTCTTCAACCACAAATTTGTAGATTGCTTCCATTCCTAGATCAGCAAATGCTACAACTTCTGCTTGACGAACTGCTTTAGAAACTAAGTAAGCAGCACCACCAACAGCCATTAAATAAGTTGCTTTGTTGTCTTTGATTGCTTCAATTGCTGTAGGGCCGCGATCCGCTTTACCGATCATACCGAACAAGCCTGTTGCTTCTAAAACTTGGCGTGTAAATTTGTCCATACGTGTAGCAGTTGTAGGACCAGCAGGGCCAACCACTTCATCACGTACAGGGTCTACAGGGCCAACGTAGTAAATAAATTTACCTTTAAGATCGACTGGAAGCTCTTCGCCATTATCCAACATTTCACACATACGCTTATGTGCAGCATCACGACCTGTATAGATGGTACCATTCAACAATAATGTGTCACCCGGCTGCCAAGAATTCATTTCTTCTTGAGTAATGTTGTCTAGGTCAACACGTTTAGAGGATGAAGAATCCCAAGTTACTTCAGGATAATCAGAAAGTTTAGGTGCTTGAATATGTGCAACACCAGAACCATCTAATTGGAAATGTGCATGACGAGTTGCAGCACAGTTCGGAATCATCCCGACGGGTTTGCCCGCAGCATGGCAAGGGTAATCTTTGATTTTAATATCAAGAACCGTAGTTAAACCACCAAGACCTTGTGCACCGATACCGAGTGCATTCACCTTTTCGAAGATTTCAATACGAAGCTCTTCAATTTTATTTTCAGGACCACGACGAAGCAACTCGTCCATGTTGATTTCTTCCATGAGTGATTCTTTTGCAAGCATCATGGCTTTTTCAGCGGTACCACCAATACCGATACCCAACATACCCGGAGGACACCAACCTGCACCCATGGTTGGAACAGTTTTGAGTACCCAATCCACGATAGAATCAGAAGGGTTTAACATGGCAAGTTTCGATTTATTTTCTGAACCGCCACCTTTAGCAGCAACAGTAATATCGACTTTATTCCCCGGAACGAGTTTGTAATGAATCACAGCAGGGGTATTGTCTTTGGTGTTCTTACGACCAAAAGCAGGATCAGCAAGTACAGATGCACGAAGAACGTTACTATTTTCTAAATAACCTTGGCGTACACCTTCATTGATTGCATCATCTAAGCTCATGGTTAAATCAAATTTAACATCTAAGCCCACATCAACAAATACGTTAACAATACCAGTATCTTGACAGATTGGACGATGACCTTCTGCACACATACGTGAGTTAATTAAGATTTGTGCAATTGCATCCTTTGCGGCTTTGTTCTCTTCACGATCATAAGCACGGCTCATCGCTTGGATGAAGTCTTGTGGGTGATAGTAAGAAATGAACTGAAGCGCATCCTTGACCGATGTGATCAAGTCATCTTGCTTGATAATAGTTGTCATATCGAAAATCTCTTGAGCGGGCTGATAGCTAGCGGGCTAAATTATACGTGATAAAGCAAGATTTGTGGGTACTTTGCTGAGAATTTGGGCTAAAGTTTAATGAATAACACTTATAATTTATGCTCATACTTGGCTGTTATTTTCTGTCATGAACAGCGTATATTTTGAAATAAAGTTGATAAATTTTAACGAATGGAATAAGTTTTTAATTATAAGATATTGTTTTTTATTGTTTAAAAAATAATTTAATAATTTTTTAAAATATGACAGTGTTGTCATAAAGTTGTCATAAAACTTTCACATAATAGATCCAACACAATAGAGTGATGAAATATGACAATGTTAAGTGTTCTGATGGTTGTAGCTTTTAGTACCTTTATTGCAGCAACTTGGATTTATGGTCAGAAAGAAGATCAAGCCTAACGCTTTATCTTCTTTTTTTATATCTAAATTTTAAAAATACGTCTTCTTTTCTGTTTAAAATTTTCATACTTATTTTAATAAAATCATGTCCAAATTAAACGCCCCAAGATAAACATTTACACAACATCTTCATTCAACACAATCTGCTCATTTTTATCAAAAGCTTTAGGATAAAAGCGAGAATAAGCCCCATGAATTTCATCTTCAGGTAAAGCCAATATTTGTCGAAGGTTTGAACTCAAAAATGATACGATTGAAGCAGATAAAATGATCAAACTTAAGACAATCATTGTGGTATATAGCCCTAAATAAGTGATAAACAGACCTGCAACTACAACACCGAGTGGACTAGCAATACCTGTACCAAAAGTTGATGATGCACTGATTCTATTTAGAAAATGATTTGGAGATGCAGCGCTACGCATAAAACTGGTATTGGTCACAGCCACCATTAAGCCACAGCCAGCTAGCCCCATGCCAAAACATAACACTAGAAAATAAACGAGATGAAAAACGCTTAACACTTGGCACATCAGCGCAGCAATAAAAACACCCAAACCTAAAGCCAAATATCCAAAATAAGTGGTGGTTGCACGACCAAAATGTGCATTTGCCATCGCGCCAATTTTTGTTGCACCGATAAACATACCGATAGCAAAAAAAGTATCTGCGATTCCAAATAGCCAAGGACTTTTGCTGTAATTTTGATAAAAGAATGCAGGTAAGACGACACCTAAAAATGAAAATAGTCCTAAATTCATAAAAAAAGTAATTTTAATTATGCTGATTTCAGGAGGTAAACGTGAAATTGCAGAAAATCCACTATACCATTTTGGACGTTTAGGAATCTGTTCTTGTCTTAAAGATGAGTCTGAATGTTTAACCCATTTTAATAAAAGGATTGAAAAAACAATCAATCCGACACCAAACCAAAGTGTGTTTTGTGCACCGATGATTGAAATCAGTCCTGTACCGATAATCGGTGAACAGAAAGTGACAATGGTAATGGCTGCTGAACGCCATTGAATGGCTTGAGAAAGTTGATCTTTTGTGACTTGAAAAGGAATAATACTATTTTGTAATGGTTCACGGATTCCTATAGCTAAACCAGCGATCACTTGGCAAAAAATGAGCAGTCCTGACCAATACAAATTTGCTGTAGCGAGTAGAGCAATAACCACTGATGAAATTAAACTCATCAAATAGCAAATCGAAATCAGCTTTTGCTTATCGTAAGTATCACCAAGTGAGCCAAATAATCCACGTGCTAAAATATCAGCCGCAGAACCTACAGCAACAAAAATGGCAAAAGCAGTTGCATCATGGGTGATAGAAAGTACCCACCAAGCCAGTGCAAGATGTGTGCAACGAGAAGCAACACTGTTAAAAATTGCAGAGAACTGAATGAAATAAAAATTTCGTCCAAAAGGAAATTTGCTTGTACTTGTTTCATTCATTGCTATCGTTACCAGTTTTTATTTTCTGTTCAAATTATGTTTTATCCATTGGCTTTAAAGATATTGAAATACAAAGTATTTAGCAACGTTAAAACATTCATCCGTCGATTATATTTTTGCAATTTTTTAGATAAAAATCATGAAAATTTTAGAATCTGTAAACTGCTTAATCTTAATCGTGATGGTCTGTTTTTATTGTCTAATCAAGGCATATTCTGGTTGAAAAAAATTAACATAAATTCGTAATATGAGAAATTACTTGGCATTTTTCAGTTTCTCAGCGTAATTTTGAGCTAATATAGTATAAAAGTGGTTTATTTTGTAGCTGGATTAATATGTTTTGTAAAGTTTTATAAATATATAATATAATGATAATTATTATCACTATATTTTCGGTGCAACATGCCATTCGCCCAAAAAAGCTTAACCTTGATGATGTTATCAACAGGTTTTTTCTTTGTTTCTTCTACAGTTTTTGCCAATTCAGAGATTAATGAAACACAAAAAAGTAGTTCTGCAACACTTCCAACCATTGTGATTGAGGCAATGGAGGAAGGCGATCCAATCAAGACTTATGTCGACTATAAACAAGCAAATGTCACACGAAATGGCTTAGATAAAAAAGATATTCCACAAACGATTGATACGATTGATGTATCAAAATACAAGCTTTATGGTGCAAATGATTTAAGCGTGATGTTACAAGGTACACCGGGTGTTTCGACAAGCTATGATGCACGAAATGACGGTATTTCCATTCGTGGATTTAATGCAGATACCAATGATATTTACCGTGATGGTGTACGTGAAAGTGGACAATATCGTCGTAGTACGGCAAACATTGAACGGATTGAAATTCTAAAAGGTCCAGCATCGGTACTTTATGGTCGTAGCGCAGGTGGCGGTGTCATTAACATGGTGACTAAAGTCGCTAATTTTGATTCTAAAAGTTCAGTTGGCGCTTATGTAGGTTCTTACGATAACGTAGGCGGAACCCTTGATTTTAATCGAGCTTTAACGGATAACTGGGCAGTGCGCTTGGTGGGGGAGAAGTCCGATAGCAACAGCTTTCGTTCAGGTATTGGATTTAATCAGGAAATGCTGTCACCGAGTGTGACTTATCGTAGTGATGATGAAAAGTTGCTTTGGACAACCGAATTCACCTATGACAGTTTAAATAGAACACCTGATCGTGGGCCAGAATATGTAAATCTACCCGCAGGTGTTTCGATTAAAACAGGTTTTGCTGGGCCAAATGATAATAT
The DNA here is from genome assembly GCF_003611475.1 of Acinetobacter rongchengensis. Taxonomy (GTDB): domain Bacteria; phylum Pseudomonadota; class Gammaproteobacteria; order Pseudomonadales; family Moraxellaceae; genus Acinetobacter; species Acinetobacter rongchengensis. Next base: position 33,955 of record NZ_RAXT01000022.1, on the reverse strand, counting down.
TGTCGATGAAACAAAGTCATTTAGAACCGATTTAAAATATGAATTTGCACCTGACTGGAAGTTTCATTGGGCACTTAGTCATCGTGAAGCATTCCAAGATTTTGATAACTTCTTTGCTGGAACATGGTGTTCAACAGCGGGACTACAAAATGACGGTAAGCCATGTGATTGGCAGGGTAAAATCCGCCAAAACTATGCTTGGCAACAAACAACAAATAAAACATTGGTGAATACGTTTGATATAACGGGCCAATTTAAAACAGGTATTTTAGATCACAAAGTCATGTTTGGTAGTGATTGGTCGAATGAAAAACGAGAACCCATCCTTGGAAACTATTCGAGTGGAGAAAAGGCGGGAATTTATTATCGTTATGTCAATCCGTTTGATACAACGGACAGTTTCTTGTCTCCAAGCTGGACTGCGTTGAATGGTAAACGTCCTGACGAAACATCGCACAGTCAAACAGATGCCAATGCGCTGAGTTTCTTCCTGCAAGATCTGATTTCATTCAATGAAAAATACAAAATGATGTTAGGTCTTAGATATGACAGTTATGATTTTAAAACCCATGATGTTCGTAAAAATAGTACACGATCTTATAATGATGACAGTGTAAGTCCGAATATTGGTTTTGTTTGGCAACCTGTTGAAAGTCAAAGTTTTTATGCATCTTATAGTAAAAGTTTTTCACCATATGGCGGTCGAGGCTTGTTAGGCGTGAGTGCATCGATCAATCCAAATTTATATGATGCAGAACCGCAATATAACGAGCAGTATGAAATTGGGGTGAAAAGTGATTGGTTAGATGGGAATTTGAATACACAACTTTCTATCTATGATATTACCAAAAACAATATTCGTTATCAGCCTGATTCGATCAATAAACCAGATGAATGGGAAGTGGGGCAGAAGCAACAATCCAAAGGTGTCGAGTTTAGTTTTATTGGTAAACTACTAGAAAATCTCTACGTTCGTGGCGGTTATGGCTTTACTGATGCGAAATGGAAAGATGATAGTCGTAATGTAAAAGAAGCTGATAATTTAAAAGGTAACCGATTAGGTGGTATTTCTGAGAATACGGGCAATTTATTTGTCCGTTATTTACCGACTCAAAATTGGTATGGGGAAATGGGGGCAACCTATGTCGGCTCTTATTATACGACAGATAAGAATACGGCAAAAATGCCCGATTTTACTCGTGTAGATGCTGCAGTTGGTTATAAAGATGAGAAGTGGGGCGCAACGCTTGCAGTCAATAATTTAACAGATAAAGAATACTGGCGTTCGAGTTCTATGCCAGGAACGCCACGCAATTATTTATTCCGAGTGAACTATTTTTTCTAAGTCATTGTTCACATTGCGAAGTATTTGCTAAACATAGAATATTCATACCCAGTATTTATATTCTATGTGTTTCTAAAAATCATTTGACCTATTAAAAACAAAGCCATCCAATTGTTCGATTGGATGGCTTTTTATATTGATATGACTTTTATATCAATTTTAAAGTCTTAGATTTAGACTTCTTGTTGCTCTGCTTGGATTGCAGTTAAAGCAATGGTAAATACAATATCATCGACCAGTGCGCCACGAGATAAGTCATTTACAGGTTTATTTAAACCTTGCAACATTGGGCCTACACTCACAACATTGGCAGAACGCTGAACGGCTTTATATGTTGTATTCCCTGTATTGAGGTCAGGGAAAATAAACACATTGGCACGGCCTGCAACTTTAGAGTCAGGTGCTTTAGAGCGCCCCACACTTTCAACGGATGCCGCATCATACTGAAGCGGACCATCTATGAGTAAATCAGGACGGCGTTGCTTGGCAATTTCAGTCGCTTTAGCCACTTTTTCAACGTCTGCACCTGCGCCAGAAGTCCCCGTTGAATAAGAAATCATCGCAATACGAGGGTCAATACCAAAAGCTTTTGCTGAATCCGCAGATTGGATGGCAATCTCAGCTAACTGTTCTGCATCAGGATCGGGGTTGATTGCACAGTCACCGTAGACATAAACTTCATCAGGTAACAACATGAAAAAGATAGAAGATACTAAAGAATAGTCTGGTGCAGTTTTAATCAATTGAAAAGCAGGGCGTACTGTATTCGCAGTGGTATGTATCGCACCAGAAACCAAGCCATCAACTTGATCGAGCGCCAACATCATGGTACCTAAAACCACAGTATCTTGAAGTTGTTCACGTGCTTGGAGTTCGTTAATTTTGCCTTTACGAAGTTCAACCATTTTAGTGACATAATTTTCACGAATCAGGTCAGGGTCAATGATTTCTAAGTCAAAAGGTAATTCAATATTGCGTGCTTTAGCAACATCCATCACGGCTTCAGGTTTGGCTAATAAAATACATTGAGCAATACCACGTGATTGGCAGATTGCAGCAGCTTGAACAGTACGTGGCTCATCTCCCTCAGGCAGTACTATACGCTTTTTCGCAGCAATTGATTTTTGTACCAATTCATGACGGAATGCAGAAGGAGAAAGGCGCGGTTTGTAATCACCATTAAGCATTTGAGCCAACCAAACAGGATCAATGTGGCTTGATACAAAGCGGGTGACTTGGTCTGCACGTTGGATATCATCAACAGGGATTTCATTACTTAAATTAGAAAGCTGTTGAGCTGTTTCAAAAGTACTCAGCGGTGTATGTAAAATCGGTAGACCATTTTTTATCGCAGCTTGGCAGAACTCAAGAACCAAAGCATTCGGTTCATAATGCTCTGTTAATACCAAACCTGCTAAAGGGATACCATTACTGGTGGCTAAGCTACTTGCCAATAGTACGTCAATGCGGTCAGAAGCACTGATAATCAGTTCCCCTGCAATGAACTTATCCAGTTCATGTTCAATATTGGATGCAATTAAACTACTGTGTAATACACGACGTGTCGCTGCTTTACCTTCATTAATCCATGTTGCTTGGATTTGTTTTGCAAGATCTGAAACACGAGGTACACTTAAAGTATCACTGAATGGCACCATGCCAATGATTGGTAATTGTGCGGAACCAAGATGTGCATGGCTTTTTTGGATTTCAGCACTGAATTTTTGAATATCGCTGATTAAGCGTAAATCTGTATCAATCGTTACGGGAATTTGTGCAGAATCGGCAGGTAACCCACGAGTACGCATCAACAAGATGCCCGCATTACGTGACGAAGATGCGCCACCAAAATTACGCAGTTGAATTTCTATTTTTTCAGCCGTTTGTTCAGGTTTGTTAATATCTGCATTACTAACAAAGATCACTTTGGCATCTAAAGCTTGTGCCAAAGAAGCATTTAAATCACTTGCAAAAGAATCACGTGAAGTTGGAACGAGACCTTCAACAATAATAATGTCATGTAATTTTGCAATTTGACGATGCAGACTGACAGCTTCTTCTAGAAGTTCATCTGTTTCATTGGCATTCAATTGCTGAGTGATTTTTGCAAAAGAAATCGGTTCAACTGTTTCTGAATTAGAGATATGGCGATATAGTGCAGTCGTACGATCAGGTTCAGTTGTGAGCTCTTGTGAAAAAGGTTTTAAAAAACCAGATTTTACACCTTGGCATTCCAAAGCATAAACAAGACCTAAACAAGCAGAGGTTAAACCAACGCCTTCCCCAGTAGGAACCAATAAAATTGTTTTCATAGACGATTCTTGAAAAATAAAGATATTTGAAAATAAATGAAAGTGTTACGACAGCTTAAGCTGTCGCAACCTCAGATTCAGACTTTTTTGTAGTCTGTTGTACCTCATGTTCTACAACATTGACAGTTTCTTTTGCAATGCGTCCTTCTTCATCTGTAGGAATAACCCAAATTTGAGGACCTTGACCTGCATCAATACGACCTTCTGTACCGCGTTTAAGGTTGTTATTTTTATCCTTACTGAGGTCAAAACCAAAGTGAGGTAAGTAAGCAACGGTTTTTTCACGGATATAAGCTGAGTTTTCACCAATCCCACCAGTGAAGAATAAACCATCAATATGCGGTAGAGCACAACTTAAAGCAGCCAATGATTTTGCTAAACGATAGCAGAAAACTTCAATGGCTAAGGTTGCATCTTCATTGCCTTGTTCAGACGCTTCAATCAACGTACGCATATCATTTGAAAGCCCCGATAGACCGAGTAAACCTGATTGGCTATTGAGCATTTTATCAATTTTATAAACATCCCAACCTAGGTTTGCAGCAAGGAAGCTGTGAATACCAGGGTCTACATCTCCGCTTCGTGTTCCCATGACCACGCCTTCAAGTGGCGTTAAACCCATAGATGTATCAACACTTTGTCCATTCCAAACTGCACAAGTTGAGCTACCATTGCCTAGATGTGCTGTTAACCAACCGCCTTGTTTAAAGCTACCCGCAAGTTCAGAACCGCGTTCAGAAACATAAGCATGACTCGTACCATGGAAACCATAACGACGGACATTGTAGTCTGTATAGAGCGACTTAGGTAATGCATAGCGATAGGCATGCGGTGGCATCGTTTGGTGGAATGCAGTATCAAATACAGCAACTTGTGGTAATTCTGGGAATAAATGCATTGTTGCATTAATACCTACAAGATTTGCTGGATTATGCAGTGGTGCAAGAGGCGTTGCTTCACGAATTTTTTCGATAATTTCTGGTGTTAAAAGTTTAGCTTCAGTGAGAGTTCCACCATGAACAACACGATGACCAATCGCTTGTGGTTTATATTCAGATAAACGACCTAAAATCGTTTCTAAAGCTTTTTCATGGTCAGCGTAAGGAATCGGTAATTCAAGTGGTTGATTCCCTTTCGTGATTCCTTTAATACGTGCATCAGCAGAGCCTAAGTTTTCTGCTAAACCAAAGATGCGATTTTCACGATCTTCAGAAATAAGCGCATATTTGATTGATGAAGAACCACAGTTAATTACTAATACTGATGTAGACACGTTTTAATACCCGAAATTGTAATTTGAAAAGTCTTCCTGATTGATCTGATTACACTTTTTATAAATAGGGTAAATGAGATCAGTGCGTATGTTTTACCATGTGTAGATTTTTTGTCCTAGCTAGACTTTAGGTGATTAGACTTTAGAACTATCGACCTGAAAATAATTAATACCTAATATTTATCAATTAATTATTCATTTAATTAGTGAAGTTAGCATTCATTATGTTTTTTATCTATCTAGAAAATATAGTTTCTTGTAAGTGTAGATTTCAAAATTATGAATTTGAATATGATAAAAAACTCAGTATTTACGGAGTATAAATACTGAGTTTGGATGAGTTTTTTTAGATTGAGTTATTGACGAATTTGACCATCGCCCAAAACAATCCATTTTTGTGAGGTTAAGCCTTCTAAGCCAACAGGACCACGGGCATGAATTTTGTCAGTAGAGATCCCGATTTCAGCACCTAGACCATATTCAAAACCATCGGCAAAGCGAGTCGAAGCATTCACCATAACTGAGCTTGAATCTACACGGGTCAAGAATTGACGTGCTAAGCTGAAGTTTTCAGTGATGATGGCATCGGTATGATGTGAACCATATTTATTGATATGCTGAATTGCTTCTTCAATGCCTGAAACAACTTTTACCGCTAAAATTGGCCCTAAATACTCTTCATACCAATCTTCTTCGCTGGCAGGTTTGACCGATGCGCCTAAGATTTTTTGAACCTTCAAGCAACCACGAAGTTCAACTTGCTTTTCAGCATACAGTTCTGCAATACGTGGTAAAAATTCTTCAGCAATTTTTTCATCAACCAACAACGTTTCCATGGCATTACAAACGCCGTAACGATGTGTTTTTGCATTGAGTGCAATCGGTAATGCTTTGTGTAGATCAGCTTGCGCTTCAACAAAAACATGGCAATTACCGTCTAAATGTTTAATCACTGGAATCGTTGCTTCATTGGTAATACGCTCAATCAAGCCTTTACCGCCACGTGGAACAATAACATCCACATACTCAGACAGGGTGATCAATTGCCCTACAGCAGCACGATCAATGGTATTAATCACTTGTACGCATGTTTCTGGTAAGCCAACTGCTTTTAAACCGTGTTGGATTGCCTGAGCAATAGCTTGGTTTGAGTTCAATGCTTCAGAACCACCACGTAAAATGATAGCGTTGGCAGATTTTAATGCTAAAGAAGCCGCTTCTAGCGTAACGTTGGGACGTGACTCATAGATCATACCAACCACACCTAAAGGCACACGCATTTTACCAATTTGAATGCCAGACGGGCGATAAGCTAAATCTGTAATTTCCCCAATCGGGTCAATTAAAGCAATAACATCTTTTAAGCCTTGTAACATCCCTTTAAAGCGTGTGGGCGTGAGTTCAAGACGATCAAGTAAAGCACTATCCAAGTTATTTTCACGACCTTTAGTCATGTCAATTTGATTGGCAGCTAAAATTTGGGGTTCACTATTTTCTAAAGCAGTATAAATAGCAGATAAGGCATTATTTTTTACAAGTGTAGTTGTACCAGCCAAAACAGCAGCAGCTTGGCGAGCTTGTTTTCCTACAGTTTGCATATACTGTTCAATTGAATCTTGCATAGCGGTTTATTTGATCATTAAAAATATCGCTTTGATAGTAACAGTCTATGCACGGGCAAGGAAGAGCATTGTGTTGAAATAAAGCGCTTCAAAAACGCAAGGGATAAATATTTTGCAATCTTTTTGCCCTTTAAACTAGATGAGCGGTCAATTTAGCGATTGCGTATAAATCACACATCTGTATAGAATGAAACAATAAGGACATTGACGTAATACAAAACACACCTTGTATTACTATTAGCGATAATAATGTGAGTTAAACTATCTTGCATATTAAAAGAATAAAGCAGGGATGGAGGAAGGATATGAATTCCATTATCCAAATGGACAATGAATCACACCAATCTTTTACAAGTTTTGGTTTTTTCGATCTATATCACAAACACAGTTTTAAACAACCGCCTCGGACCACGTGGATTGATGGTTGGAAAATTGAATATATGGCGATTGCGGATCCAAAAACCATACACAATACCCCTATTGTGATTGTTGGGGGGGCATTTCAAAATTTTAACTCTTATAAGTATTGTGTTGAACAGTTCTTTGAAAGTGGGCCAGTCATTCTGATTGATTTACCGTCGATGGGCGCAAATCAACAAATCACCAATGTAGACACAGGTCGTTCAGCGGGGACATTAGAGTTGCCTGACCTTTCTTGCATGTTAGGCGAATGGTTAGACATTGTTGGAATTTCTAAAGTTGATGTTGTTGGGATTTCGTTGGGTTCAGTGATTGCTTCTTTTTTTGCGCATCAGCGTTCTGAGCTTGTTGAAAAAATGATTCTCATGGGCGTGATGCAAGAAACGCGTAAGAGTTGGCGCATGCTATTAGAAGAATCATTGATGCTGATGAAAGAACAGCGCATGGATGAGTTTGGGCAAGCTGTGATTTTATATTTGGTGAATCATGCCAAGCTTGATAAAACACGGATGTCACCGACAGCGAAAAGATTGTTTTTTAGACAAATGGCTGAGTTTTCAAATACTGAGCAAGAACGCTACGAAATTAACTGCAACCGTTTATTACGCTTAAATCATGTACCTGTTCCACAAACAGATACATTGGTTGCATGTGGTCAGTATGACAGTTTTACATTACCCCATGAAAATGCACATTTTGCATTGCAATGTCCTGATATGCAGTTTGCGATGATTGCCAATGCTGATCATGTACCACAGTTGCAACGTCGTAAAGAAACCATGACTTTATTTACCACTTATTTAAAAGGTGAATCGATTCAAGGTTTGGATGGCATCATCAATCTGACACGTGAAGAGATGCAGAAGTTAGAACGTCGTGGTGAAGCGCGTATTAAAGTACTGCAATCACAGCGTCAATTGACGCATCGCCATTCTGAGCATGTTGTAAATGTTGAAATCGTCGATTTAAACTATTTTGGTTTATGGATGAAGTTGAATAATCAAGATGATTTAACTTTTGTGAGTGATCATCCACGTGATTTGGCGCTAAATTTAAGTGATGATGAAGGTGAGTTTGCGATTGAGTGCTTAATTTTTGAAACTTCTGAACAAGGTGTTCGAGCATTGTTTAAACATGGTAGTTTTGAAAATGCAGATCGCTTATTGCGTTTTGTGGCACGTCAGAACCAAGAAGAACACGTCGACGAGATCGTTTGATCTAAAACGGTTAGAGGGTAAAAAACCAGTCAATAGACTGGTTTTTTTCTTTTCTAAAGATGCTTTTGAATTGCATGGGTTTATTGTGTGCTATTGAGCAAAAAATTTGTTCGTATTGAGTTTTATGCGACGAATGTCAATGGTTTTACAACTGAGCATCAATCATCCAAACCAAGTCACCCAAATGCTCTTCAGGGTTTAGATCAGTAGTATTTTGCTGAAAATAAAGACGAGGTTGAATGACTTTAACCGTACTAAAACCTGCCTGCTGTATAAAATTTCTTGCTTCTTCAGGACGAACAAAGTGAAAGCTGAAAGCGCTGCGAGACATCACTTTTAATAGTTTACTACTGTTCCAAATGACTTTTGCCAGTTTATTTTTGACAGGTTCAGGATAGAGATCAGTTAAATAATGCAAAGCTTTAAAGTCTTTCCCGTAATGTGCAATGGATTGGATCAATTGCTGTAACAGATCTTTATTAAAATAATTAATTAAGCCTTCACTGATGACCACAAGCGGGCGATGGGTATCAAATACTTCAAAGGCTTTTTGAAAATCCGCTGTAAATAAATCGACAGAAAGTACATCTGGGCTGTGCGCATCAATTTGTTTGAGTGCAGTTTGCTTGGTTTTTGCCATGTCTGGTAAATCAAGTTCACGATAATCAATCGTTGGATAATGTTGTCTAAACCACCAGCCACGTGGAGATAAGCCAGCTGCAATTTCTAAAACTTGTAAGTCTGGAGATTGTGCAATCAGTTGCTTTAGACGTTCATCCAACATGGTATGTCGTTCTTTGAGGGTAGTACGCATACTACCGCCCACATATTTTTCGCCCCAGCTTTCAATTGGATGCGCAATCATAGCTAAAGTTTTGCCTTTAGATGTTGCTAGTAAGGGGTGTGAAATCCCCATTTGATACCAAATATAGCCTGTGTAATGGGCTGTAAATGAAATATGACGATGTTTGGAAAGCTGTTGTTCTGACATATTTGACATAGTTATCCTTAACTTTTGTTTTTCTAGTTTTGATTACAATTCATAATGAACATCAAAAAAGGAACACCGAAGTGTTCCTGTTCTTTTTAAAGGGAATTTTTAAAATCTTCAATGACTTTTCTGACAGATTGCCATTCATTTCCTAAATCGAGTTGTGAACCAATCTGAATGTGTGGAATTTTGCCACGCATACGTTCTAAACGTTCTTGGTTGGGTAAGGGTAAATTTTCAATACCTATCAATGCAGTGCATGCAGATTCACGATCATTACAAACCAAGCCCATATCGCAACCTGCAGCTAAAGCAGCACGGATACGTGCATCGGCATGACCCGCAACACAAGCTGCTTGCATACTCAAATCATCTGAAAATAACACACCATCAAATTTCAATTCTTGGCGCAGTATTTTTTGAATCCAATATGGTGAAAAACCCGCTGGATTTGGATCGACTTTTTCATAAATCACATGTGCTGGCATGAGTGCATTCAGTTGAGCCTGCAATTGGATAAAGCTTTGCATGTCATTGTTATAAATTTCTTGATATTCACGGTGATCAATGGCTGCTGCAATATGTGAATCGGCTTTGACTGAGCCATGACCTGGAAAATGCTTGCCTGTGGTCGCCATACCCGCACGTTGCATACCTGCCATAAAAGCACTTGCAAGTGGCACAATATCTTGCACATTTTTTGCAAAAGCACGATCACCAATGACATCACTAATTGCATTGATATCTAAAACAGGAGCAAAACTAAAATCAATACCAACTGCAAGCACTTCGGTAGCCATTAACCAGCCACACTTTTCAGCCAAATCTAAAGCTTTTTCAGGTTGCGTTAAGTAAAGCTCACCAAAATGTCCCATTGCTGGAAGAAGTGTAAAACCTGTTCTGAGCCTTTGTACACGACCACCTTCTTGATCTACAGCGATCAGAATATCAGGGCGAATTTGGCGCATATGATCAGTTAATGCACGGACTTGTGCAGGTGATTCTATATTTCTTGAAAATAAAATCATGCCGCCGACTTGCGGAGCTTGTAATAGTTCAATATCTTCTTGAGTAAGTTTTGTGCCTGCTATATCAAGCATCAATGCGCCGATCATAAGAATCCGTGGTTGTATTTATCGAAACTTAGAAACAATACCCGATTTCTGCAATGATTTGCTACATTTAGTCTGCACAGATTATGATAAAACTACACAACATAAACAGATAAAGTCGTTTAAGATTTTGAAACTGTTGAGTTCAGATTGAAAAACGATATAGAAATTGGAAAACCCAAGGAAAAATTAAGAATTTATGAAACTTCAAACTCTCGCTTGCGCTATAGCTCTGGCAACTGGTGGTTTATTTTTTTCGCATACCATCAATCAGGCAATGGCTGAAACCAATGCTACAAATGTTTCTCAGTCAATTCATCCTACGCAAGAGCAGGCTTTGGTTACGCGACAGCTCGCCACGTTGATTGATCGTCAACATTATTTAAATATGCGTTTAGATGCCAATACATCAAATCGTATTTTGGAAATGTATATCGATAGTCTTGATCCTGAGCACACGTTATTTTTAGCTTCCGAAGTTGAAAACTATAAGAAAAAATATGGTCCAACATTAGGTGCGGCCCTAAAAGCAGGGAATTTGTCTGCGCCTTATGAAATTCATGCGCAATATCGTGCTCGGTTAAAAGAGTTTTATGAGTTTGAATTGGCTGAGCTTAAGAAAACACAAAACCTTCATCAGCCAAATGAATTTATTGACACCGATCGTGAAAAAGCAGCATTCTTTAAAAATAAAGAAGAACTTGAACACTATTGGCGTAAGATGTTGGTTTCACAGTTAATCAACTTGACCATTGCCAAACAAGAAGATCAGGCTAAACAAAAAGCCTTAAAAGATGATCCCTCTTTAGCGAATGGGCAAGACCTTGCTTCATCTGAAGATTTAACTCCAGTTCAAACCTTGACCAAGCGTTATACTCGTCAATTAGAGCGAATTGGCCGAACCAAAAGTGATGATGTGTTAGAACGTATTTTAAATGCAATGACACTGACTTATGACCCACACAGCAACTATTTCCCACCAGTAGATGCAATGGAGTTGAATCGCCAAACGACCTTACAACTGGAAGGCATCGGGGTTTCTATTCGCCCTGAACGTGGTAATGAAGATTATACCAAGATTGAAACTATTGTGGATGGTGGGCCTGCAAGTAAAACAGGGCAGGTCAAATCAGGTGACCGCATCATCGGTGTTGCTCAGGATGGTGAAAAAATGGTCGATGTGATCGGTTGGCCAAGTTCAGAAATTGTGGGATTAATTCGTGGTAAGCGTGGCACTAAAGTTTCAGTCAAACTTTTAGCGGCTGGTGCATCGATGAATCAGGCGAGAGTCGTCACCATTACCCGTGATGTGATTCAGGAAGAAGATGCAGGTGTGCGCTCACGCACGGTGGATGTAACACGTAATGGTGTGAAGCATAAATTCGGTGTATTGGAAATTCCGTCATTCTATTTAAACTATCGCGCTCGTCGTGCAGGCACTGAATATCGTTCAGTTGCAGAAGATACCAATAATGCTTTGAAATCACTGGCTTCTCAAAATGTTGAAGGCATTATCATTGATTTGCGTAATAACCCAGGCGGTTCTTTAGAAGAAGTTGCCAAAATGATTGGACAAGTGATCAAAGAAGGGCCAGTTGTTCAAATTCGCGATGGTAATGGAAATGTAAGCGTGTTTGAAGACACGGATGGTGGCGCTCAAACTTATGCAGGACCATTGGCCGTGTTGGTTAATTTAGCATCTGCATCTGCGAGTGAAATTTACTCAGCTGCATTACAAGATTATGATCGTGCGATTGTGCTGGGAAGTACCACAACTGGTAAGGGAACGGCACAGGTTCAATTGGACAGTTTGGCTTATGGTCAGGCAACTTTAACGCAGCGTAAGTTTTATCGAGTGACGGGTGGAAGTACTCAGAATAAGGGGGTAATTCCAGACATTAAGTTGGTCGATATTTATGATGAAGAGTTTGGCGAACGCAAAGCTAAAAATGCTTTGAAATGGGATACCATTCCAACTGCACCATTTAAGCGTGAAGGTTCAATTCAGCCTTATGTGGCACAATTGGGCGAAAAATCAAAACTACGTGTTGCTGTAGATCCGCAATTTCAGTACTTAGAAACACGTAAAGCGATTGCACAGCAAGCGAAAGATCAAAAAAAGACATCTTTGGATATCGATTTACGTAAAGCTGAGTTAAATGCGCTTGAAGCGAAAACATTAGCCGCAGAAAATAAACGCCGTACAGAAACAGGTTTGAAACCTTACTCAAATTGGGAAAGTTATCAGGCGAGTTTAGATGCACTGGCAGAATCGAGAGCAAAAATGAAGGCAAATCAACGTCCAGCATTGGCCGAAGAAGAAACTTTTGTGACTGAAGCTGCCAATGTTTTAATGGATATGGCAAGTCTAAAAAGCAAATAACTAAATAGAGTATTTAGGCAAATTAAAAAGCATATTTAATATATGCTTTTTTCTCTTTTGCTATAAAAAATAACTTGACGTTCAATAGGATAGTGATATTTTAAGGAGAACTAATGATATTTAAAAAAGGTGAACCTGATCGCAGTTATGCGTCGTATTTCTAGGGGCTTCTTATAACAAAAAAATAGATTGATTACGGGAAGAAATATTGTATGAGTTATATGAGTTATGATAGTAACCTCGTAATAGGTTCTGTATCTGCTGCAGCAATCATTTGTTACGTGGCTATTTCATTGGAACAACTCATATTTAAGCAACATGCCGCACATATTAAAAAAATAATGCTATGTATTTGCGGAATGATCTTTGGTTTTGCTGTTTGGGCAATGCATTTTATTGGTATGCTTGCTTGTCATTTGCCTGAAGGCTATTCGTTTGATCTTAGTTTAACCATTATTTCCTATATTATTGCTGCAATCGCTTCTACATTTGCGGTTTGGCTGACTACGCGTGATACCTTACCTATTTTACGTCTGATTTTAGGCGCGATGTTAATGGGTTTAGGCGTTTCAGGAATGCACTATGTCGGTATGATGGGCTTAAATATTCCTGATCAAATACTTTATTATAATATTCCATTGGTGGTATTTTCTGTACTGATTGCAATTAGTGGCTCAGGGCTCTCTTTTTGGCTCGCTTTTAAATATAAAAATACATTCCATCACAAGACATTATATAAAGTTGCGGTTGCATTTATGATCGCTTTTACAATATCTGGCATGCATTATACTGGCATGGCTGCTGCGATATTATATCCAGTGGGAGATATGCTTCATGCGACACATTATGGTCAGGAGCGACAAGATGTCCTATTGTTCACAATCATTTTTGTGACGAGTTTAGTTTTAGTCTCTGCATTTAGTGTTGCAATTTTAGAAAAAAGATTGGAAGAACGTAATTTACAACTACTACAAGCCAATAAAGAACTGGAAAGTTTGGCACTACAAGATAATCTAACCAAATTACCCAATCGTCTATTTCTCGTTGAATATACAGATGCTCTATTTTTACAGAGCAAAGAAAGAAAATCTAAAATTGCTTTGATCTATATAGATTTAGATCGTTTTAAGTCGGTAAATGATGCATTTGGACACCATGTTGGTGATGAGTTGTTGGTTAAATTAGCCCAGCGTTTGTACCCATTATTAGAAGAAGGACAAAAGCTGATTCGGATTGGTGGTGATGAATTTATTCTGATCGCAGAAAAAGTAAATAGAGCAAAAACCGAACAAATTGCAGATTTAATCCTACAAAAAATCCAAGACAGTTTTCAAATTTCAGGCAAGGAAATTAATATATCCGCAAGTATTGGAGTTGTTTTTTTCCCTGATAATGGAAAAAGCTTGCAAGATTTGTTGATCAATGCTGATTCAGCAATGATGCAATCAAAAGAGCAAGGACGAAATACATTTAGTGTGTATAGTAATTCTTCGGATCAACAGCTTTTAAGTAGAAGCCAATCTAAACTGATCAATGATCTTTATAAAGCCGTTGAAGATCAACAATTTATATTATTCTATCAACCTAAGTTTACTTCAAATTATCAGATTTGTGGCGTTGAAGCTTTGATTCGGTGGAAGCATCCTACACTAGGGCTACTTGCACCAGGTATGTTTATCGATGGTGCAGAGCAGACTGGGTTAATCATTCGAATGGGGTATTGGGCGCTGGAACAAGCTTGTATGCAAATGAGAGAATGGGAGGAGAAGCAATATGCTTTTGGCCCGATTGCAGTCAATCTTTCCGCTGTGCAGTTTGAACATAAACACTTGATCGAGTCTCTAGAAAAACTGATTAACAAATATAATGTTAAACGTGGTAATTTAATTATTGAAATAACAGAATCTACTGCGATGCATCATATTTCAAGTAGTATTCAAACTTTTGAAAAATTAAGAAATTTAGGTATTAAACTGGCTATTGATGATTTTGGAACTGGGCATTCGAGCTTTTTATATTTAAAAGATTTACCTGTCGATGAATTGAAAATAGATCGTGAATTTATTCGTAATTTAAGTGTGGGTTCAAAAGAAGAAATTATTTTGGAAAGTATTATTCAACTGGCTATTCGTTTAGGGCTTATTGTGACAGCTGAAGGTGTGGAAACTGAGCAGCAAGCTGAGATTTTAAAACGTTTAGGCTGTCAGCAGTTACAAGGTTATTTGCTTGGAATGCCTTTGCCTGTCGATCGTTTGGAATCATGTTACCCTGTATTTGCTTGATATGAATTGATGCGTTGAATGGTTTTAAGTTATCTGATTCGTGTTGTAAATGATTTTAGATGCAATCCTTAGTTTTAACTGATACCGATCAGGATAGCGGTCATGCTACCGCTCAAGCTGACATACATGCTTATCAAGGAATGAATGATCAAGTACAACGGTTAATTTCAGCAATCAAGCAAGAAGACTATACTTTGGCTGAATTAATTCAATTGGTAGGGGGTAACCCATCGATCTACATTCCAAAAAATTACTTAAATCCTGCGATAGAAGCAAATTTGATTGAACGGACTATTTCAGATAAACCGAAAAGCCCGAAGCAGCGCTATAGCTTGAAAAGCTAAAAACCTTTTAAACATGAAAATAAGGTATTTACCAATGTGAACACTCGGCACTGTAGTTAAAACTACTTTCAAGATTACAGCGTAGCATGACGTAATTCTGCTACAATATTGCCAATTTTAGATTTGGGTCAGTTTTGATCCTTATAACTGCGTGTTCGCAGTAGGTATTTTGCATGAGCTTTCAAAATGAATTAGCGACTCAAGTCGCTCAGCGACGTACGTTCGCCATCATTTCCCACCCAGATGCGGGTAAAACCACAATGACAGAAAAACTGTTACTTTGGGGTAAAGCAATTCAGATTGCGGGAATGGTAAAAAGCCGTAAGTCAGATCGAGCAGCCACATCTGACTGGATGGAAATGGAAAAAGAACGTGGTATTTCGATTACCACATCTGTAATGCAATTCCCTTATAAAAATCACGTGATCAATTTACTTGATACACCAGGGCATGAAGACTTCTCAGAAGATACTTATCGTACATTAACTGCGGTTGACTCAGCATTGATGGTGATTGATGGTGCAAAAGGTGTCGAAGAACGTACCATTAAATTGATGGAAGTGTGTCGTATGCGTGACACCCCCATCATTTCATTCGTCAACAAAATGGACCGTGAAATTCGCGAACCATTAGAACTGCTCGATGAAATTGAAAATGTATTGAAAATCAAATGTGTTCCATTAACATGGCCAATGGGTACTGGACGAGATTTTGCAGGGGTATATAACCTGTTAGAAAATAAGTTCTATGTCTATAAGGCAGGTTTTGGTTCAACCATTACCGATATCGAAATTCGTGAGGGCTATGATTATCCTGATTTACGAGACCGTGTCGGTGAGTTAGCGTTTGCCGCATTTGAAGAGTCTTTAGAGCTTGTCCAAATGGCGAATGATCCTTTAGACCATGCTGAGTTTTTAGCAGGGCGCCAAACCCCAGTTTTGTTCGGTACAGCTTTGGGTAACTTTGCTGTAGATCATGTGTTAAATACATTTATTCAATGGGCGCCAGAACCTAAAGCGCATCCAACAGAAGAACGTGCAGTAGAAGCTACAGAAGAGGGTTTTAGTGGCTTTGTCTTTAAAATTCAAGCCAATATGGATCCAAAGCACCGTGACCGTATTGCCTTTATGCGTATTTGCTCAGGCAAATATGAAAAAGGTATGAAAATGAATCATGTGCGTATCGGTAAAGATGTACGTATCAGTGATGCATTGACTTTCCTTGCGGGCGAGCGTGAACAGCTTGAAGAAGCATGGCCAGGCGATATTATTGGTTTACACAACCATGGTACGATCCAAATTGGTGATACGTTCACAGCGGGTGAAAATCTTCACTTTACTGGGATTCCGCACTTTGCTCCTGAGATGTTCCGCCGTGTTCGTCTGAAAGATCCTTTGAAATCCAAACAGCTTCAAAAAGGTTTAAAAGAACTTTCAGAAGAAGGTGCAACTCAGGTGTTTATGCCACAAATCAACAATGACTTAATTGTTGGTGCGGTAGGTGTGTTGCAGTTTGATGTTGTTGCATATCGTTTGAAAGAAGAATACAAAGTGGACTGTATTTACGAACCTGTAAATATCAATACAGTACGTTGGGTATCTTGTGATGACGAGAAAAAATTCAACGAGTTTAAGAAAAAAGCCCATGATCAACTTTCAGTTGATGGTGGTGGTCATTTAACTTATCTTGCACCGAGTCGTGTCAATCTACAATTGATGCAAGAACGTTATCCTGATATTCAATTCCGTGCGACAAGAGAGCACTAAGTTTGAATAAACACATTTAAAAATGTAAAAACAGCTTCCTTGTGAAGCTGTTTTTGTATCAGAATACTAGGCTTCTGAGGTTGGGACCCGTGTCATGCAATTTACAAAAAAAATAACATCAATACTTTGTCTAAGCACACTGCTTTTGGTGGCGTGTGATTCAAAAAAAGATCAAAATGATTCTGTGACTCAGCAAGCTCATACGCAACAAGATGCAGCAGAAGTATTACCTTATTTAAATATTCAGGAAAGTAAAGCTGACTATGCACTGCCATTTTGTGAAAAGAAAAATTGTATTGAAATCGATATTCAAACCATTAAAACCCAAGATGAATGGTTAAATCAGTGGATTGCAAATAATCAATCACATGTGATTCAGGCACAGATTGATTTGAAGCAAAATATGACGTTACAACAAGCGATTAATGCTTTTGTGAAAAAGTCGGATGTTTGGCAAGCGGAGTTTCCAAAAAATAAAGCTTTTGAATTGCATATGCAAACACGCATGGCTTCACAGCGGAATCAATATGTTTTACTGCAAATTTCTATCAATACAGTGCAAGCCGATATCAGCATTAAAGAGCGTCAATATTTCTTTGTTGGGGATCGCAAGTTAAAAAAAGCCTTGAGCATTCTCGAGGTGATTCAGCCTAAGCAACAAAATGTATTGAATAGTTGGGTACAAGCTAAATATCAAGAATGGTTAGATAAACAAGATGTTGATGTGAAAAAACAAGCACCGAAAAAACTATATTGGGGACAAGCAGATTGGTTCTTTGATGGTGAAGGTGTCGGTTTACATTATCGTGCCAGTGAGATCGTTAAAGAGGGTACGCAGCTTGATATTTATTTGAGTAAAGAGCAAACCCAACAAATTTTAAAAGCAGATGTTTATCAACAGATGTTTTAAATAATGCTTTGGCGTAAGGTTCATTGAGCCTTTTCAATAATGTTCTAATTCAATACAAATTTGGATTGAGCATTTGTATTGAGAGGAATAGGCTATTGAATATACATATTTTTAAATCTCAGATAGGTCTGTGAGATGTTGAATCAAAAGAATACTTTGGCATTATCGATATTGGTCGTTATTTTGGGGTTAACTGGATGCCAAAAGCCTGATCCTAAAAAGACGGAACCTGTAGAGCAAACTGCTGCATCGCAAGTTGTTGATACATCAATGCTTTTGCAAGGTGATACGGAAAAACTCAAACTGAGTTTGCCTGAGTGCGGTGGAAACAGTTGTCCTGAATTTTCTGTAGATCGCTTACACAGCAATCAACCTTTTGTTGATGAAATTCTTGATCAAGCTATTTTAAAAAATTTGGATCATATTTTAGATATTGCTCAATTAAACAAAACTAAAAAAGAACAAGATCAGAATCAATCTTCTGCAAGTGAAATACAGGAAAATGCCAGTAAAACACCTGCGCAACAAATGCAAGATCGAGTACAACCTTATGTCAATTCATTCCTTGAATTGCAGAAAGAATTACAAAATTTAGGTGCAAGTGGTCAAATGAGTTTAACGATTAGTCCGAAAATTTTAAATGCAGATTTGCCATTAGCAACTGTGGTATTAAACAGCAGCAGTTATTTAGGGGGAGCGCATGGTTCTTCCGCACAAACTTATTTTAATTTTGATTTAAAAACCAAACAGCAAGTTGCATTGGATCAAATTATACAGAGCAATCAGAAAGGTAAATTAACACAATTGGCACATGATGCATTTAAGGTGTGGGTCATTGATTCTAAACTGGCTGAAAATGTAGCAGAGTATGAACAAGCTTGGAAATTCAAATTAACGGACAACTTCTATCTAGGTAAACAAGGCTTGATCTTGCAATATGGTGAATATGATATTGGGCCTTATGTGGTTGGATTACCTCGCTTAACCATTCCTTATGATCAGTTAAAAGGGGTGTTAAAACCACAATATTTCCCAGCAGAAATGCAAGTGGATCAACCTGCTACTTCGTCTGTTGCGACTCATCCAAAAGTGAAATCATAATGACCTTGTCTTTGTTTGATACGCATACACATTTCGATGTTCCCGATTTTGATTCAGATCGGGAAACTTTAGCGTATCAAGCGAAGGCTGTAGGTGTTGAACGCTTGATTTTAATTGGTTTTTTACATGAGCGTTTTCATGATTTAGTTGATACACATCATTATCTAAATCAATTGGTGAATGCACCGAAAAGTTATCTTGCCCCTGGTCTGCATCCATTTTATATCGAACAACATCAACTTGAATATTTAGATGATTTGGAAAAAATGCTTAAAACACATGATTGTGTTGCAGTGGGTGAGATTGGTTTAGATACTTTTTTAAAGCAGCATAAGCAAACTGAAGTTTTTCAAAAGCAAAAGGATTTTTTTGCTGCACAAATTGAGTTAGCACAACAATTTGATAAACCGATTCTTTTACATATTCGCAAAGCCCATGCAGATGTTTTGGCAATGTTGAAACAGCATCAATTCAATAATGGTGGAATTGCGCACGCCTTTAGTGGCGGCGTTGAAGAGGCAAAAGCTTTCATTAAATTAGGATTTAAAATTGGCGTAACAGGGCAAATCACCAATCCAAATGCAAAAAAGCTACAGCGTGTGGTTCAAGAGATTGGTGCAGAACATGTGGTTATTGAAACGGATTGTCCAGATATGACGCCCTTATGCTGTCAAACCTCAAGTGAACATCACACACGTAATACACCAGTCAATTTACCTTATGTGTTGGAAGGCTTAGCAAAGACATTATTGCTTCCACAACAGCAACTTGCGCAACAATTGTGGCAAAACTCTTTGCATGCTTTGGCTCTATCAGATTGAATGAGCATAAGTCTGAAAAATAACTAATTCATAACACGATTAGCCAAAATTTGGCTTACATTAGAAGAATAGTGTTGTACTTAAGTTCAACCTGAAGAATAAAAGTTCGAATGGAAATCATGCTCAGCCGGAGGATTCACCTATGGCAACGTATAGTCATATCAATAGTTTCAAGGCTTTAAAAGATCTAAAGGTCGCTTCAAAAGACTATCAAATTTTCAGTTTAGAAAAAGTTCAATCGACATTAGGTGATCTATCTAAGCTCCCCAAATCACTGAAAGTATTATTAGAGAATTTACTTAGATTTGAAGATGATATTACGGTGAACAAGGCACATGTTGAAGCCATTGTGAATTGGCAGAAAACACGAACGTCTGATCAAGAAATCCAATACAGACCTGCACGAGTGCTGATGCAGGATTTTACAGGGGTTCCTGCTGTGGTTGATTTGGCTGCCATGCGTGCTGCGATGCAAGATGCAGGAAAAGATCCTAATCTGATCAACCCGTTATCACCTGTGGATTTAGTGATTGACCATTCTGTAATGGTTGATTATTTCGGTAATAAAAATGCTTTTTCAGAGAATGTTGAAATTGAAATGCAGCGTAATGGTGAGCGTTATCAATTTCTACGTTGGGGACAATCTGCATTTAATAATTTTAGTGTTGTACCGCCAGGGACTGGGATTTGTCATCAGGTCAATCTTGAATATTTAGCCCAAGTGGTTTGGTCAAGTGAAGATGATGGCGAGACTTTTGCATATCCCGATACCTTAGTGGGTACAGATTCTCATACCACGATGATCAATGGTTTAGGTGTGCTAGGTTGGGGGGTAGGTGGGATTGAAGCTGAAGCAGCCATGCTTGGACAGCCGATTTCGATGCTGATTCCAGAAGTGATTGGCTTTAAACTGACTGGAAAATTACCCAAAGGAATCACCGCAACAGATCTTGTTTTAACCATTACCCAAATGTTGCGTCAGAAAGGCGTTGTCGGAAAATTTGTTGAATTTTATGGTGATGGTTTAGCGGATTTACCACTTGCAGACCGTGCCACCATTGCCAATATGGCACCTGAATATGGTGCAACATGTGGTTTCTTTCCGATTGATGACGTGACCCTAGGGTATTTAAAATTAACAGGGCGTGATGCAGAGCGTATCGCATTGGTCGAAGCTTATTGCAAAGCTCAAGGTCTATGGCGTCATGCTGGGGATGAACCGATTTTTACCGATACATTATCTTTAGATATGGGGACGGTTGAAGCCAGTGTTGCAGGTCCTAAACGACCTCAAGATCGTGTGAAATTATCAGATATCCCGCAAACATTCCAAAAACTGATTGAGCTGGATATTAAGCCTGCCAAAATTGATCAAGAACGTTTAATCAATGAAGGCGGCGCAGGGACAGCCGTTGATGCAAAACAATCCACCGTGCAAGCCGAGCATCCTCATTGCGTGATTAATGGTAAAAGCTATCCTTTAGTCCATGGTGATATTGTGATTTCAGCGATCACGTCATGCACCAATACCTCAAATCCAAGTGTGATGCTAGCTGCAGGCTTATTGGCTAAAAAAGCGGTTGAGCGTGGTTTGCAACGAAAACCTTGGGTAAAAAGTTCACTGGCTCCTGGGTCTAAAGTTGTAACAGACTATCTCAAAGCCTCAGGTTTAATGAGCTATTTAGATCAACTTGGATATAACTTGGTGGGTTATGGTTGTACCACCTGTATTGGTAATTCAGGGCCACTGCCTAAGCCAATTGAAGATGCAATTCAATGTTATGACTTAAATGTTGCATCTGTACTGTCTGGGAATCGTAACTTTGAAGGGCGAGTACATCCTCTAGTTAAAACCAATTGGTTGGCTTCACCGCCTTTGGTGGTTGCTTTTGGATTATTGGGTACGATTCGGAATGATATTACTGTTGAACCTTTAGGTGTCGATCACAACGGGCAGAATGTTTATCTAAAAGATATTTGGCCGACCCAAGCTGAAATTGAAGAAGTACTGCAAAAAGTCAATACAGCTATGTTTCATAAAGAATATGCGGCTGTTTTTGAAGGTGATGAGCAATGGAAAGCCATTCAAATTCCAGACAGTCAAACCTATGAATGGAATGTTCATTCCACATATATCCGACACCCACCATTTTTCGACGCAATCAATCAGCCGATTAAAGCACTTCATAATATTGAACATGCGAGAATTCTCGCTGTGTTAGGGGATTCAGTGACCACGGATCATATTTCGCCAGCGGGGAATATTAAAAAGGATAGCCCAGCAGGACGATACCTAGAGGCACAAGGTGTAGCCCCGACTGATTTTAATTCTTACGGTTCACGCCGTGGGAATCATGAAGTGAT
Source organism: Acinetobacter rongchengensis (assembly GCF_003611475.1). Taxonomy (GTDB): domain Bacteria; phylum Pseudomonadota; class Gammaproteobacteria; order Pseudomonadales; family Moraxellaceae; genus Acinetobacter; species Acinetobacter rongchengensis. Next base: position 11,692 of record NZ_RAXT01000022.1, on the reverse strand, counting down.
GATGCGGGGAACATTTGCCAATATTCGTATTAAAAATGAAATGTTAGGTGGAGCTGAAGGTGGAAATACGCTTTATGTTCCGACAGGTGAACAACTGGCCATTTATGATGCTGCTATGAAATATCAACATGATGGTACACCGCTGGTCATCATTGCTGGAAAGGAATACGGCACAGGCTCATCACGAGACTGGGCGGCTAAAGGAACCAATTTATTGGGTATTAAAGCGGTGATTGCAGAAAGTTTTGAACGTATTCATCGTTCCAATTTGGTGGGAATGGGCGTTTTACCTTTGCAATTTGTCGAAGGTCAAACTCGCAAAAGCTTACAACTGACAGGGCATGAGCAACTTTCTATTGTCGGAATTTCAGATGCTATTCAACCCCATCAAATACTAGAGATTGAGGTTAAACGTGCTGATGGTCGCCTAGATCACTTTCAAGTGTTATGTCGTATCGATACTTTGAATGAAGTTGAATACTTTAAAGCAGGTGGAATTTTGCATTATGTCTTGCGTCATTTGATTGCTTCTTGATGCAAGTTTACTCAATGTTTCAGTTCTCCAAGCCCTGCTTTGTTGCAGGTTTTTTTGTTGATCTTAAACAAGACACCTTTTGGATAAATGAGTAAAATAGCGGAATATACTTTTGAATTGATGTGGAACATGACCGAACTTCTCCAAGATGATGAATATGACCGCCGTTTTGCAGGTGTAGCCAAGATTTATGGGGATGATGCATTCAATCACTATGAAAAAAGTCATGTGATGGTGATTGGAATTGGAGGGGTCGGTTCTTGGGCTGTAGAAGCTTTGGCACGTACAGGTGTCGGAGAGTTAACATTGGTTGATATGGATTCAATTGCAGCCTCGAATATTAATCGACAATTGCCTGCTATGACGTCTACTTTAGGTCAGGAAAAGATTGAAGTGATGGCAGAGCGTTGCCGTTCGATTAACCCACGAATCAAAATAAATTTAATTGAAGATTATTTAACACCTGAAAATATAAAAGAAATTTTAGAAAATGTTCCAGACCTAATTTTAGACTGTATTGATGATGTCAAAGCAAAATTGGCACTGATGTTACATTGTCGTTTTAATAAAATTCCACTGATTGTTTCAGGTGGAGCAGGTGGAAAATTAGATCCACTTAAAATACGGGTTGCGGATTTATCAAAGACCGAACAAGATCCGATGCTGGCAAAGTTACGTGCACAGCTACGCTCGAAAGGGATTTGTAAAAAACCAAAAGAGAAGTTTGGCATTACTTGTGTTTATTCGATCGATAATCCATTTTCGAGTGCAGATGTCTGTGCAAGCGCAGGGTTACGCTGTGGGGGGTATGGTTCTGCTGTAGTCGTTACATCAAGTTTTGCCATGATTGCGGTGGCGGAAGTGTTGAAAAAATTAGAGGTCATTCACACAAAACCTTAAACAGACTTTTATATGTGTTTCATGTTTATTAAAAATTTTAAGAATTCTTAATTTTAATAAGCGTACCTCTATCTTGGTCTAAAATTATGCTATGTTAATGATAGTTAATTCTATTGAGAATGAATATCTTAACAACTAGAAAAAGTAGAAATAGCAGTACAAATAACCATGAATAGAGGTCGATATGAGAAGCATTAAACCCATTAGATTCCTTCTTTTGGCATTGGCAACTACCATTACTCATGCAGAGAGTAGTGACTATGAAAAAGAATTGAGAGCTGCACATCACGGTTATTTAACTGAATCTAGCGTGGATAGTGCAATGGTTTTACCACTTCCACCTGTTGAGGGCTCTGTGACCCAAGCCAATGATGAGTTTGTCAATAAAAATGCTTTAATGCTGTATGGTTCTGATCGATGGAAACAGGCAGGTTATGACAGTAATTTATTTTTCCCGAGTGCAGCGAAAGCTTTTTCTTGTTCAGCCAATATTAACATTAGCCAAGAAAAGACCCCAACCATTTATAAAATATTAGAGACTTCTTTGGTTGATTTAGGCTTGTCTACATATACGGCAAAAAATAAATATCAACGTGCACGTCCTTTTATAACTAATGGTCAGAATATTTGTACAATTTCAGCTGCAGATCGTGAAAAATATGGCATTACTTATACCGAAGATAAAGAGAAATTATCTTCCGATGGCTCTTATCCTTCAGGGCACTCAGCCGTTGGTTGGGGTTGGGCATTGATTATGAGTGAAATCGCGCCACAACGTGCCAATCATATTTTCTTACGGGGGCGAGCATTTGCAGAAAGCCGATTGGTGTGTAATGTACATTGGCAAAGTGACATTATTGAAGGCAAAAATATGGCTGCTATGACTGTGGCACAACTGCATACGCAAAAACAGTTTTTAGCAGACTTAGCAAAAGCACAAAAAGAATATCAGGCCGCGCAACGTAAAGGTGATGTGCCAGATCCAGCCTCTTGCGCTTTTGAGCAAAAAGCATTATCAACTACTGTAAGTTCAGTGTTATAAATTGATCAGATTTAAATGATAAAAGTCCAATTTGAGATTGAGCATTTATCATTTAGGTTAAGTCGTTAAGATTGAACTTGATGTTTAATTAGATAATCTTCAGTTCGTTTCATTGCTTCTTTGATGTTGAGAATAGCATTTTCAACATCAGCAAAAGTCTTGGCATTGCCACCGCTTAAAGCCTGACGCCATTTTCGAGCACCTGGAAGGTTTTGAAATAAACCCAAAATATGACGAGTGATAATCGATAATGGCGCACCTTCTTGCATACGTTGAGCAATGTACGGCAACATTTGATCGATAATTTCAAAACGATCAGGTAGATCCAAGTTCCATAATTGACCAATTTCAGCCAAAAGATAGGGATTATGATAGGCTTCACGGCCAATCATGACTCCATCGACATGTTGTAGATGGTATTGTGTTTCTGCAAAAGTTTTAATTCCACCATTAATTTCGATAAGTAGATTTGGACGCTCTTGTTTTAAACGATAAACATCTTCATAACGTAGTGGTGGGACGTCACGATTTTCTTTTGGGGAAAGTCCCTGAAGTAGTGCAATTCGGGCATGCACAATAAAGTTATGACAACCTGTTTTTGCCACGGTATCTACAAAATGTAGCATTTCTTCATAAGATTGCATGTCATCAATACCAATACGGTGTTTGACAGTGACTGGAATATCTACTGCATTTTGCATTTCGGCAATACATTCAGCGACAAGATCAGGTTCAGCCATGAGACATGCACCGATTTTATTGTTTTGTACACGGTCACTTGGACAGCCCACATTTAAATTAACTTCATCATAGCCCCAGTCTTGTGCCATTTTGCTACAGGTGGCGAGGTCTTTGGGATTTGAGCCACCCAGTTGTAACACGATAGGGTGTTCTTCATGGTTATAATCAAGATGTCGATTTGCACCACCAAACAAAATAGCACCTGTAGTGACCATTTCTGTATAAAGAATGATATTGGGATTAAATAAGCGCGCAAAGAAACGGTAATCTTTTGTCGTCCAATCCATCATCGGCGCTACGCTGATTCTGAAATCTTTAGTATTTTCAAGAGTGTCTGATTTAATCATTAAAAATCATCCATTTATGTTGATGTTGATACTAAATTATTTGCAACCATTCACGCCTAATTCGCACCGTTTCGATTAGAATTTACGCCATTTTTACGCCATAATGGCGTAAATTTTTCTATGGCGTAAATTTTGTGGGTACTATAGCACAACGAAAACTCAAGGATGGAACAATCCGTTATCGTGCGGAGATCAGAATCAATAAAAAAGGATTTCCTGCATTTAAAGAAAGCCAGACATTTTCTACAAAGCGATTAGCTAGTTTGTGGATTGGTAAACGTGAAGCAGAAATTGATGAAAATCCAGAGATTCTGTTTGGTCAGGAAAACTTGGTAGATTTGACCTTAGATGATGCGATTACCAAATATTTGGCAGAGGTTGGCGACCAATATGGGCGTACTAAAACATATTCGCTTAAATTGATTCAGAAGTTACCTATTGCTCAGAATATGGTTACAGAAATAGGTTCAACCCATATTTCCAGCCATGTGTCGCTACGGAAAAAGGGAATTGATAAGCTGAATTTACAGCCAATAGCCACCAGCACATTACAGCATGAGTTATTGCACATCAGGGGAGTATTAAGCCATGCTTCAATCATGTGGAATTTAAAAGTAGATTTACCAACATTTGATAAAACTACTGCTCAATTGAGAAAGACTCGCCAAATATCATCTAGTCAAAAAAGAGATAGACTACCTACTTTTGATGAGCTTGAAAGCCTTACAAAGTATTTTTTCAGAAAATGGAATCACTCATCTTACAGTTACCCTATGCACTTAATCATGTGGTTTGCGATTTTCTCTTGTAGGCGGGAAGCGGAAATTACACGGATGCAACTGGATGACTATGATGAAACGAATAAATTATGGAAGATTCGGGATTTAAAAAATCCGAATGGCTCTAAAGGAAACCATAAAGAGTTTAGTGTTCATGATGATTGTCAGCAAATGATTGATTTATTGCTTGATGGAGATGTTCGTCATCGGATGTTAAAACGAGGCTATGATGAAAACCTGCTAGTGCCATTAAGCCCGAAGACTATGGGAAGTGAATTTAGAAAGGCTTGTAAGCTGTTAGGAATAGATGACTTACATTTTCATGATTTACGTCATGAAGGTTGTACACGTTTGGCAGAAAGAGGAAGGACTATTCCACAAATCCAGCAAGTGAGTCTGCATGATTCGTGGAGTAGTCTTGAGCGGTATGTATCTGTAAAGGTCAGAAAAAATATTATGGGAGTTGAACAGGTTTTAAAACTGTTCAATTAAGGTTGTCAAAATCATCCCGTTGATCTTTATATTTTTCCTCAAGCACAAAAGCCAAATCAATAATATCAACAAAGTATGGTGCTTTCTGGCTTGTATCGAGCTTAAAACAGAAAAAAGGAAATTCTCCGTTCCGAACTTTTTCAAGTCGCTTGGCTTTACTGAGGTGTGGATAATAGATATCACAGACTTGGTCGAGTGTTGGTGTAGCAGTTCTAAACTGCATAAATAAGTAGTCTGAAGTCTTAATAGTTGCATTTTTCATAACTGATCCCTTTAAACGTATTAAATTGTGTATTTATCAATCTATTAGGGCGGTTTTTTTTGTTCCGTCCTAAGGCGTACTTGATGTTTGTTATTGTAAAAAAGGTGGGAAATCAGCGACAATAACTTTTGAAATTGAATCTACTTTTGTATTGACAATGAAAATTAATTCTGAAACAAGAAGAGCTGTATTAAATGTCTTGGACTACTTGTACTACCATGATTTTGTGTTTTCGTTAAACTTTACGCAAGATAGAGAAATACAGTATTGGCTTATTTTATCAGCAGTTGATGATATAAATTTAGCACAAGGCTATGATGGGGAAAAAGCAGCATTATATAAGCACTTCCTTTTATGTGGTTTTGAAATACAGGGGAGTATGCTTTGTGACGTAAATAACTTTGGATTACTTAAGAACGCCAATAAACTTTTTGAAAAAGTATTATGTCAAGTTGTAGATTGCGGATTCTTGGAAGTTGATTTTTTGAAGGATTTAGGCTTTTTAATAGACAAATTTAAAAATATAAATAAATATTTTACCTGTAAGCTAGTTGGATTTTGTCTTTACTATGAGTATAATGCTATGTCTATGGGGGTGTTAATATGTTTGTTAAGTAAAGATATTCTAAAAATAAAAAAATATAGAGGTGTATTTTCTGAAAAATTAATATCATCAAATAAGAATGGTTTAAATAATGGTGATGCTGAAAAAGAGATTGAAAAACAATCTTTGGATATATTTTTTAGAGCAATGTTATTTATTGAATTTGAAATAATTAAAAATCAAATTTATATAAAAGATAAAATGAGTTTAATGGATTTTGGTTTTAATTTTAAAAAGGATGTAAAAGAGATGGAGGATGATATTTTATTTGCAACCTTACTAACAAAATTAAAATCTTTAATTGATGTAAGTTATAAAAGTATATCGAAACAAAATTTTGATTTTGAAAAAGATTTTTTTGATTATATTTTTAATGTAGTTGGTAGGTTAGGTCATCAAAAAATATTTTTTGATGATCTTAAAGGATGTGTTGGATTTATAAGTGCATTATATATAGACTATGCTTTGGAATACTCAGAAAGTGATGCAATACATCAAGAACCCGAAAATGAAAATATATATGATGTGGCTAAAAATACTTATGCTGATACTGCACGTTTAATAATGAAAAGATATGGGTTTGAATTCAAGACATCAAGAACCATTTATAGTTATTATCAAAATAATGAATCAGTATGCAACTGGTTTCGAGATTGTTTAAATAGTAGAAATACATTAATATATCCTAATTATTCTATATATTCATTTTATAAAAAAAAGGGGGCTACTTCCCCTTTTTTAATTTATTTTTAGATTAATATAGTGAGTCACCAGAATTAGGGTCTGCACACTCTTTAACGTAATGCTCATTAATTAAATTTTCAATAATTTTTTCATGAGTCAACTTCCTCTTTGAAGCTAGGCTCTCTAGAGCAATTAACGTATTTTTTTGTAAAACATAATGGTGAGCCTTTTTACCTTTATTTTTTTGACGATACTTTTTCTGATACCAAGCATTTGATAGCTTTTCTTTTAAAGCTGCATAGATATCTTTATTCTCATCAAATAATTTGTCAAAGATAATATTTACAGTAGTTCGATATTCCTCATTCGTTATAGGTGTATAGACTTTGCTATCATACTTATCATTATCATCCATATAGTTTTTTGCCCATATATAGAAATCAATCGTATCATTTTTTTGAAAGTGAATAGGATGGCTATTTATAATTCCACTAAATCTATCCTCAATTCTATTTAAATCTGTCGTACGTTGACTATAAATTGGATGGCAATAAATAATAAATAGAAATTTATAAAAAGGATTATTTATTTTGTTAATAATATTGTCTTCATACCTAAATTGTACATTGTAGTAATTTAGTGCAAAAGCTAGAAGTCTTGGGTTTGATTGATACTTTAATATATCTTTACCACGGTTTGGTAATTGAAAATTAAGATCTTCTACCTCTCCTGTGAAGTCATCTATATATTTCTGATCTTGAGTAGAGTAGTAATTTAATATTGTTTTTCTAATCTCATTAAGTTCTTTGGAGGAATTTATTATTTGATTAAAATTGCGCATTAATTTTTTATCTAATTCTCTATTAAAACCATAAAAAATATTAAACTCCTTATCCATTTCCATTAGGAATAATGCTGGAACAAGGTCTTCATCTTTCAGTTGTTTGATTACTGAATTTAGTTTGTAAATATATTTAGGCTCGGTCATTTATTCATCTCTTTACGAAAAACTTACTCTTAAATTTTAGATTTATTCGCTAGAGCTTCAAGTAAATTTTCCGTCTTATTCCCTACATTTTCCCATTATTTTCCCAAATGTTTTTTGTAGGTGGTATTGTGCGTGGGGCTATCTGGACAAGTAGGGGGTATCTTTACTTGAATCAAACTTTGATGTGATTCATTGAGCAATGTAATTATCTTGCTTAGATCTCAATTTATTGTACAAGAAATACCTCACAAGCGTCAGATAATTCAATCTTCAAGATAATCCTTATTTTTTATAATTATAATGTATTTATTTTATTTTTTTCATGTGTGGTAAGGTTTTTAAAGTGGTTTCCTATCTTTTTTTAATGGTAATTCATGGTTTTTAATGTGGGTTATTAATATTATTAATTAATACATATTTCTTGATTCTAGTAATGTGGATTATAAAATTGACAAAAACTTGCCTATTATATGGTCTTAATTATTGTAAAGGGTGATCTAGTGGGTGTTAGTGAATCAGATTTATTGATGGGGGTTGAGGATTTTGTTCTTGATACTTGCAAATATAAAAAACAAACTAGAGGTTTTTTTAATAAGTTAACCAGATTATTAATTGATTTCGATAAGATCTATAATCCTGATTATAACTATTTTGGGTGTATTGAAGCATTTATCGAATTGCGCTATGAGATGAATGATTATCTTGGTTGTGAAGATGAGTTGGAGCATCAATTAAAAAAACTATCATTTGATTATATTCAATGTCGATTTGATAATTATGTCAAAAAACATAAGCGTAAGCTCAGAGATCATCGGTATAGTGAGGGTGAAAATACCAAGCAATTAATTGAACGTATGCAAGCTGTGTCTAAACGTTATGCTCGAATTTTAGTGGTAAGACTAGACCTGATGTATAAGAGAGAATATCGTCATTTGATCGGTATTGAGGATTTTGATCATGATATGCGGACGTTAAGACAGTATATCCATAATCAGGATAGAATCTTTGATGGGCTGATTGAGTATGCTTGGGCTTTAGAGCAGGGTGCGGACAAGGGGTATCACTGCCATCTACTTTTGGTTTATAAAGGACATGAGCATAATAGCGGCTATGGGATTGCAAAGCGTGTAAATGAGATATGGCAGAAAATTACTGTTCAACAGGGATATTATTTTAATTGCCATTCGGTTGCATATTTACGCCAGTTTGAGAAAAAAGGTACGCTAGGTATTGGTATGATTAAAACTAAAGATGTTCAACAAGTTGAGAATATGTTGACCACACTTAAATATCTTGTACGACCAGAAAAAGAAGAACAGTATTTAAGGGTTAAGGTCTGTAGGAAAATGAGGACGTTTGGTTGATCCTAAAAAATCATAGATATACATCATTAACATGAAGATTGAATGTTTTCTTTTTCCCTACATTCAAAAACATAGGCTTATCCATCGATAAGCCTTTTTTCATTTAATGAGGTATATCTTATGAATATTACATGTCCATATTGTTATTCAGAAAATATCAGTCGTGCAACCACACAGCAGTCTAGTAATAACGGTTTTTCTTCGATGGCAGGTGCAGGTATTGGGGCAAGCATTGCTAAAAGTTTGCCTACACCTTTTTCACCGTTATTGAGTGGATTGGCTGGTGCTGTTGTTGGTGGCTTGATTGATAGTTTTATTCAACCCTCACAACCACAGCGACCAACGGGCTATTTCCATTGCAACAATTGTCAGCACAATTTCAACTAGGGACAGGGGAAATCATCATGGCACATCAACTTGAACAAATGGCGTATGTCGGTGAAACCCCTTGGCATGGTCTAGGTAATCAGCTTACTCCAGATCAGCCAATTGAAGTTTGGGCGAAGCAAGCAGGTATGGACTGGCGCATTGAATCCTCCAATGTCAGCTATATGGCTCAGAATGAGAAAGGTCAGAGTATTATTATGCCTTTTGAAGAGCAACGAGTTTTGTATCGTTCTGATACCCATGCACCGTTATCTGTTGTTAGCCAACGCTTTCAAGAAGTGCAACCAAGTTCTATTTTGGAGTTTTATCGAGACCTCACTGAACAATCAGGTTTTGAACTTGAGACAGCAGGTGTACTCAAAGGCGGTAAGAAGTTCTGGGCATTGGCTAAGACTGGGCAGACCGCAGCCTTAAAAGGCAAGGATGTCAGTAATGGCTATATTCTATTAGCAACGGCTTGTGATGGAACACTTGCTACAACTGCACAATTCACTTCAATTCGAGTGGTCTGTAATAACACTTTGGCGATTGCGCTAAAAGGGCAGAATAGTGCAGGCATTGTTAAAGTCCCACACAGCACTCGTTTCGATGCAGAAAAAGTAAAGCAGCAATTGGGTGTTTCAGTTCGTACATGGGATGAGCATATGTACGAGATGAAGCAACTCAGTCAACGGAAGGTAACACAGCAAGAAGCCGCAGCTTACTTCGATGCGGTGTTTAACAATACCAATCTAAGCATTGCTGAACAGGATGAAAGCATCATTCAGTTCTATCGTAATGTTGCAATACCTAACCAAATAAATTCATCTCGATCAGACAGTAAAACTGAGCCGAATGGACGAGCAATGTCAAAAGTCATGACGATGTTCAATGGACAAGGGCGTGGGGCAGAACTCAGTTCAGCCAAAGATACAGCTTACGGTTTACTTTGTGCCATTACAGAGTTCTGTGACCATGAACGACGAGCGATGAGTATCGACCATCGATTGGATTCGGCTTGGTTTGGTATGGGGGCAGCCATTAAACAACGAGGAGTAGAGCAAGCGTTAAGAATGGTGGCTTAAATTCAACATACATAGGGGCTCATTTATTAAATGAATAGCCTAAGCTGAACCTTTCCTGAATCAATTTTAATAAGTCGTTTTTCCTTTTGCCGCACCTCCCCCAGGTGCGGCTTTTTTTATGCCCAAATTTTTAATTTTTTACAGATATGGAGAATATGATGAATCCAAATACTCAAACCTCATCAAGTCATGCAATCGCTCATTTGGCTTTAAACCTAAATCCACCCCAAACCGCTTTGACTTCTAGATCACAGCCAAATTCAGCTAAACGTTTGGCTAAAACCAAAGGTATGAGTCGTGAGCAATGGTTACAAGTAAGAAAACAAGGCATTGGAAGTAGTGATGCCGCAGCAGCTTGTGGTTTAAATCCACATATGTCGATGTTGGAACTATGGATGGTTAAAACAGGTCGAATGCAAGCGCCTCCAGATCAACCTTTTAAGAACCATTATTCACCTTTGTATTGGGGGAACAAGTTAGAACCGCTGATTGCAGATTACTATCAACAGCGTACTGGTAATAAGGTTCGTCGGGTCAATGCAGTTTTACAACATCCAGATGAAGACAAAGCTTTTATGTTAGCCAATCTGGATTATGCAGTCGTAGGCAGTGATGAAGTACAACTTCTAGAATGTAAATCAGTTGGAGAGTGGGGAACCAAGCATTGGCGAGAAGGTGTGCCTATGTATGTGCTCATTCAAGTACAGCATCAATTGGCTGTTACAGGTAAACAAGCAGCTCATATCTGTGTCTTAATCTGTGGACATGAAGCCAAGATATATAAAGTTGAACGCAATGAAATTGTGATCAATCGTCTGATTGCTTCAGAAAAAATCTTCTGGTCTTGTGTAGAAAACGATATACCACCTCATGTCGATGCTAGTGAATCCGCAGCAAAAGCTTTGCAACTCTTATACCCGCAGCATATACCTTTACAAACTGTGGATTTATCTACTTTGTCAGGAGTAGATCAACTTTTTACTGATCTACTGAATGAGGAGAAGCATCTAGCACATCATCAAACCAAATATGACTATCTCAAGCATCGTATTCAGATATTAATGAAGGATGCTGAAAAAGCCATATTTAGTCAGGGCAGTGTGACATGGAAGAAATCGAAGGATAGTGTGGTGTTAGACCAGAAAGCATTACTCCAAGCACAGCCCGAATTATTAGATCAGTATCCTCAAACCCGTATTGGTAGTCGCAGATTTAATATTCATTCAAGTTCTTAACCAACTCTAGCCCTCCTCCTTAAACCTAAAAAATGCGCAAAGCCGCCCCACTTGCCCTCCCTCCAAATAACAGAGAAAGGGCGTTGGAGAAGCTTTGCGTAAATCTTTGATGCACTCAATCTCTTGTGACCGATGAATATAGAGGTGATTGATCAGGCTGAACGGGAATAGGTGAAGAGGTAGTGCTTTACAGTAAATATCGTGACTTCGTAAATATTTAACAAAATAAGGAATCATCACCATGATTAAAGGTTTAGCAATCACACCA
>NZ_RAXT01000219.1 GCF_003611475.1 Acinetobacter rongchengensis | reverse complement strand
TTTGATACCATTGTCATGTTTATGGACTAAATCATCTAATTCTTTTGTCCATGCCTTGATTTTAAAGGGGTTGAATGGCTTATTTTCTTTATGGGTTTCTATCTGATTGAGTAAATTTTTACTCAATTCCATGTATTCACCCATTTTTTGTTTGATGTTTTCTAGTTCCTGATGGTGGATTTTTTCAGCTAAAGCGCGAACTTTAGTTTCAAAAAGACGAACAGCAATTTTTTTATCACTTATCGAAGTGTCTTGAACAATAGGGCTAGATTGCGCTGATTTGCGCTCTAAGCGATTTTCTTGAGGTTTTGGTGGTTCTGTACGTATTTTTGCTTCCGTGGCT
>NZ_RAXT01000218.1 GCF_003611475.1 Acinetobacter rongchengensis | reverse complement strand
GTCTCAATACAGGCATACAACTACAACTCATCTGCCTATCGACTGATGACCAAATTCCTTTAAAACAATTCATAGCCAGTCAAGCCGCTATTGACATCGTCACAGATCGCTCAGAACTGACCCGTATCTCAGGCATTGTGACCCAAGCCGAAATCGGTGCAAGTGATGGCGCACTCACCATCTATCGCCTCACGGTTGAAGACCCAACCGCACTATGCAAACACAGACGAAACTCACGCGTGTTTATGAATAAAACTGTGATCGAAGTCATCCAAATCCTCTTTAAAGAATGGCAAGCACACAGCCCCTTATTCGCCGCCAGTCTGAGCTTAGACCTAAGTGGG
>NZ_RAXT01000217.1 GCF_003611475.1 Acinetobacter rongchengensis | reverse complement strand
TCGATTAACTTTTGTGGTTGAAGCGGCCCAGTTTCTTCAACACACCTTCTAAAAAATCAATTTCTAATGCCTGCTCACCGATTTTTGCATGTAGTTTTTTTAGATCGATGGGTGGTTCTGTTGGAGCTTTTGATTGATCGAAAGCTTGCGAGGAAGCTGAAATCAGTTGATTTTTCCAGTCGATAATTTGGTTTTGATGAACATCAAATTCAGCACTCAATTCAGCAAGTGTTTTTTCTGCTTTAATCGCAGCAAGTGCTACCTTAGCTTTAAAATCATTTGAATGATTTCTTCTTGGTCTACGTGCCATAAAATACTCCATATATTGATGTTTATAACATCATTTG
>NZ_RAXT01000216.1 GCF_003611475.1 Acinetobacter rongchengensis | reverse complement strand
GCTCGTCGTGGATTAAACAAACCTTTTAAACATATCACTTTCAATGTTGAGTTGGTTCAAGATCAAACTGATGCACCTTCAACAGAAGTCGATCGTCGTCGTGCAAGTGCTTAATTAAAATTGTTTTATTAAATACATTAAGCTATGAGATCACGTTTGATCTCATAGCTGTTGAAGTTAAATTAGATTGCTATGTATAGATATGCCTTGACTCATCTATGCATAGAAATTTAGAAACATAGACAAAGGTTTAGTCCTATGATCAATAAAAGTTCATTATCCATGATGGAAGCACTCTCCCAAATTACAGATGGCTCAACCATCATGATTGGTGGTTTTGGAACAGCTGGACAA
>NZ_RAXT01000215.1 GCF_003611475.1 Acinetobacter rongchengensis | reverse complement strand
GTATCGCCACGTTGATCGACTGCACGATACAGATAAGACCATCGTCCATTCACTTTTACATAGGTTTCATCAATATGCCACGAGCTCAGATCTGTAGGATTACGCCAATACCAGCGTAAACGTTTTTCTATTTCAGGAGCATAACGTTGAACCCAACGGTAAATAGTCGTGTGATCAACATTCACACCCCGTTCGGCCAGCATTTCCTGCAGTTCACGATAGCTAATGCCATATTTACAATACCAGCGCACAGCCCAAAGAATGATTTCGCCCTGAAAATGCCGACCATGGAAAGGATTCATATGCTGCACCTTTAGCTAAAACAGTCTTCAGCTTACCATTCGTGGTTATTTGCAACAGTGCCA
>NZ_RAXT01000214.1 GCF_003611475.1 Acinetobacter rongchengensis | reverse complement strand
TATCACGACGCCACAAGCAGTGATAGGAACTGGGGCAAATACAACGACTTTAACCAGTACAGTGAATGGTTTAGATGTTGGTGGCGATAAGATCACCAATGTGGCAAATGCGACAGCAGCATCAGATGCGGTAAACAAAGGACAGTTGGATAGCGTAGTCAATACGGGCTTTAAAGTTGGTGCGGACACCAATCCTGTAGGTGGTGCGGTAACACACAAATTGGGCAACCAATTGGATATCGTAGCGAGTGCAAAAGATGCGACCAAGACCTACGACACATCGAACTTAACGACAGAAGTTGCACAAGATGCTGTGACGGGTAAAACGACAGTTACAGTGAGCATGAAGAAAGATGCGACCTTTGACAGCA
>NZ_RAXT01000213.1 GCF_003611475.1 Acinetobacter rongchengensis | reverse complement strand
GCTGATGTATCGTTATTTGTACTTGGATCAGTGTAGCCATAACTCACACTTTGTCCAATGCCAATTGCTGGAATGAAGCTCAATAAGACATCGTTGCCCGTGATTGTAATTGCAATTGGAACAACAACTTGACCATTAACCGTGATACTAAAATCATTGGCATTGGGTGGGTTATTTCCATCTAAAGTTTCGTTGTAATGGAATACCAATTGTCCAGCGGGATTCACTTCGACGCTTTGTAATATTGGCGCTGTGCTATCAATTGTTGAATGGTTATCGTCAGTCGGTAAGTTTGTTAATGGAATACTTGCAGCATCATTCCCCGCAGTGTCTTGAATGGCTGATGTATCGTTATTTACACTTGGATCGGT
>NZ_RAXT01000212.1 GCF_003611475.1 Acinetobacter rongchengensis | reverse complement strand
TGAACAGATTCAGTATGTGATTCAGCAATTATCTAAAGCTGGCCATCAACGGTTATACATGCCTGTACGCCCTGAATATATACAGCTTGATGTATTCCAAAACCTTGAGAAAAACACGCCTGTCCATTTGCTCAATCAATATATCAAGGTAGGTGGAAATGAATTTCTCATCGAATTAAGTAAGGATGATGACATCGATGAAGTACAGGCGTTTATTAGTGAATCAATTGCTCTATTGCCTCAGCAAAATCAATGGGGGGAATTATTGCCACTGGTACAAGCTGAAACAACAGCGAATAACACCTATCCAATACATGCTTTGCCACCATTGGCGAAAGAGGCTGTACTTGCTATAGCCGAACATGTGCAAGC
>NZ_RAXT01000211.1 GCF_003611475.1 Acinetobacter rongchengensis | reverse complement strand
AAGCATCGTCACCACCTGCTGTCGTCCAATGCGCTGCCAGGGCAAACCTTGGATCAGTGCCTGTAACTGTTCCGGGCTGAGGGCCACGGTTTCACCTTGGTGAACTTGAGCCCAGTGAAATTTGCCCTGTTCCAGCCGCCGGGCACACAGCCAGATGCCCAGTCCATCATGTACCAGTACTTTCATGCGATGGCCACGTTTATTACAGAACAGGTAAGCACAATGCGGTTTGATGTAGCCAAAGGCTCTCACCACCTGAGCCATGGTCGTATCCATACCTGCACGCATGTCCATGGGCTGAGTAGACAACCAGATTTCATCAATGCGGATCATGTTGCAAGTGCCTTGAGTAATTCTGCCAAGGCAGGTATTTCTGATGTCTGCCATTTTA
>NZ_RAXT01000210.1 GCF_003611475.1 Acinetobacter rongchengensis | reverse complement strand
GTACTCATACCATCCTGAATTTCTCCAGTCACTGCACCAACGTCATCCAATAGTTTCGCTTCAAGCAAACTATCGTCTGCTGGACCTGTTGTATCAATCGTGATGTCTTTGCTTGTCGGTGTTGTCGCATTGCCTGCTTGATCGACTACACGTGCTTCAACAACATGCTTGCCTTCTGCCAATGGGTTCGCTGTGTGATCTAAACTCCACGTACCATCCGCTTTCAGCGTTGCATCCGCCCACGTTCCACCATCGATGCGAACTTGAACTTTATCACCCGCTTGTATTTGTGTTGCATCTGATACTTTGCCACTAATCACTAAGCTTTGGTCTTTGGTCAAGAAGTCGTTTGCAAGACCTGTGTCTTCGGTGATTCCTGTAATCTCTGCTGTGATCGTTGG
>NZ_RAXT01000021.1 GCF_003611475.1 Acinetobacter rongchengensis | reverse complement strand
ATTAATCCTTATTAAAAAATAATCGATATTAAACTTTAATATCTACAAATTTTATTTTTTAAATCAGAAAATACTTGACATTAAACCAAACTTCAATCTTAGCATTTAACTAAGACTTATAGGAGGATCATTAAAATGTTCAACACACTTAAATTAAGCCAATCAATCACCATATTATCTTCAAGTTTATTATTAAGCTTATCAGTTCAAGCAGCTGAAACGAATCCAGACCAAAATAATATTGCTTTAGTAGATAATAGCAAAACAACAACTATTGAGTTTGGTCCATATAAGGTGAATGTTCCTAAGGGCGGTTATTATGATCGCTTTCGTATGAACCCTAATTTGGATGAGGTTGCTAAAGACCCTGCTGCAGGTAATATTGATTATTTCCGTAAAATTCCCAAAAAACTGGTCGATACTCGAGTCGGCAAAGTTTGGTCACCTAATTTTTATTATCGTACCAGTAATGTACAGCTTTTAATGCTTGCTCCAATTTCTAAAGTAAAGGCAAAACTTCCAGCTCCGCTTGAACCATTACAGCCATTGCCTGGCTATGGGCTAGTCTCATTAACTTTTTTCTCATACACCGTCAATGATGTAGATCCATATGACGAGGTTTCTGTGGCTGTGGTTGTTCGTCAACCTAATGCTCACTACTTCAACACAACAGAATTATTAAGTTCTATGCGTAACCATAAATATTACGGTCATGTACTTGCCTTACCTGTAGACACCGAAATTGCACGTGTACGTGGTGTATATGGTTATCAACTACCTAAATGGTTGACTCCAATCGATATGACCATTGGCGATAAACAGGTACACGCTCAGATTTTTAATACAAATGGTACATCTGATCTTAGTTTGATTGCTCCTGTACCAAAAATCAAAACTGTAAAACCACAATCACGCATTGAAACGAAAACAATGTATCAACTTGTAGATGGTCAATGGCACAGTACTTCTGTCGAATCTAATACCCTTACTTTCGGGCAGAAATTATTTCCTAAAAACGTTCAAGTTGTTAAAAATGGTGGACCTATTAGTAATTTACTTGATGACTTAGGTGCAAACAAAGTACTTCGTTTTGACGTTGTAAAAGATGCTCAATTAGCACTTAATATGCCAATACCATTCCATGCATTTGACAATGCAAAACAAAGCACACCTGCTAAACAATAAGCTCTCTTCAAAATACCCTTTTATATTCTAAAAGGGTATTTTCTATTTAAGCATTGATCTTTTTATTTATATAATAATCGTAAGAAAATTATAAAATGACCGATTAATTTATCATTTATTTTTATTTGCATACTAAGCTTGTACATTTAAATCAAAATTAGAATTATTACTTTAACCCATTACAAGAAAACCAATTACAAAATCATTCTGTAATGGGTTTTATTCTGACTATGTTAAATCAAACTATTTAAGAAGGATTATTTAAGAAATGATCAATGATCCTGAACCTGAAATCTGAGTGACTAAATGATAACCCATTAATTTAGCAGGTGTATAACTCCCTGCTTTAACCTGATTCTCAAGTAAATAACGCACTACTGTAATAGAACCATTTACAGTCAAACTATATGCATTGTCAGTTTGTATACGTGCGGTTTTAGTCTGTCCATGTGCATTTTTAGCTTCGCCCCAAACGTAGGTCGGCAATTGGGCACGCAGTTCTGCATCAGGTCCAACCACAGATTTGCCAAGTATCGATTTAATTACTTTTTTGAATGGCTTGAATTTTGAATACTGGTCGTAAAGCATTCAGCATTTTTACAGCGAAAATCAATTTTGCAGGTGCTGGGACAAAAACTTCAATATTTGGAATAGCTGTCGTGTAAAATCCAGTTGCTACATCTCCCCAAGGCACACTCATCGCAGTTTTTTCACCATCACCAAAATCAATATTACGAACATGATAAGCCAGTGGAACCGTAACGATTTTATCATCTTTACGGATTTTACCACCTTCAGCCATACCTTCTGCACTGGTCTTGGCGGTATCTGGAGAAAGCCCTGTTTTTGAGTCAAAACCTAATACTAAATGGATTGCATCTGATAATGCTTCTTTCAACAGTTGATTTTAGTCCTTGACGTACAGCTTCATGAGCAATCAATTCGCCCGTGTAACCATTTGCACTATAAATTATCCAATTTGGAAGATTTAGATCATTGGTCATGACAAACCTCGTTGCTTAAGATGCAAATGAATAGTCACGCATACGTTTTTTATATTGCCGAGTACGGCGTGCCATCGCAGCTTGCTGTAAAACCAAAGCCCATAAAGGTGAAACTTTCGGGTTGGGTACTTTTCCAAGGCTAAGTTTTCTTAATTGGAATTTCACTGTTGCCATATTAGCAAGCGATGCCAATGTTTTATTGTCCCAAGTGATTGGTTTCAGTTCTGGCACAATATTTTGTCCATTTTTCCATTGATTAGGCAAGTTAGGATCAAGAGCCAAAGCCGTTGCGATTCCGACCATGTCTACACCACTTTCAACCACTTGCTCTGCAACTTGATGACGACGAATCCCACCTGTCACCATGACTGGCATTTTGGCAACTTTACGAATTTCTTGTGCAAATTCGAGAAAATAAGCCTCACGAGCTAAGGTACGTCCATCTCTAGCTTGACCTTGCATCGCAGGAGCTTCATAACTCCCTCCTGAAAGTTCAACCAAATCGACAGCATATTCATTCAGCATTTGTACCACTTGCTGAGCGTCTTCTGCACTAAAACCACCGCGTTGGAAATCTGCTGAATTGAGTTTGACTGCAACAGCAAAATCTGACGAAACAACTGCACGTACAGCTTTAACGATTTCAATCAAAATACGTGCACGATTTTCTAATGAACCGCCCCACTGATCTTGACGTTTATTACTCAAAGGTGAAAGGAATTGGCTCAATAAATAACCATGTGCAGCATGAATTTCAACACCAGTAAATCCTGCTTTTTCACCTAAACGTGCAGTATTGGCAAAACGCTGAATCACTTCATCAATCATCGCCTGTGTCATTTCAATCGGTGTATTAAAGCGATCTGACATTTTTCCTAAATCTAGAGCAACGGCTGATGGAGCCCATGTTTGTTGACCTAAATTAGATTGCATTTGACGACCAGGATGGTTGATTTGCAACCAGAACTGAGCCCCTTTTGCACGACCAATTTTTGCCCAGCGTTTAAAAATTTCTAAATACTTTTCATCTTCTAGTACCACACCACCCGGCCCTGTCATAGCACGGCGATCAACCATGACATTCCCTGTAATAATCAGACCTGCTCCGCCTTCTGCCCAAGCCTGATACAAACGCATGAGTGCCTCAGATGGTGCTTGATTTAGATCAGCCATGTTTTCTTCCATTGCAGCTTTTGCAATTCGGTTTGGAATAGTTGAACCATTTGGGAGTGTTAATGGATTAAATATATTCATTATCTTCATATCTCTTTAGATTATGTGAAATACTATAGGTTTAAAGTCAACTTTAATGTCAATACAATTTTGAATGAATTATCAAAATTAATTAGAAAAATAAAAATTTATTGAATTAAATTATAAATTTATAACTACATAGCTATTCAAATATAGATTTTAAAATCATCCCATCGAATACTATATTTTTGAGATCCAAAAGCTTTCAATAATAAAACCTGAGTCAATGACTTAGTCAAATTGTATTAAAATAGAGGATTGGCATGCAGATGATTAGCTTTGATTATCTAAGTTTTTGTTATTTAAAATTATTAAATTGAAAATCTAGTTTTAATTTTGATCTAATAGCATTATTCCTTCAATTGTATTGAGTCATATTTTAAAGTGGTTTGATTAATAATAATGCTCTCAGCATGCTCCATTAGGCTTTCTTATTGTAAACATACAGATAAAAAAGCCTAAATTCAGCAAATCACTTAATGTAAAGGTACATTTTCTAGATCTTTCGTTTGCACACCTAGTTCAGAACGAACGATTTGTTGCTCATAACCTGCTCGATCAAGCTTAGCACGTTCACTATGATCAATCACAGAAAACACGAAACTGGTAATAAATGCCAATGGCATTGAAAATAATGCAGGATTGTCATAAGGGAAAATCGCTTGTTCATGCTCCAGTACTCCAACCCAAACCGTTGGAGATAAAATGACCAATACAATGGCACTGATCATCCCTGTAAAACCACCGATGACTGCACCTTGAGTGGTTAAACCTTTCCAATACATAGATAAAATTAAGACTGGAAAATTTGCAGATGCGGCAATTCCGAAAGTTAACCCCATTAAAAATGCAATATTCATTTTTTCAAAAAGAATACCGCATGCAATAGCAACAATCCCTAAAGCAACCACGGATAAGCGAGATACAATCATCTCTTGCTTCTCTGAAGCTTTCCCCTTTTTAATCACTTTCTGAAAAATATCATGAGAAATTGCGGATGCCCCTGCAAGTGTTAAACCTGCAACTACAGCTAAAATTGTAGCAAAAGCCACAGCAGACAGAAAGCCTAACATGAGATTTCCCCCCAAGGCTGCTGCTAAATGCATAGCCACCATATTGGTTCCTCCCACCAAGTCGCCACCTAATTGGCCATTCACAAAATACTGCGGTTGTGTCCCAACTATTGCGATGGATGCTAGTCCTAAAATACACACAACTATGAAAAAATAACCAATATAACCAGAAGCATAAAATACAGATCGTCTAGCTTCAGCTGCATTTGGAACTGTGAAGAAACGCATCAAAATGTGCGGCAATCCTGCTAAACCAAAAATAAGACCAATTGACATCGACAAAGTATTAATTGGGTTAGATAGCATTGAACCAGGTTCGAGGACTTTTTCTCCGAGTTTATGCGCATCAATCGCTGCAACAGCCATATTATTTAGACTAAATCCAAATGCTTTAAATGCTAAAAATACCAGTACTGTGCCACCGAAGAGTAATAAAATGGCTTTTACAATTTGGATCCATGTTGTTGCGATCATTCCACCAAAAATAACGTATATAAGCATCAAACAACCGACCAACATCACCGCGATTTTATAATCTAAACCAAACAGTAATTTAATCAGTTGACCTGCGCCGACCATCTGCAAGATGAGATAACAACACACAACTATCAGCGAACCACAGGTTGCTAAAATACGTGTCCGTTTTGGATCTAAACGATAAGAAACAATATCTGCAAAGGTATATTTACCTAAATTTCTTAATCTTTCAGCCATGAGAAAAGTCAAAATTGGCCAACAAACAAAAAAGCCCGTCACATAGATAAAACCATCATAACCTTTAAAAAACACCATACTAGATACTCCTAGCAAGGTAGAGGCAGACATATAGTCACCAGCGATGGCCAATCCATTTTGTTTGGCTGAGATTGAATTTCCTGCAGTATAAAAGTCTTCCTTGGATACTGTTTTTTGTGCTGCCTTCCATGTAATAAATAAAGACAGTCCGACGACACAACCAAACATGATGATCGCAGTCCAGTTTCTTGATTCAACTTGAGGCGCTGCCCACGCTGAAGAACTTAAAACCGACAATAACACTAAATAAATCCATTTATTCATATTGATATTCCTTTTTGAGTTGTTCTTTTTTCCGATCAAAATATTGATTTGCCATCCAGATATAAATACCTGTTGTTAGCCAGCTAAATAAAATGATAAATGCTGCTACAGGTATTCCTATGGTAATCACGCTATGCTCGAAAGAACGTGCCAAAAACTGCGGTTGAAAAGTTGCTATCCCAATAAAAACAAAATAAACCACCAAAACAATTAAACTTAAACCAACCGCAAAGCGATTGCGCAATTTAACCATTTGAATAAATTTTGCATCCTTAATAATTTTTGTTTCGTTTTGATCGTACATAAAAATTCCTTTTATTTTTAGGGATCATCTTTATTTAATGACTTATGCAGCAGACCAAAGCATCAAAACATAAATAAACAAATAATAACCCCTAAATTCAATAGCTTATTAACTATGCATAAAATAGTCTTGATATTGCTCTCGTAACGTTTTTTTGCTGATTTTCCCTGTCGCTGTATGCGGAATTTCATCGACTAAAATGGTTGCTGAAGGAATTGCCCATTTATGCAATTTAGAAGATAAATAAATTACAATTTCTTCATGCTTAATGGTCTCCTTAGAAGATTTAGGCACTAAAATTAACAGTGGCCGTTCCCCCCATTTAGGATGATTCGCAGCAATCACAGCAGCCTCTACAACTTTGTCATATCCCATGGCTGCATTTTCAACTTCAACACTACTAATCCATTCACCTCCTGACTTAATCATGTCTTTGGCACGATCTGTGATGTGCATATATCCATATTCATCAATACAAGCAATATCACCAGTATCAAACCATTGATTTTGTTGTTCCGTATGAGCTTTACCAATATTATCTTTGGCATTGATGTATTGATAAGTGATCGAATGACCTTTTACTTCAAGTACCCCCTCATGTTTACCATCATGTGGAAGTAGCTCACCATTAGGGCCTTTCAATCTCATTTGAAAACCAAAAATAGGCTTACCACATTTAATTGACTGCGTTTCAGGCTTCTCTTTAATTTGATTTAAGCGGTTACAAGTAGCTAAAGCGCTTGTTTCTGTCATACCCCATCCATTTTCCAATGCAACACCATAGTTTTGCATTGCTTCAATCAATGCATAAGGTGCAGCAGAACCGCCTGAAATGGCTCTTTTCAAAAAAGTGTGGCTAATATGATGTTCATGTAAATAGTTCTTATAAGCTGTCCAAACTGTTGGCACAGCAATTGAAATATCGACTTTCTCACTTTGTACAAGCTCAAAAATTTTATCAATTTTCCCTGCAAATGCGTTCGGCCAAACAAGTTTTGCACCACACAGTACTGCGTTAAACGGCATTCCCCATGCACTGATATGATAAAGCGGAACCAATGGCATCATACAACTCTGATGACTTAAACCCACAACATCAGACATACTTAAAACTAATGCATGCAACACGGTACTGCGATGAGAATAAAGTACCCCTTTAGGATTTCCTGTGGTTCCAGAGGTGTAACACAGCCCACTCGCACGATCTTCATGAATTTCTGGCCAATCATATTGCTGCGGTTGATTTTGGATTAAATCTTCATAAAACATGAAATTAAACTTTGCAGATAAATCAGGATTCACATCTCCCAAGACCACAAAATACCGAACAACGTGTTTGATTTCTTCATAAATAGATTCAATAACTTCTATACAATCAGGCTCAAGCAGCAACATTTCATCTTGCGCATTACAAATAATATGTGCAATTTGTTCGGCTGCTAATTTAGGATTTACTGTATGATAAATTCGCCCTGTACAAGGAATTGCATAATGTAATTCAAAATGTTGATAGGTATTCCATGCCATTGTTGCAACTTTTGCATGATCAGAAACATTCAATTGCGCCATCACATTTGCAAACTGCGCAACACGGGCGAAAGCATCTTTATAGGTATAGCGATGCTTAGTTACTCCATCTGATTTCAAAGTTACTATTTCTTGATGTGCTGATACCATCAAAGCATGTTGCATAATTGAAGTAATATTTAAATTACAATGCATCATTAGTCCATTCATCATTATTATATCCTCACGAAATTTAGCAGCTTAACAAGATGCTCAGTGAGTAAATGCAACTATGATGCCAATATTTTTATTTATAAAAATCAATTGTTTATTAATTTTTCATATTTTTCTATTTTGAAATCATTTCATTTCTGAAATGATGAACGCATTAACTTCATACGTCGCCAAAGGGTTGTTCGGCTCACACCTAGCTTTTTGGCTGCAAGATCTAAATCACCACCGACATCTACAAGAGTTTCTTCAATCAAACTGAGTTCCTGATTGAGTTTCACATCCTTTAATGGCGATTGTTCAGTTTGACGTTCTTGAAGCTGGAATAATTCTGGAAGTTGCTGACTTAAAAATTCAGGTTGTATTAAAGTACGATCAAGCTGTAATAGTACTAAAATTCGTTCAAGCATATTTTCAAGCTCACGAATATTCCCAGGCCATATGTACTTTTTTATAGCTTTCACCAAAATATCGGGTAAATCATCAATCGATTTGTTTTGACGGGCCAAGAAAGTATTTGATAGATATAAAATATCATCTTTTCTTTGTCTTAGAGCAGGTACAAATATTCTTAAAATATTTAATCGGTAATACAAATCTGCTCTAAAGCGACCTGCTTTTACTAACTCCTCTAAATCGGCATGTGTTGCTGCAATCACCCGAATATCTAAAGAATGACTCACAACTGAACCTAGACGGTTAATTTGCCGTTCCTGTAATACTCTTAAAAATCTGGTCTGCAAATGCAAAGGCATATCACCAATTTCATCGAGAAAAAGCGTTCCATTATGTGCAGCTTCAATTAAACCGATACGACCGTTTTTTTTAGCGCCTGTAAAAGCACCTTCCTCATAACCAAAAAGTTCACTTTCGAGCAAGCTTTCTGGAAATGATGCACAGTTGATAGCAACAAATGGCGCTTTAGTGCGACGACTATGATGATGGATACTTTGTGCAAGTACTTCTTTACCCGTACCACTTTCACCTGTAATTAAGATGGTACTTTCAGTTTTTGCATAGGCTTTTGCAAGATCAATCGTTTTTTTAAAGTTTATATCCTGACTCAGTATTTGTTCAAAAGTATAACGTGTACTAAAATTTTTAGAGGATACTTTTCTAAATTGACTATTTGAATGTTCAAGTGCATTCAACTCCTGAACACTTAAAATATAACCATTAATATGATCATTTTTCAATTTGGAAATATACACAGCAAGTTTATGTTTTTTAAACTGAATCAATTGATGTGCATTTTCATCATCAATATCAAAATCAAGACCTTCAAAAATTTCATTTGCAGCTTTATTGAGTACATCTGTGGGCTCTTTTTCAATTAAAGCACTCATCGACTGATTAATAAACGAAATATTTTTTTGCTTACTAATAAAGCAAATCCCTTCATTTAAATGATTAAAAATTTCAGTTAAACGTAATATTGTATTTTGTTCGCGTCTAATTTTCTCTAAGGTCCTTAATGCATTTTGCAATAAGTCTTTCAGTGAAGGCACACTGATTGCCAAATGTCCGACCAAATGTTCATTCAATGCTAATTCAACTGCAATAGGTGAACCAATAATTGCATCAAAACCTTGTTTTTTAATTAAATGAACTGTTTTTTTAGCATCTAAATATGAATCATAATTAAATTGTTTAATGTCCAATGCAAAAATATCAGCATAATTTTCCAAATTGACTGTTGATGTACTCCCCATCAATGCAATACGTTTATATTGTTTCAAATTAGAAATCGCATGGATTACATCAAATGTTCCTGTTCTCAGGGTTTGAACATCGATATTTAATTTTTTTTGTAAGAAACTAGCTGTTGCTCCGGTACACAGCAGAATTTGACAACCATTTTTTGACAATGCCTTTGCAACATCTTCCACATCTGAAATATGGCATTCAACTAAATCGATTTGATCTGATTGTATTTCAGCAATCGCTTGCTCAACCAGTAAACGAAAACCATTAACATTGGGTTGTTTAATATACGTGACCAAAATATTAATTGGTTTTCGATTTAACATGCCTTACTCCATTATTTCCGCTCTACACATACGCTTAGATTGGCGAACAGCTGTGACCACCATCTACCTTAATTTCTACACCTGTCATCCCCTGACTGGCTTGTGAAGCCAAGAGTAATAATGACCCATTTAAATCCGAAAATTCAACAAACTTTCGTGATGGGATTTTTTTCAATAGTTGCTGTCCAGATTCACTGGTCAAATAATCTTGATTAATTTCAGTAATCATATAACCAGGAGCAATAGCATTTACCCGAATGCCGTATCGGGCCAATTCTACTGCCATGGTTTCTGTTAAATGGCGAAGTCCTGCTTTAGATGCGCAATAAGGACTCACACCTAGATTTACAGATTCAGATAAAATTGATGTAACATGAAGAATCGATCCCTTTTTTTCTGAACGAATCATGTGTTGTACAACTTCTTGCGAGCATTGCC
Source organism: Acinetobacter rongchengensis (assembly GCF_003611475.1). GTDB lineage: Bacteria > Pseudomonadota > Gammaproteobacteria > Pseudomonadales > Moraxellaceae > Acinetobacter > Acinetobacter rongchengensis. The sequence goes on along the minus strand of NZ_RAXT01000021.1, from coordinate 42,047 downwards.
ATGGTGCTTTTAGATTGGTATTTACAATTTTATCCCAGTCTTCGTCGGTATAATCTAAAAATCGCTTCGTGTCACTCACACCCGCATTATTAATCAGAACATCAATCTCGACTTGTTTACTTTCTAGATCTTTAATCATTTCCTTGACTGCGGCACGATCATTCACATCTAAAGTATAAGGATGAACCTTGACATTAAAACGCGCTTTTAAATCTGTTGCCAATGCAGTTAATCGCTCCATGCGCCTTGCACAAATAATCACATTCGCACCTACTTGAGCGAATAGTTCGGCAATATGCTGACCTAAGCCACTTGAAGCTCCTGTAATTAAAATATTTTTATTTTGCACATCAAAAATATTCATGTCTCAATCCTTAATTTAAATTTGTTTTCCTAACAATTTACGTGCAATGCTCATTCGATGTACCTCATTCGCGCCATCATAAATTCTAAAACCACGAGCATCTTTAAAAATCTTGCAGACAATTGATTCATCTGTCATCGCCTGTCCACCTAAGATCTGTACACTGCGGTCAATCACACGCCAGATTCCCTCTGAACTAATCACCTTCACTAAACTGGATTCATAATTGGCTTTTTGCTCCGCATCTAAAACTTGAGCACAATAATGAACAGCCAAACGTGTTGTTAATAAATCCATTTCATTATCTGCAAGCATAAATCCAACACCTTGATGGTCACCTAAACGCTTACCAAATGATTGTCGATTTCGTGCATATTCAGTTGCGACATCATGCGCACGTCTTGCCTGCCCTAACCAACGCATACAGTGTGTAAGTCTTGCTGGTGCCAAACGAACTTGTGCATATTGGAATCCTTTACCAATTTCACCAAGCACATTTTCTTTAGGTATTCGTAAATTTTCAAAACGAAGTACCCCATGACCACCTGTGAAACAAGAATCCATTGCATTCATATTTCGTTCTAAAATAAAGCCATCTACATCAGTATCTGTCAAAAACATAGATGCTGTACCATCTTCCATTTTTGCCATAATAATCGCTACAGCCGCACCATCAGCACCAGTAATTAACCATTTATGACCATTAATAATATAATCATTTCCATCAAGCACAGCCGTAGTCTGCAACATTGAAGGATCAGAGCCTGCACCTGGTGTGGGTTCAGTCATCGCAAAACATGATCTAATCTCACCTGAAACAATTCTTTTCAACCAGCGTTGTTTTTGCTCATCATTAGCAACAATATCTAAAAGATGAATATTACCTTCATCTGGAGCATGGATATTTAATGCAATTGGTCCTAAAGCCGAATAACCCGCTTCTTCAAATGCAATGGCTTTTTCCAAATGTGACCATGCTAATCCCCCCATTTCTTGACTTGCATGCGGGGTCAGTAATCCCCATTTACGTGCACGACTCAACAATTCTTGACGTAATTCTTCGCTCGGTCCATGACTGTCTTGACGTGGATCTTTTTCTAAAGGAATAACCTCTTGCTGAATAAAATCTCTTACTTTTTGCTGCAAAGACAAAAGTTCAGAAGATAATGTGATCATTTTTTTAGCTCCATAAATCCGTTAGCTTTGGTATAAATGTCATAGACATCATCCATTGCGCTATTCAATAAATTCGATTTGTTTGGGTCATAAGGCGTAAAATTTTGTAATTTAATCCGTTTATTTAAAATACGGCTTTTATGTATTTCCACATCTAGAATATTCAGACAACCATAATCTTGTTCTTGCCCATACAGATCTTGACCTTGTCGGCCATAGACCCAGTTGATCATTACACGGTTTACAGCATCATGAGATGAAATCAGAATATTTTGGGCTTGGCTTGTCGCCAGAATCATACCTTCTAACCATGACAATACACGGTGTTCAAAATCAGACCATACTTCACCTTGCATAAACTTGCTGTGTTGCATTGTCTTATGGCAATAAGCATATTTAATTTCCAGTTCAGCATGATCAGGCTGAATTTCTCTTAATCGGCCTGATCGAATTTCTCGGATTTCATCATATGCAACCGTTCTACTTTTTAAACGTGATGCCGTTAAAATTTCAGCTGTTTGTATAGAGCGTGGCATAGTTGATGAATAAACTCTTCCAAACTCAACTTGTTTTAACTGCTCAGCCAAATGTTGTATTTGTGCAATACCTCGTGCAGACAATAAAGCAAATTTTGGATTAATCGGTTGATTCTGTTCATCAAAATAAGCAACATGACCATGACGTACTAGATATAAGCGTAGCCAATAGTTATCCATGATATGATGCCTTGGATTCAACCAACTTCATGTCCTCAGTATTCATGGCCTCTAATAATTCAAGTACATTGTCAATTTGAACATTTTCACGTAAATCTGAACACAACTGAACCAATGCTTCCTGAGCATCTTTGATCGGAAAATGAAAGTAGTCTTGCAGAATGCCTGTGCTGTGTTGAGAAAATCCCTCCTTGTTTAAAATATAGGCGCGCAGGATTTCAAAACTTTTTAATAGCATCAATAATTCATATTTGTTTTGATTTATTTGGGGCAATAATTCAGATTTGATCACGGCTTGGCTTGCATTAATCAGATCAATAATTTTCTGTTCCTTCATTCCTTTTCTCCTAAAAGATCTAAAATATTTTTTTCTAGACGAGGTACCATAAATTCAGTTAGGGCAAGCTCCAATGAAGGCTTTTGCATATCATCATTTCGATTCGATTGCTGCATAGCAATAATTGTCCAGCGCACATGTGCTAACACATGCCAAAATTTCATTTCAAATTCAGGGATATAAATCTCAGATTTTTCAGCATATGCGGTCATAAAATCTTTATATGACCCAATCCCGCCTGCGACATTTTGATCCTGACCAAAACGCCAACATTTGGCTGTAAACCAAGCAATATCTTCACGGCGATCACCCCACTCGGTAAATTCCCAATCCAAAATCCCTGACACATAATCATCTTCGATCATAATGTTACCTGTGCGAAAATCACCGTGCACCAATACAAGGTCATCGACTTTTGGTTGGTTTTTTTTCATCCACTGAATTGCATATTCCAAAACTGGACGAGATCGTTGTAAACAATCTAACTGTTCAATAAAAGCATCAAGCTTTCTTTTGAGATAATGCTCTGTATTAGGTTTCTCAAATAAAGTCTCTAAGGCTTGATCGCTTTGAATGGCATGTATCAATGCCAATTGATGCCCTATATCTTGAATGATTTTTTTGCGTTTTTCTTGATCTGAAATGCGAACCAACTTATGTCCTTCAGTGACCCCTTCAATTTTTTTCATGATGAAAAAATCACTGTTTAATAAACTGGAAGCTTTTTCAAAATAAAGCACTTGTGGAACTTTGATGCCACATTGATATAAGCGCTCTAAAAGTAAATATTCCTGTTTACGATCAGAACTTACAGCTACGCCTGATTCAGCATTTTTACGCAATACCAAAGAAAATGTTTGGTCTTGCAGTAACCAATTTTCCTGAATTGCACCACCACTCATTTTTTTAATTTTGATTTGATGAGTAGCGACCAAGCCTAGTTTATCGCATAGTAATTGCTGTAAATTTTGAATTTGCTCAGTATTCATCGATTGCTCCTTTTCATTTTGTTATTAGAGCAATTAATATGCCAAATATTTTATTATTAAATTACAACAACTTAAGTAAAATCAATCTTTTCAAAAATGAAATAAATTGCATCTTTGAAATTTTATAATGGTTCTTTTATTCCCGATGAGAAGTTAAAAATCGTTATTTAATCTTCTTAAGATATAAACTTTAAGTTAATTATAATTGTCATACTTAAAACTTAACAACCAATATACATACATGATATTTAATAGTTTTTTTATAATAGGTCTCTTTCATAAATCATTATTTAGCCAACTGAAAGTTGTAAATTCCAGCAATTAAATTAAACCTTAACCCTAGGCGTTTACCTCTATTTCTGTATCTTTCACATAAAATCCTAAAACTTTTTAATTTTCCAAATACATGCTCTATTCCTATCCTTCTTTTATTAATTTCTCGGTTATAAAATTTTAATTCTGATGCTAATTTTTGCCCTTTTTTTGCCTTCAAAGGGATCAAGCTTTTATCATAAACTTCATAAATTCCCTGAACCTAAGCCACAAAGAGTCAGTTTTAGGTGATTTTTTAAATTCTAAATACGGCGATTTATTGCACTTATTCATATTAAAATCGAACGTAGTTGCCCGAAAACAAAAAGCCCACTTTTGAAGTGGGCTTTAAGTTGCTGAATTAACAGCTATATTTGGTAGGCATATCCAGACTCGAACTGGAGACCTCTACGATGTCAACGTAGCGCTCTAACCAACTGAGCTATACGCCTAAGTGAGTGCGATAATATGCATTTTTTTAGATTCTGACAAGCCTTATTTACGTTGCTTCAGCACATTCGCACACTCTTTGAGCAATTTTTTAAATTTTAGAATATCTTGTTGATTTTCATCAGCTAAATAAACAAGATTTTGAAAGTATCGGTTGGCCTCCTCAAAAATGTCTCTTTGCTGAGTTTGCTCTGCCAAGCGCTGCATCCACTGTTGAAATGTTTCAGATTCAATTTTTTGATCAACTAAATCTAGTTTTTTATTAAACTGGAACAATATATACTCAATTTTAGACATTTGTCGAATCAATAGAAACTTAAAGACTCCCCAATACATCAAAAGTAATCCTAAAATCCCAAAGATTAAAATAAGCGAATAACTATAAGTAGATGTAAGACCAAGCTTTTTTAACCAACCATTTTGTTTATCAGCGTCATAACCCACCACTTTACTTTGCCATTGAAAACTGGCGTAGTCGCTCCAAACACGTAACGTTCTTAAAACTGAAGAATGTTGTAAACGTAAATTTGAATAGCTCGCATCACCAAAGATTGCGTTATTATCATTCATAATATTCTGCATCCCTTGATCTATACGCATTGGTGCAATAATTGCTGTTGGATCAATACGTTGCCAATGACCTCGTTGGTAAACCTCTGCCCAAGCATGCGCATCGAGTTGACGAACCTCCCAACTTAGACCATCAGGCGCTAATTCCCCGCCTTGATACCCTGTGACGACTCTGGCAGGAATTCCCACATAACGCATTAACAAAACAAAGCTGGAGGCATAATGTTCACAGAAGCCTTGTTTTGTTTGGAATAAAAATTCATCTACACGGTTATCGCCCAGTTTTCCCGGTGCTAATGTATAAACAAAATTCTCTTTTTTGTACCAATTTAAAATATTACGAATATATAACTCAGGATTATTCTGACTGCGTTGATACATCAATGATGCAAATTTTTGCGCTTGTGGATCACTTTTTAAAGGATAATCCAAACTATTTCGAAGTATCTTTTGTGTGAGTCCTTCCTGTTGTGTTTCAACAATTTGATTGCCAATCCATTGCAATTGAATTGGTTGTGTACGTTGCACTAAACGTCTTGGAGTAATTGACCAATCTTCATGTAAAGTAAATCGTTGTTCAATTGGCACTGATTTTTCCAGTCCAGTGATCCATTGTTGGCTTGGATCACTGGCTAAATATTGATAACGAAATCCCTCACGATGCCCTGTGATCGTTGAATAAGACTTATCCCGTTTATTGATAAAATCGCTAGTCCAAGTCGTACCATCATAACGATCCAAAACCAATGCTCTCCAGTATAATTCATTACGATTCGGTAACTGCTTCATATCTGCAATCACACGGAATGCCAAGGCACTGGATTGCGATAATTCAGCAATATCACCGGGAGACATCGTATCACTTAGACCTGTAACGGCTTTGTTATTTGGGATTGGAATTTGCCAAAGTGGCGGTAATCGTGGAAAAAACAGAAAGAGTAAGATAAAAAATGGTAAAGCCAAGCCTATAAATTTCAAAATATGGAATGAATCATTTTTCAGTGATTGTAAAACAGGTTGTTTAGTTTGAAAATCTGCTATTTGCACACGATATAAACCGATTAAACAACTCACTAAACAACACAGGACCAACAAGGCCATCCAAAAGGCTTGTGAATGTAGGAATAGACTTGCACTCACAAATAAAGCAAAGTTAAATAAAATAATAAAATCACGTTTAGTCTTGGTTTCTAGCGCTTTGGCAAATAAAAATGTGGATAAAACGGCTGTGCCTGCTTCTACACCTAAAAAAGTCTTAGACGTAAAATAAATAATCACCAATGCGATTAACGCAAAAATTAATTTTGGGTATTTGGGAAAATCTGAAATTTCGTGTTTATTCTGCTTTCTGTAAAATATGCCTAACCCGACAATATTGATTAAAAATAAAAGAGATAATGCAATAGGTATGTATGCAGCTTGAGCGACCAAGATCAAACTCAGTACCAACAAGATTGAAATTTGAATTGATTTATTCATCATCAGCACTCCAATTAAGCCTGAGCCAATAATGTTTTGATATGAATATAATGTTGCTCACCTACGCCATTTTCAGTCTGTGCATGCGGCAATATAACGCTATAAGGTGTTTGAGAATGTTCACATTGATCAACCAATTCCATCATGAAGCATAGCTTTTCTTCATGGTCTGCACTTGGCATTTTACTGTATTCAATTTGCATAACATGGGTATCAACTAAGTCTTCAAACTGTTTAACAAATAAACCTTGCCCACGAGCAGCCTGTTTCCATGAAATACTTTGCAATGAATCACCCAGTTTAAATGTTCTAAGCTCCTTAAATTCATCTAAGTCAGGTTCACCTGTATTTGAGTAACTTTGTAAATGCTGCGTAAATACTTTGGCTTGTGGGGCAATCCAATAGATGTCAGTGAGATAAATATACGTCCAAGCTCTGACAAGCCCCAAAGGATAAGTTGAATATATTTGAATCGGTGGGATTTCAAATTTTCCACGTTGTTCTGGAATAAACACAAGTTCAAAACTTTGCTGCTTTTCTTCAAATAAAAAGGGATGTATTTGATCATTGGTTTTAAAATTTAAATATTTAGGTGTGATTCGATCTTGTTGCAAAATGATTTTAACGTTAAAAGCCTCTCCAACTTTACCCACCTCATCTACAACGACTTGCATGGTTATGCCATGTAACTGCTTAAAACTTAGATAGAAGCTGATACATAAAATTGCACTAATCAGAAAGCAAAACCCCAAAATTAGGTTATTGGCATAATTAATACCTGCAATAAACGTGATCAAAATCAAGACAAGATATAAATAACCTTGCTGATAAATAAAAACCAACACTTCATTTTGTTTAAGTGTGCGCACTCCTGTATAGCGAAATCTCAGATGTAGCCAACGTACAAATCGTTCTCTGAACATGATCGATTCCTATTAACCTTTTACAGGAACTTTTTGCATCAAGGCTAAAGTTTCAGATTCACCTAATCCAATACGATGGGAAACAACGGCAACAAATACCGCTTGTACATCATCTGCAATTACAAAATGACGCTTTTCAATCAAAGCATAGGCTTGTGCCGCTTTTTTAAGTGCAAGTAATCCTCGTGTCGACAATCCATGTCGCCCCTTTCGAGTTTCTTCAGTTAAATCAAGCAAATAATCATAAATGAGATCATTTACTGTAATTTGATTCACATTACGTTGTAATTGCAGTATCTCTTGTTGTTCAAATATCGATTGTAGCTGGGTAATCAACTCATGCCGTGAATTTTGTTGTAAAAGTAATTTTTCAGCAGATCTTGAAGGATATCCCAAGGACAAGCGCATAATGAAACGATCGAGTTGTGACTCAGGTAAACTATAAGTTCCACTTTGAAACAGTGGATTTTGTGTGGCAATCACCCAAAATGGTTTAGGCAATTCATAACGAGTGCCATCTACAGTGACATTACCCTCTTCCATCGCTTCAAGCAAAGCACTTTGCGTCTTTGGACTGCAACGGTTAATTTCATCTGCAAGTAAAATTTGAGAGAAAATAGGCCCTTGTTTAAACTCAAATTGATGTTCTTTTTGATTGAACATATTGATCCCAATCACATCACTTGCAAGCATATCATTGGTAAATTGAATACGTTGGAAATATAGACCTGCTAAACGAGATAAACTACTGGCCAATGTAGTTTTACCTAGCCCTGGTAAATCTTCAAATAATAAGTGACCACCAGCCAAAAGACTACATAATGCAAGTTTGGTTTGTTGTTCTTTATCAAGGATGATTTGATTAATTTGCTTAAGAAATGCATCAATTTTAGGGTAATAATGCGTAAGTTCTTGCTGAGAAACCGATTCATTTTCGAGAGATGCTGTTTGCTGTGTTGTTCCCCAAATCACCTTTTATTCCCCAATAAAAATTGTATGTATAGCATTAACATACACGCTTTTAAAGAATACTCAAAGATGATCATTATAAATATTAAAGCCTTTCACTGCGCTATAACAGCTTTTGCTAAAGTCACGTTTTAGCTACAGATTCCAATTGATCCTTTAAGGCATCAGCACGGATTGAAAATGCTGTGGGCATCTTTTCAGCCTGTTTAATCAGCTGTATAAGCTTTTTATTAATCGGGGCACGTCTTCCACAATGTTCAGCTAATTTTATAACCTCGCCATTAATCCAATCAACTTCTGTAGCACGTCCCATCATTAAATCATCTTGCATCGATGATCGTGCCAAAGGATCGATTTCCAACATTTTACGGCTTAATAATTTAAACAGTGGATTGGGTAAACTCAGTAGCTTCGGAATCCAATGCGTAGGAATTGCGGTTAATTTTGCTGTTCTAATTTGTGCAAAATCAAGCAAATCTAAGGTTTCTTGCTGCGCCATTGCCAAACATTGACGATATTGGCGAATCGATAATTGTTGTTTTAGGGGTAACTTGGATAAAGCATTAATTGAATTATTTAGATTCAGTAAAAGCTTCGCCCATTGAATAGCCAACATGTCTTGTTCAAATACGATTTCTAAATTGGCTTTTTTAAAAATCCCTTCCAAAATAGTTTGATTGGCATATTGCTTAATACTTACAGCGCCAGATGTTCCTTGATGGTAATGTCCATGCCCTAAAGCAGCAACATTAAAAGGCACCATCCCCTCTAAAATGGTCTGCGCTTGTAAAATATTTTTTAAAATTGGAACATTACTTAAGCCATTTTGAAAACTAATGATCAGGGGTGCTTTTTGTCCTAAGTATTGCTTTAGTTCATGTGCCACTTGTTCGGTTGCCGCTGATTTGACACAAATGAAAATAAGATCAGCATGAACAACCTGTGCAGGATCAGTTGTTAAGTTTAATTGGTCTGCAGCTATTTTGAGATAGTGACCTGCATAATCCGTGAGTTCTAAACCAAATTGCGAAAGTTGTTGATAGCGATGTGAGCGAGTTATAAATGTGACATCAACACCTGAAGCAGCCAACTTCCCACCGAAGTAACAGCCAATACTACCTGCACCGTAAATATATATTTTCATGAAATTTCCCTTTTCAATGACTAGAGCATTCTAAGATAAATGCTAATATAGAGCTGTCGGATACACGACATTTAACAATGATAAACAGTGAAACTGATTATTTTCATTATTGAATAGAAAATCACACAATACATTCTATTTATTTAATAAAATTATTTTAACTATGCAAAATATAGTTGGATTTAAGTATGGTGTTTATTTTCAAATTTCCCTAATAAAAAACGACACCGAAGTGTCGTTTTTTTAACTGATCGTTGACATTAACATGGACATTTTTTCATATTGCCGCCTGCCGTTGGATAACGTGCATCTACGCAATAACGGTGAAATGTCTTTTCATCCATCAGCTCCATATCTGGATGGTGCTTTTTCATATGCTCCACATAATTTTCATAATCAGGAACACCGACCATCAAACGGAAGCTTTGCTGTAAACGCTGCCACAAAGTTGCAATTCTTGACCAATTCTTTGGTGAAAAAATTAAGTCTTTTTGCGACATAATGGTCATCTTGATGATTTTATAAATCACCGTTTTTCCACCTTTGGCGAATCTAAGATTCATCTTACTCACCTCACTTTATTTCCGCTATTATGTAGCAACTGCACAATCAATTCAATTTCACGCCATTTAAAATAATTCCTTTAAAATATAGGAATATAACAATGGCTGAATCCCACTTAATCTCTGTTTTAACGAAGAAACGTGCGGAACTTCTTGGTCAGATTGAATCACATCAAAAAGACATTCAACGTATCTCTGAAATACTACTGCATGTAGATCACACCATTAAGCTATTTTCACCTGAATTTGACCTAAGAAGCATTAAATCTAAGCGTACAAACCAAAGAAATCCCTATTTTGGACGAGGTGAATTACAAACTTTAGTTTTGACTTGTTTGCGTGAAGCTCAAAGCCCTATGAACTACAAGGAAATTATGGTTCAAATATTAGAAGTTAAAGGTATGGATGAATCTTTGAGGGATGATGTCAGCCCTAGCTTAATCAAAGTTCTGAATCGACTAAGAATTAAAGGCATCATCGTTGCTATTGGCAATCATCGTCCGTATCTATGGCAAATTGTAGATTAACAGACTAAACGCTCTGATTTACGTTTATTACCTTGCCAATATCCACACCAATCCTTATGAGTTCGGGTTTGGGTGCATTTGGTTAGAATATCCGTAAAGATTTCACCATTCGACCATCTACGAGTATCTTCACGATAAGCAGCTTCATTGGCATAGTTAGCGAGGTACATCACACCAAACTTGTGCATCTGACCTAATTGCATACGTCTAAATCGGCTGAAATAGCTTTCGGCAAGATTGTTGGTCACACCATCTTTTGAGCGATATTCAACTTGGTGATTGACACGTTTAGTTGTGAACCGAGCATTCAAGGTGTCATAGGCTGTACTTTCATCTGCATGAATGGTTGAACCGTGCTTGATATGCTGATTTGCAAGATGATTAATGTCCTTTTGATTTTCACCATGCACCACATAGGTTTTGGTTCTATCAGCACCTTGTTGGTAATGTTGGTCACTGTTGATTGCTTTTTGGCGTAGTACCACAACACACCGTTTATTCGGATTTTGATATTCAGCCTTGCGCCGATCCACACGATCATCCTTGTGGTTTTTAGGGCGTACATAACCATTTACATACGCACCATCTACATGAACCTCACCTGATAATACTTCATCGTCACGTTGCTCAATGAGGCTTTCACGGATTTTATGTGCCAATACAAAAGCAGTTTTATATTGAACACCTAAATCCCGACCAAGCTGTAAGGCAGATAATCCTTTAACAGCATTAGAATATATGGCGATAGCAGCAAGATAAATTTTAAGTGGTAGTTTATGAAATGCGAAAATTGTACCTGATGTGACACTAAACGTATGACCACAACATTTACATCGCCATTGCTTACGTCCCCGAATGAAATAATGATTGTCTTGCATAGCACATTGAGGGCAAATCGGATTTCCATTTCCCCATCGCATTTCCTTGAATAATAAAAATGCTTGCTCATGGGTGATTTGCGTAATTTCATATACAGATAAGGTACGAGCCTTTGCTGATAATAAGAAATGTTGCTTAGATTCTTTTTGCATAAAATCACCCATCACAAACACGATATACTAAATATATTGTAATATTTTAAATCATCAAATATAATGATTTAAAATATTTTAGCGACATACTATGTCGTTTATTTTTAAGAGGTCAAACCGTGAGTGATGATGAATGGAAAGACTATGCCAAAGGCTTAATTAAGGCAGAAATTGCCCGAAAAAATATAAGCCTGATTGATCTAGCAAAGAAATTAGAATCAATGGGTATATCTGAAACACCGCAAAACATTAGCAATAAGATCAATCGTGGTACATTTGGGGCAATATTCATGCTTCAAATACTCAAAGCGATTGATTGTAAAGACATTCGGTTAATTTAATATAAATTTGGATTTCAATATGAACAGCGTTTTGAAAAATACGAATCTCTCAAAAGCAAGATCAGCTAAAAATGATGAATTTTATACTCAATATGTTGATATTGAAAAAGAAATGAATGCTTACTTAGAATTTGATTCAAATGTATTTAGAGATAAAGTAGTTTTATTGCCCTGTGATGACCCTGAATGGAGTAATTTCACATTATATTTTGCTCAAAATTTTAGTCGGTTAGGCTTGAAAAAACTTATAAGCACAAGTTATGCCCCTAAGAACAAACAAGGTGATCAATCTTATCAACCTTCATTATTTGAAGAAAAAAGCCCTCAATTTGATAGTGATAAATCTACTGCTTGTGGCAAGTTTTTTGAACTAGAAAGCGATATAACTAAAGATGGCGTGGTTGATATTAACGATATTCATTGGCAGTACCTCAAAGGTGATGGTGATTTCAGAAGTGATGAAGTCAAAGCGTTGCGTGATCAAGCCGATATAATTGTAACCAACCCCCCATTTTCCCTATTCCGTGATTTTATTGCATGGATTATGGAAGGTGAGAAAAAATTTGCGATTGTTGGGAATATGAACTCCCTTACTTATAAAGATATATTCCCTTTGATTCAAAAGAATATCGTATGGCTTGGTGCGACAATCAGTAGTGGTGATCGTGAATTTAGAGTTCCTGATAGCTACCCTTTAAATGCAGCAGGGTTTAGGGTTGATAGCGAGGGTAATAAATATATTCGAGTAAAAGGTGTTAGATGGTTTACCAACATTGAACATGGACGTAGACACGAACCATTACAACTAATGACAACCGCAGACAATAAGAGATTTAACTCTAAAATTGAAGGTAAAAATGCTTATCAGTTATACGATAATTACAATGCTATTGAAGTGCCTTTTACCAATGCTATTCCTAGTGATTATGATGGTGTTATGGGCGTACCAATTAGTTTTTTAGATAAATACAACCCTGAACAATTTGAAATTTTAGGCATGGATTTTTATGTAAAAGATGATCTATTAGAAAATATTGCTTTAGCAGAATGGCGTGGAAAATTAGATCGTGCATATCTCAATGGAAAACGCTTGTATTCAAGAGTTTTAATTTGTCATAAGAGAATTTAAGCATGGATATTTACTATGTTGATTGTGTGAATAATACACTTCTGAAAACATCCGATAATAATTTTCTTTGTCACTCATTTTCAAATATTCCATTTAGAATACAAAAAATCACTTTAAGTCCTAACAATGAACGTAGCAAAAATATTATTCAGACTGCTAAATCTAGGTTGAGTTCTATACAATTTAATTCAGCTAGTTCATCAGGAGTTGCTAGGGATGAAATTGAGATTAAATTAAAATCATTTTGTGGATTGATAATAGAACAACTATGTTTTTCTATGCTTACTCACTACAACAAAAATCCCAATGTTGTAATTGAATTGGATAGTGGTAATAACTCTATTGATCAAATAGATTTGAAAATTCATAAGAAATGGCTACAGCATGGTTCGGATGATTATAAATCTCTTACTAAGACAGTAGAGATACGGTCATCTTTTCCATTTAAATCAATTGAAAAAGTTGTTTCCCAAGATTTTGACATACTTGGTGGGTACAAGAATGATATTAAAAAAGGAGAAATTGAAAAAGATTTTTACCTTAGATTCTTGTTTGCCTTAGATTATAAGTCTGATTATTACGTGAAAGAAAATGGAAAAATTCATTATGGTAAAACTACAACTAAAACACTAAAGGAATGTTACTTTGATAATGACTTAAACTTAAAAAGAGAGCTTGTGATTTTTTTCATTGGCGGTGCGACAAACGCAATGATGTTGGATGAAAGCATTGCATATCTAGGTTCAATGACTTCATCAAACTTTAACATCAATCAAAATGCTGAATTTAAGAAAATTAAAGTAAGGAATGGACTAGATTGTATCGCAATCATGCAAATGATGCTGAATGTGATAACAACAGAAGCAAGTCAGGGGAAATAAATGCAAACAAATTTAAATACCAAAATCACGATCAAAGACCTATGCGAAGGCTTTATTTATAACGAACTTGAGGGAAAAGGTTTATTTGGCTTGTCGGGTAAATTGACTATTCAGCCTGAATATCAACGGAATTATATATACGCAGATGGTAAAAAAGACGTAGCTGTTATTCAATCCATTTTAAAGGGCTATCCATTAGGATTAATTTACTTTAATCAGACAGGTGATGATACTTTTGAGGTGTTAGATGGTCAGCAAAGAATCACAAGTATTGGACGGTTTTTAACAGGAAAGTTCGCTATATTTTTTGAAGGTAGCAAAACCCCACAATATTTCCATAGTTTACCTAAAGACCAAAAGCAGAAAATACTAGATACAACGATCTTAGTTTACGAATGCAATGGTACTGAAAGCGAAATAAAGGAATGGTTTAAAACTATTAATATTTCAGGTGTGCCACTTAATGAACAAGAATTACTAAATGCAGTTTATTCAGGCTCATTTGTAACGCTTGCTAAAGCACAGTTTAGCAACTCTCAAAACGCTTTAATTCAAAAATGGAGTAGCTTTGTTAGTGGTAGTGCTATTCGTCAGGATTTCTTAGCTACAGCCCTAAATTGGGTGAGTAAAGGCAATGTTAGTGATTACATGGGGCAGCACCGCCACGACAATCATATAAACGAGCTAACTACTTATTTCAACACTGTTATAGATTGGGCGAGTACCATTTTTCTTAATATTGAAAAAGAAATGAAAGGTTTGGATTGGGGTAACTTGTATGAAAGTTATAAGACCAATGCTTATAATCCATCTAAGATTTCTGATGATGTTAAAACGCTCTACGCTGACCCTTATGTTAAAAACAGAAAAGGTATTTTTGAGTACATATTAGGCGGTAAAACTGATAGTCGTTTATTGGATGTTCGTGTTTTTGATGATGCAATTAAACGTAAAGCCTACGCATCACAAACTAAAGATGCTTCCGAGAAAGGTGTTTCAAATTGTCCATTATGTGTCAATGGCAATAATGCGAATAAGACCAAGATTTACTCACTTAAAGAAATGGATGCAGACCATGTACAGGCTTGGAGTAAAGGCGGTGCAACTAATATCCAAAACTGTGAAATGCTTTGTATTACTCATAATAGAAGTAAAGGTAATCGCTAATAATCTAGTTGTTTTTAAAAGGAGCTAGGGAAAACCTAGCTTCTTTTTTTATTATGTAATTGATTATTATATCTTTGTGCAACTGCTACATAATAGCGTTTATTTCTTGCAAAAATAAATTCGCAAAATATTAATGTGACTTAGAAACAGAAACTTCTTCAGGATCTGCATATACTGCTGGTGCTTCATTTACCGTTGGAACTGGGCTCGCCAATGCACGACGAATGACACCAATCGCAGCGAAAACCATCACAATTGCCACAATCATAAAGAATGCACAAAGCGCAGCATTAATTTGATTTGATAATACAATTGTTTGCATTTCTTCAAGTGTTTTAGCTGGTTTTAAAATCTCACCTTTAGCAATAGCAGCAGAGAACTTATCTGCTTGAGCCAAGAAACCAATTTTTGGATTTTCATGGAAGATTTTTTGCCAACCCGCAGTCATACAGGTGATGATTAAGAAAATAGTTGGGACAATCGTCACCCAAACATATTTCTCTTTTTTCATCTTGAATAAAATTACTGTACCTAAGATCAACGCCATAGCAGCAAGCATTTGGTTACCAATACCAAACAATGGCCATAGACTGTTAATACCACCGAGAGGATCCACAACACCTTGATAAACGAAGAAGCCCCATCCTGCGACAGCAACTGCGGTACCAATCATATTACCGACAAAATTGTGCGAATTTTTAAGTGCTGGAACAACGATACCTACAGTATCTTGAACCATAAAACGACAAGCACGTGTCCCTGCATCAACTGCAGTTAAAATAAATAAAGCTTCGAAAAGAATTGCGAAGTGATACCAGAACGCCATCATTGAACGGTTATTGAAAATTTCCGTGATGATATGTGCCATACCAATAGCAAACGTAGGTGCACCACCAGTACGTGAAAGAATCGTCGTTTCACCGACGTCTTTTGCCAATAAAGCCAATGTTTCAGGGGTTACGACAAAGCCCAATGTACGCACAGCTTCAGCCGCACTTTCTACAGTTGTACCAAGCACCGCAGCTGGCGAGTTAATGGCAAAGTACACACCTGGCTCAAGTACAGTCGCACAAATCATTGCCATAATGGCAACAAATGATTCCATTAACATGCCACCATAACCGATGACACGAATATTCACTTCGTTATCGACCAATTTAGGTGTTGTACCAGAAGATACTAAGGCGTGGAAACCAGAAATCGCACCACAAGCAATGGTAATGAAGAGGAATGGGAACATTGAACCAGCAAAAACAGGACCCGTACCATCAACAAAATGTGTCACTGACGGCATTTTCAACATTGGCATTGCAACCATAATACCGACTGCAAGCCCTGCGATTACCCCAATTTTCAAGAAAGTAGATAAATAATCACGTGGTGCTAATAACAACCAAACAGGTAAAACTGATGCGACAAAACCATAGATGATCAAAGCCCAAGTCAGTTGCGTACCTGTTAATGTGAAAAATGGCCCCCAATATGGATCAGCAGCAACATTACCCCCATAGACAATTGCCGCCATCATCAATACAAAACCAATGATCGAAACTTCAGCAATTTTCCCTGGACGCAAGTAACGCATGTAGATACCCATGAACAACGCGATCGGTATCGTCGCTGCAATAGAGAATACTCCCCATGGGCTATGTGCTAATGCTTTCACGACAACCAATGCCAATACTGCAAGGATAATAATCATTACCCCCAAAGCACCTAGCATGACCACAACACCTGCAAATGAACCTAGCTCTTGCTTGGCCATTTCGCCCAATGAACGTCCATCACGTCGTGTGGATATGAATAATACGAGAAAGTCTTGAACGGCTCCCGCGAGTACCACCCCGACAAGTAACCAAATCGTACCAGGTAAATAACCCATCTGTGCAGCAAGAATAGGCCCGACCAATGGTCCAGCACCTGCAATTGCAGCAAAATGGTGTCCAAAAAGCACATATTTATTGGTCGGCACATAGTCCAATCCGTCGTTTAAACGATGTGCTGGGGTTAATCGTCTTGCGTTTAATTCAAATACTTTGTTGGCAATAAATAAACTATAGAAGCGATAAGCAATGCTATATACACAAACTGCTGCAAGGACTAACCACACAGCATTCACATGCTCCCCCCTGCTTACAGCCAGTATCCCAAATGATACTGCGCCGATGATAGCCACAATCACCCATATAAGCTTTGAGAGGGGTGATAATTTCGTTTCAATACTTTCCATAAATACCTCTCATCTTGATAACAAAAGCAGTTCCTTTGTTCTTATTTACCTAAACTCATTTCCATGTGACTCTTTCCTTGGCAACTCTACTCCTCATATTGTTGTTTTCATCTAAGACTTTGGAATAAAAATTGATTTGAATATGTACATTTAGCATGACAATTGCATGACTTAAATATTTACACTGTTATTTTTATAATTAAATTGTATTCCGACCTTTTGACTCTACTATTTATTTTTTAATCCCGATCTAATACTTTGGTCGTAATTCACCTTCATTTTTATCAGTTTTTCATCGTTTATTTTTCAATCAATACTTGAATAGTTTTCTACTCTTTTGTTTCAAAAAAGCTTCTTTAGTTTTGAAATCCTTAAATGACCAAAGCTGCATAAAGTTTTTTAATACACTTAAGTCATATTCCAACAAGAATATGTTCAACAGTTTGAACTTATGAACTCCTCATTCCTCATATCAAATCTCGCTTCACCCTATGACAAGTCAACATTCAACATGTCTGGTTTCAGTCATATTCGAAGAAATAACAGCAAATAAAGCATGAAAGAGTAAAAATACAGGAGAATGAATTTCAACAGATGACTTTTAAGATTGTTGGGATTGAAAGATTGTCAGGATTTAGTAGTTAAGAATTTTTATTTGTGATTATTCTGAATCATATATAAGGGGCGAGAGTTTGAGGTTGATTGCTAAACTACTTCTAAGCACTCAGCACCAACAATAATATGGGAAAACATCAGTGATCAAACGCTGAATATGTTTTCCCACATAAAACATAACCTGTGGAGATTATGCACGCTCTAGGTAATCACCTGTACGAGTGTCTACACGAACGCTTTCTTCTTGCTGTACAAATAATGGAACACGTACAACTGCGCCAGTTTCTAGCTTGGCTGGTTTACCGCCACCGCCAGAAGTATCACCACGCACACCTGGATCAGTTTCAACGATTTTTAAAACCACGAAATTAGGTGGGCTCACTGTTAATGGAACGCCATTGAACAACATGATTGTACATTTTTCGTTTGAATCGTCTTTTAACCATTTCGCAGCATCACCCATTGCAACTTTATCTGCTGCAATTTGCTCGAAAGATACAGGATCCATGAAGTTCCATAGCTCACCGTCGTTGTATAAGTAATCCATTTCAACTTCTACAATATCAGCAGCTTCTAGAGAGTCACCTGATTTGAAAGTTTTTTCTAATACTTTTCCAGATTTAAGGTTACGTAGTTTTACACGGTTAAATGCTTGACCTTTACCTGGTTTTACATATTCATTTTCCATGATTGAACATGGGTTACCATCAAGCATAACCTTAAGGCCTGCTTTAAAATCATTTGTAGAATAATAGGCCATGAAAGGCACACTCCAAACTTAAATCTTTAATCTATTCATGCTTAAAATCATATAGCATGTATAAAATACTATTGCGAATCTTTCTCAATTCGCAATGCCATATTTTCATTCGACTCTATTCTAAATGACCTAGACACTTTGAAGCAATGTAAAAATTTTCAGTAATGTTCAGATATTCGCTAAATACAACCCAATTTTAGGCTTTAAAGTATGCTTCTAGACAGACAAAGTGTTAAAATTAACGGCTAAACTTGGCTCTAAAATACTTGTTTGGCCTAGTCCATTTTCAAATCTCTCAAAATACATGATTGCCATGCAAACTGTATTTAACTCGACGACTTTTTTCTATTTTTCATGACTTATTTATATCAAGAGCAAAACTGGCAATCACAGATGAGTGATTTAATCACCTCTCCTGCTGAGTTACTGAACATCTTAGAACTTTCAGTAGATGATTTACTGTCAGGCGCATTACTTGCTTCTGAACAGTTCAAGTTACGTGTACCGCGTGCTTTTGTCAGAAAAATGCAAGTTGGCAATGCTTTTGATCCACTATTATTACAAATCCTTCCACATCATCTTGAATTAGAAGAACATCAGGGCTTTATAACTGACCCGCTTGGTGAAGAACAGGCCAATCAATTACCCGGCGTGTTACATAAATATAAGTCACGTTTTTTGCTAACTTTAACTGGAGCGTGTGCAGTTCATTGCCGATATTGTTTTCGGAGACATTTCCCTTATCAGGAAAACTTACCTAAAAGTGAAGATTGGCTAAAGATTAAAGATTATTTAGAGGCACATCCTGAAATTAATGAAGTTATCTTGAGTGGTGGAGATCCCTTAACTTTATCTAATAGAAAATTAGCCCTTTGGATAGAACGACTAACAACGCTCAATCAAATCAAAATCTTGAGAATTCATTCACGAGTTCCTATCGTTATTCCCGAAAGAATTGACGAAGAACTTGTTTCTTTATTGAAAAACAGTAGGCTACGTGTCATTCTAGTGGTACACTCAAATCATCCAGCTGAATTGGATGATTTGACTTGTTCAAAACTCTCTCAATTGGCAAAACATAATATTCTTGTGTTGAATCAAGCAGTTTTACTTAAAGGTGTAAATGATTCGGCACAAATTTTAGTTGAATTAAGTCATCGACTTTTTGAGGCACAAATTTTACCTTACTATTTACATGTATTAGATAAAGTAAAAGGTGCACATCATTTTGATTTAGGGACGGAAAAAATTAATGAGATTTATACAGAAGTATTAGCCAGTTTACCGGGTTATCTAGTGCCAAAACTAGTTCGAGAGATTGCGGGAGAAAACAATAAGACACCGCTTTTTGGAGTTACAACCTTCTAAGAGTTGAACACAAACATGATAAATAAAGAGATTTCTGAAATTTTTCATAGTTCCACGTCATTACAGCGTGAAAATTTAAGTTTTGCAGACAAAACTGTTGAATCTGTAACCGCTTGGACCACAACATTGTCAATTATGCAGTTGGGCGATACAGCCGAATCTGTTTTAAAAGCAATTCATGAAATTAGTGAGCTCAATTGCAGTGAAACGCTACGTTTTGACTTAATTCAAGTATTACACCCTATTACCGAAAGTTTACTTTCGAGCTTAGAAAAAAATATTTTAAATCAAGGTCTTTCCCAATCTGACCGTATTGAACACATCATTGATTTAATCACAAGAATTCGAACTTATTTCACCAATATTTATATCAATATTGTGCAAAGAAGTGATCAAGCACTTTCTCAAAATAAACTTTCTTTTTTTAAATTTAAGCAAAAACGTAATCTGAAAACTGCCAGAATCCTTGCAACATTTTACGCTTTGGAACAGTTAGGTTTATTACTTGTACAACAACAAATGCTTTATAGTGGACCACTGTCTAAACAATGGCTAACAACGCATTACCTTTATGAATTATCCGTTAAAAACCAAGAATTTAATATCAATGTAAACCAATTACAAGGTACGCATTTTACTATTCAGAATATTCAACAAGCCTATGCGCAAGTATTATTGTTAGATATTTTCAATACACATCAAATACGTCCGTCAGAAACCCAAGCATTGTATCAATGTACTTTTGACTGGGTAAAATTAGTTCAAATTTTACCTAGAGAAACAGCACTGGCACGTTATGTGGTTGATGGATCAAAAGATATTCCCCCTATTTATAATCGTAAACAACATCCTAACTTTCGTACCAGTTTATACGTTTCAACACAAAATCTGCTTGAACATATCAATTTAACCATTCATAAAGACGCTGAATACATGTCTAAGAATGAGAAAATTTATCTGTCTGCTGCTTTGAAGTTTCATGTACAAAATGTACTTGGCACCAATTCTGAACGTCAGCAAGAGCGTTATGAATATACGGCACAATTGGAGATTTGTTTCAGTTTACAGTCTGCGCATTTTTATCTATCTAAAGCCAAAAACTTCTATGAAACTTTAAATATTCACAATAATTTTGCGTTTCAATCTGAGTCAAACAAACATTCAGCTATTGCTACAGGTTCGAATTCTGCATCGAATACAACCCAGATTAAAAATTTAGATCGTGAATCTAAGCAAATCTACCAAGCTCAAGTTCTTGATATCAGTATCAATGGTTATCGAGTTCGTTGGGCCAATGAGACCCCTCGCAATTTAAAAACTGGCGAATTTATTTTGTTGAATGAAAATCTTCAAAATAAATGGAGAGGGGCTATTATTCGCTGGATTAAACAATCCACAAATAAGACTTTTGAAGTGGGATTAGAAGTTTTGGCACAGGATATTTATCCATGTGCAGTTAAAGTTCCTGCAGATCGCTCTGCTTTTAACTATCATCCTTGTTTGATGGTCAAAGTTCCAAATCTTAATGAATCAAATATCTCCATTATTGTGCCTAATCTACCTTTCTTTAAAGAGCATCAGGCCATCTATTTGCGTTTAGGTACTGAGGAAATTAAAGTGTATTTAACTAAAACGGTGTTAATTACCCAAAGTTTTGCCCAGTATGAGTTTGAACTGATTAATGATGAAGAAAGCATTGTTGTTGATCAGTTTATTGAGCAACAATCTACCAATTTGAATAATCAAGATGTATGGGAAGCCTTGAAGTGAGAAATTTGTTATTATCGAAGAAGTTAAAACTCTCTGAAACTCGATTACTCATTATTGATGACAACCAAATTCGTTATAATGAAATTGTTGACTTATTTCAAAGCAAAAAACATTTGGTTCATGCCATCCTACTGGATGAATTAAAGAGTTTTGAGAAACAACTGAATACATCATGGGATTTGGTTATTTTTGGACGTGCTTACGATATCAAAATCGAACAAACCATTACACTGATTCAAGCATCTGCTGACGCTGATATTCCTGTTTTACTCTTAAAACCTGAAGATTATCAAAATGACCAATATTTATCCTACATTCAAAAAGGGATCTATGACGTCATCAATTTAGAAAATACTGAACGTTTTTATGTAAGCTTGGTTCGCGCATTATCCTATAGCCGCACACTACAAGCTCAAAAGCATTTATTGGACGATCTTGAAAATGCTAAACATCAAGCCCAAGCTTTAGTAGACGAGCAACATAAAGCTGTAGCACTCATCCAAGAAGGTATTCACACCGAAGCCAATGAAGAATATCTAAAACTCTTCGGTTTAAATGATGTTGCAGATATTATTGGTTTACCACTACTCGATATTTTACAACCCAAAAATATCAATGATTTCAAACAACGTTTTAAGAAAATTTCACAAGGTCAGTTCGATCTTGCTCGTTTTGAAATTGATACGTTGAATAGCAAAGCAAAATCTGAGAATCCTTTGAAGATTGAATTTCTACCTTCCGATGTAGAAGATGCGATTCAAATTACGATCGAAACCAATAGCTATTCAACCCATTCAACAACGTCATCAGACCTATCTAAAAAAAGAATTTCTTTTGTTGCAAATAGTTTTCAACAAATCCAATATTCACTCATTAATCAACCTGCTAAAGCCAATGCATTGGTTTTATTTAGTCTTTCAGACTGCCCTAAAGAAGTCTTTAATTCTACTTGGAATACAGCTCTTCAATACTTGGAACATTTTCAGCAATTTGTTAAAGAACAAACCAATGATACAGTCTATCAAATCGATAACATTCTATATGGTATTCTCTTACAAGCTGAATCTGAAACTATTTTAGAATCACGTATTCATGGTTTACAGGCTTTAGAGAAACCGCAATTACTTGTCATTAATTCTAAAACCTATCCACTTAATCTAAAAATTGGTTATACCCACATAGATCCAAATCACTTTACTGAACAAAACTTCAGTCATATTTTAGAACAAGCTTATGATCACCGTTTAGTGAAAAAAGATTCAGTATCAGACTTACAATTGTCTGCAACATTGCAAGAAACAAAAATTGAGTTAACCGTTGAGAAACCTAAACTAGAACTTGAAGCAATCGAACCAATTCAATTTGAAGTCGCACCAGCTAAACCCGTGATCGAACCTGCTGCAAATCCGACTTTCCAAGAATCAGCTATTCTGACCCAAATTGTGCGCTCGCTTGAAAAAGGTGAAATTCAACTTAAATACCAACAGCTCTACGACAAACAAGACAGCGTTTTAAATATTTACGAAGTGACTTGTGGCTTTATCTTTAACAACCAGTGGAAAAAAGTCAGTAATTTAATAGAACTTGATGATGATATTGAGCTTTCAATTAAATTAGACCGTTGGATCTTGGTGGAAGCATGTAAACAATTACACAACTTTATTACGCAATACCCTGAAGCTAAATTGATTGTAAATTTAAATCGTCATGTTTTATTTAATGACAAGCAGTTCCCTGAACTCATTTCAAAATTACTGACAATCGTGGGGAGTCGCCTCTCACATCCATTGATTTTGCAATTTGATGAAGAAGACATCGCCAAAAATATCATTGAATCTCAGAAGCAATTTGCAGTTTTAAGAGAAAATGGTGCTGAAATTTCAATTCGTCGTTTTGGTTCAACCATTTCCAGTGAAGCCATCTTAAAACAAATTGATGTTGGCTTACTCACGCTTGATGAGAAGTTTACTGAAAAATTGAATAATGATAAGGCATTATCTGACTTCCAACATTTATTAGAGAAATACCATGAGATTAAACCAATCGACATGGTTTTGAAAAATTTAAATGATATGAATTCATTTGCAAATGCATGGAATGTTGAAGTTCGCTTTTTACAAGGCGAGTACTTCCAGAAGAAATTAGACCATTTGACGGATGTTCAGGATCATTAATCGTAATAGCACTTAAATTATTTATTCTATGCTACTGAACTTTGTTTATTAAAGTTCAGTAGCCCGTTTAAACTTTTTAAAAAATAGGTCACTTCACTATATCCATTCTAAACATAAAGTTTAGGCACAAAAAAACGGGCTTAAGCCCGTTTTTTCGTTTCGCGATATTAACGTTTAACAGAACGTGACATACCAGCAAAACGTTGTTTGAATTTATCGATACGACCGCCAGTATCAACATTCTTCTGTTTACCAGTATAGAATGGGTGGCAAGCTGAACATACGTCAAGGTAAATTGTTTCTTTACCTAAAGCAGAACGAGTTTCGATAACGTTACCACATGAACAAGTAGCAACTAATTTTTCGTATTTTGGGTGAATATCGGCGCGCATGGTCGATTCTCCTAAGTTAAGAAAGGTTTTGCTGTCATCGCAATTAACCACTCTCAATAAATTGAGGAAAGTTGATTAAAAAAATCAACAGGTTAACACCATAACAGACCATTTCTTTTGGCCCACCGAGACTATAAGTGTCAGAGCTAAGCACAACAAGTGGAGCGTATTATACTGAAGTTTTTAGCCAAATGCGACTAATCCAACACAGAATCTTGATTAATTTGCATTTCAGTACTTTTTTGCTTCGACCAATAATTGGCGATCACACCGCAGACCATCAACTGGATTTGGTGAAAAATCATAATCGGCAAAACAATCATACCAAGTGGTTGACCAATAAACAGAATTTGCGCCATAGGTACGCCACTGGCAAGCGTTTTTTTAGAACTACAGAAAAAAATAGCAATCTGATCTTGCTGATTAAAACCAAGCCACTTAGGAATAAAGAATGCCAATAACATGATGATCGTTAAAAAAACTGAACATGCTAAAATCAAATAAATCAGTGTCGTCCAGCTCACCTGTTGCCAAAGCCCCGCAACGACTGCCCCACTAAAAGCACCATAGACCACCATCAAAATAGAACCTTGATCAAAAGTTTTTACAATACTTGGCTTTTTCTGCATGATTGGAAAAACATATGGTCGCAATAATTGTCCTGCGATAAATGGCACTAACAACAGTAAAGTAATTTCAATAATGGATGAAGTTGGATCATAATCATGTTTAGACTGCCCAAAAATAAACAAACTCACTAAAATTGGGGTAATAAACATGCCAATTAAATTTGAAAATGAAGCACTGCATACAGCTGCAGCTACATTTCCCTTAGCCATTGAAGTGAAAGCGATGGAAGATTGTACTGTTGAGGGTAAAAAACACATGAACAAGAATCCCCAGTACAACTGCTGTCCCAATAATGGAATCAAAATAGGTTTAGCCAACAATCCAATGATGGGAAATAATGCAAATGTAAATGTAAAGACCAGCGCGTGAAGTTTCCAATGTAAAATACCTTCGACAACAGCCTCACGAGAAAGTTTTGCGCCATGTAAGAAAAATAAAATGGCGATAGCAATCGTCGTCACTTTGCCAAAAACCAACGCAGCTTGCCCATGCACAGGTACAAATGTAGCTAAAATGACCATGAGCACCAAAAGACAAGTGAACCGATCCAAAGCCAATATTTTTAACATTTTCACTTAAGCATCCTATCTTTTAAATGAAATTAACAGCTTATAAAAAAGCCCAGTAATCAAAAACTTTACCCATAGGTAAAATATTCATCTTACTGAGCTGAATAAATTAAGCTAGCGCTTATACAAAATGTTCAGTATTTCGTTTAAACACTTAAGCTTTCACTTAAGTGTTTGATTACAATTTACAGATCATGTTATTGAATTAATTATTACGAGCATCTTGATCTTGTTGAATCAGCTCAATTTTATAACCATCTGGGTCTTCAACAAAAGCAATTACCGTCACACCACCCTTCATCGGCCCAGCTTCACGAACCACATTGCCACCACGTGCTTTAATCTCTTCACAGGCTTGATAAGCATCATCTACAGCAATCGCGATATGACCATAAGCATTTCCTAACTCATAACTTGATGTGTCCCAATTATGGGTAAGTTCAAGTACGGTATTATGTTCTTCATCACCATAACCAACAAAAGCCAAAGTAAAACGACCTTCTTCATAATCACGTTTGCGAAGTAAAGTCATACCGAGTACTTCAGTATAGAACGCTAAAGATTGTTCTAAATTGCCGACACGTAACATGGTATGCAGCATGCGCATGATTGATTTTCCTATTTTATAAAATATAGCCTGTCAATATAGGCAATACCATTCAAGATTTCAATTTACTCAAAGTAAAAGCAGCCATGACTTGGTTGCTTTTACTTCGTTTGATCTTTATTTTTTCAATGGGTAATCTGCAAAATACTGATCAATCTTATTCCACGGCGAACTGTTTGGTGCTTTATTAACAATATTTGCTGAAATACTGCCGTATAAATCAGTTGGATTTGCCAAATGAAGTTTATTTGCATTCGGATCTAAATACGGCAAATCATTTTGATGTTGCAAGTAAAAATGAAGATCACCAATCATCGGCTGGAAACCATAATTACCATTTGCCCATGCGCTACTATGATTGCCCCAATGGTGTCCAAACTCATGTGCAACAATACCTAAACCTGACCAACGGTAATGACCATAATAAATCCAAGGATCAACACCTAACACTGCCCCTCCACCAAGTCCACCACCCATATTGGTAATCCCTAGCGAGATACCACCGCGATCAAAGATTTCTTGATAAACACGCGTATAATCCGTTGCTTTAAAGTAACCATTTTCTCCATCAACCATGCCAGCATTACCAAAGAATTCATATCCCATAACTTTTTGATGATTAAACCAAAGATGTTCGAATTCTGGACTACTTAATGTGTAGGCAAAATTAGTCATCATAATGACCCATTCACGCGCATATAATGGTGTAATTCTCAACCACTTTGAGTCTGCTTCAGGATTATACGTACCAAAGTAAATATTCCATTTGGCTTTGATTTTCGACAATTTTTGAACATGCGTATCGGTTTTAGAAGCGATTTTTAAATCAAACAAATCACTTGGAAGTTGGTTGAACTGAGTCAAACCTGACAATTGAATCGAACCAGAACCATCGACCAAATTAAATCGTGAATCATCATTAATTTTCAATTTTAATGACACATTTGAAAATGCATCGAGTTGATCCACTTTAGCCAAGACCACCCATTGCTCTGTCCCTTTCACTCTTGCTTGAATTTCTAAATCTGAAACTGGGATAGCACTATAACTTTGTAATTGAATCGTATCGCTGTTCAAGGTTGCAGAGAGAATCTCATTCATAATCACATGACGTAGATTCGGATTCGTAAGCGTCTCCCAACTTTCACCATCCTGCAACATCTTATAACTACTGACTTTTTCTGCTTGCTGTAATTGCAATGGATTCACCACATTCGTAGTTTTCCGTTGCTGCAAAGCACGTAGAGGCATCATAATCACTTTGTTATTGACCAGACTTATCAGATTATTTTCATATACTGCAAGATCCGTTGTTTTTGCCAAACTTTGAGTTTGATCTTGACCGTGTATACGATAGGATCCGAAACGATCTACAGCATTGGGTAATACCTCACTGATCGTTGCTAATTGATTAGCTGGATAAGTTTCTACGGTTCCTGTGCTACGTAATGCATATAACAAACCATCATCAGCAAGATGGCTGACAGAAGCAATATTGGCCTGCTGACGTGTTGCAGCCACATCAACTGCGCCTTGTTGCAAATCACTCACATCATAAACAAAGCTATTTCCGTTGCTTAAATTGGCATAAAGTAAATTGCCAACAGCTTCTAAACGCACCACACAGCTTCGCTCACATTTTGGCAATGCCAAACGCGCGAATTTTCGAGCTTTTAAACTATTTCCAGCAACAACCTGACTTTGTGACCAAACATTAATACGGTTTTCCATATCTGCTGAAAAAACGTAATTGTCATTAGCAGTTACAGCATGTGTATGCACTATTGCGCTATTTACAGTATCCCCCCACCACTGTCCTGTGCCTAAAGCCATGATAAATTGAGGTGTTCCTGTACTGATATCTAAAACATCGACACGGCTCGATGGAAATGAAGAGACATATAAACGCCCTTTATAAATACTGATATCATTTAAAGTATTCCATACTTTTAAAATACCCGTGATTTTCTCAGGGTCGATTGCTGTAAGTACTGTTTTAGTTTTTAAGTCATAGCGTAAAATTTGAGATTTTTCATTGCTATTGGCGATATACAATACATCACCATCTCTGGCAATCGCTCGAGGGTTCCACTCATCTAAACCAAAAGTGTGTGGATTTAACTCTGATGCAGCATCAACAGTACGTAGTTGTTTTAATAAAACAAATTGTTCATTATTATTTTCAGTTGGTGGTTTTGGCGTAGTTTCATTAGCACTACCTGAATTATTTATTCCTTGTTCAGAACCCCCACCACCGCCACACCCCGACAATGCCAATACTATGGCTAAATTTAAAGCAAAAAGTTGCTTATTCATCCTATTCCCCAATAGAAAATCCAATCTTCACAAATTAACAAAAATTGTAAATCAATATATGGATATTAAAACTAAATTGATCACTTTAAATACTTATTTTCAAACATAAATCACACTCTAAATTAAAAAACCTATTTCACTGGTCAAATGAAATAGGTTTGAGCAAACGAAGAACGCGAGGTCTTCACGCTCACCGTTTAATTGTTCATTTTTTTAAATTTGACGATTTGAATGTTCTCTCAACAATTTAGCCACCCAGACCACAAGAATGAGGATCGGAATACCAATTAAAGTGGTCATTAAAAAGAATTTCGGATAACCAATATTGGTCACAATCGTTCCAGAATACCCCCCAAGAATTTTAGGTGTTAAGGTCATCAGTGAGCTAAAAATAGCATATTGAACAGCTGTAAATGAAACACTGGTCAAGCTAGAAAGAAATGCAATAAATGCTGCACCTGCTAAGCCTGAAGCAAGATTATCGACAATAATTGCAAAATAAAGCCAAGCTGAGCT
Organism: Acinetobacter rongchengensis; assembly: GCF_003611475.1. GTDB lineage: Bacteria > Pseudomonadota > Gammaproteobacteria > Pseudomonadales > Moraxellaceae > Acinetobacter > Acinetobacter rongchengensis. The sequence continues at coordinate 13,032 of NZ_RAXT01000021.1, read as the reverse complement.
GTATTGCTCGATTACCTTACCTTTAATTTCAATGTTTTCTGTAGACTGGGCATTTATCGCTGAAATCGGTTGAATATCAACATCTAAAGCCGTCTTGTTATCGCTCATTTGATAATTTTGCTGTGTATTTAAAGCCGTATGAGCCTGATTAAAGTTAGCAATCGCAATAATATTTTTTGAAGCAGAACTTTGTAAATCTTTACCATCAATTGTCCCCGTAAACATGCCCTCTTTATCTAATTTTGCAGAATATTCTTTTCCTTCCAACTTTAAAGTGATCGGTTGCTCTGCATTCAATTCAGTGGCTTGCACACCTACAAGTTGTCCTTTAATTACAACGTTTTGCTTTAACTCATCCGCCGATAATTGATTATCACTGGTCACAGGTAAGATTTGGATTTGTGCTGTACCATTGTCTGTTAAATATGGAACAAAATATTCAGCTTTTTCAGATTGATCTGCAAGTGCAACATTGACTTGAATCTGCTTTGCCTTAATTAGCTCTTGATTTGGAACGAGGACTTTCCAATAGCCCACTTCATCAGGTTGAGCTTGGTATTGTTTTTCACCCACTTGTAACATAACAGGTTGCATAGGCGCACCGGATTTCACCAAACCAATAAAAATTAAATTGGTCGAGCTTGCTAAAATCGCACCAATAAACATCAATTTCATGATGTTCATACGCTGTGCCAGTAAACCACCCAAGAAACCACCAACCAAGCTGAAAATTACACCATAAATTTTCACAGCTTCTGCGATTTGTTCTTTACTAAAGTTTAAATCTTGATAAAACACATTAGAGATTACCCCTGCAATAATGTCAGAAATTCGATAAAAACCAATTAACAATAATAAGACTAAAGCCAGTTTAACCCCATAGCGTTTAAAGAAATCTGCAATTGGATTGACCCAAGTTTCATAAGCCATTTGCTTATTTACAACACCCATACGGATGAGTAATGTCGCGACAAAAATAGCCCCTGCACCCGAACCTAAGAATCGCACAGCTTCCATTAAGAATTTCAAGAAACTGTCTTTGATTTCCCACTGTGCCTGTAAATACTGGACAACATCATCTGAATAAATATAAAAACAAACAAAACTTGCAACAGCGACAATAAAAACCAGCACTAAGCGATAATAATCAATGTTTTTATAATGTTTATCTATACGATTAACCATCGGTTCACGGATGATTAAGGTCGTAATAATACCAACCACCATCACAGCAGCCATGGTTAAATAGGTATACTTCCAAGCTTCGTAAATATAGTTACCTTTGGCGGTACCTAATGATGCAGCAAGAAACAGCGCACCTGCACCTGCAACAATCATCCCTATGCGATATCCCGCATTATAAGTCGACGCAAGCACGGTTTGCATTTCAGTTTCAGCAAGTTCGATACGATAGGCATCGATGACAATGTCTTGTGTAGCAGCAGAAAAGCCGAGCAACACGGCACCAACCGCCATTTGATAAATATAGCTCTGCCCAAGCGCAGGATCTGAAAACGCCATGATACAAATTGCGCAAATAATCAGTATCTGAGCAACCAGCAACCAAGCACGTCTTCGGCCTAAACATTTGCTTAAAAATGGCACAGGCAATTCATCAATAAGCGGTGCCCACACAAATTTAAAGGAATACCCTAAAGCAGCCCAACTAAAAAAAGTCACTGCACTTTTTTCGATTCCAGCTTCACCTAACCATAAAGATAAGCTAGAGAAGATCAGAAGGATTGGGATACCTGCTGAAAAACCCAAAAACAGCATAATCGCTGCACGGCGGTCAAGAAATGCGGTAAAGGCAGATTTCCAACCTGTAGACGGTGTTGTCATTGCGTTATTATTTTCTGAAAAATGAAATAGTGCTATTCAACCGCTTAATGCTCAGAGTTTCAATCATTTTTATGCAACAGTTGTACGCATTTACAGATATTTCCACTTTTGGCGCTTGATCTTTCCCCCCAATCCTGTATACCTTTAGCTTTTAAACCTTCATTTGTTTTGGATTCAACCTGTGACGCAAAGACACGATCAATTAAGTTCAACCACTGTTTCTAATATGACAACCACAACCGCATTACAAAAAATTGAAAACAACTTAGCAACTGCTTTTGATCAAACAGAAATTCAAAATACATTGGCTTTAACTGCGCTTAAAGCTGAGCAACTTACGCATATTCCTAATTTTACAACGATTCCTTCGTCTACACGAAGAATCAAACCCTTAAATAACTTTTTGGGTCAAGATCGTGCCAAAGCTTCCGTAGAAGCAGGTATCGCCTTACCTTATTCTGGCTATAATATTTTTGCCGTTGGAACAGCGGGTTTGGGTAAACGCACCATGATTAAGCGTTTACTTCAGCAACACGCAAAAAGTATGCAAACGCCTGATGATTGGGTTTATGTTTATAATTTTAAGAATGCAAGACAACCGATTGCACTACGCTTCCCTGCAAGCCAAGGCAGTAAATTTCAAAGTTTAATCCATCAAACTTGGCAAACCATTCTCAAACAGCTTGAACGCCGTTTTAGTGCAGAAACCTATCACAATCATATCGAACGAATCCGCCAAGTGACTGGCAATGAACAACAATTGGCCTTGGTTGAATTGACCAAAGAAGGTGAAGATTTAGATCTAAAACTGATTAATCGACATGATGAGCATATTTTTGTCCCGATTCATGTCAAAAATGATGAAATTTTGGAAATGTCACAAGAAGACATAAATGCGTTAAACAGCAAACAGCGTGCTGAAATTCATTCTAATATCCGTTATATGGATAAAAAATTAGAACGTTTGGGTCTGCAACTGGGCGATCTTGAAGATGAAGCACGAGATAAGGTTTCTGAGCTCAATCGTGATATTGCCAAACAAGTCGTAATTCCTCGCATGGAAGTCATTCTCAATAAGTTTGAATCTGTGCAAGGACTTGAACAATACCTAAAACTATATGCTGCCGATATTATTGAAAATGTCGAAACCATTTTAGACCAAGAAGGTGAAGAATTTTCTCCTGCGCTGTTTAACCGCGTTCCTTCACGCTACCAAGCCAATGTTGTTGTCAGTAATAAACCAAATTCAGGTGCGCCTGTTATTTTTGAAGACTTCCCAACACATTACAACTTATTGGGTCATGTTGAACAATTAACCCAAAATGGCACGATTACCACAGATTTTACTTTAATTCGACCAGGTTCTTTGCATCAAGCCAATGGTGGTTTTTTAATTTTAGAAGCTGAACAACTTTTAGAACAACCTTATGCATGGCAAGGGTTAAAACGTGCCTTAAAGTCTGGACAATTAAAGCTTTCATCTTTAGAACACATGCTGACCTTAACAGGAAGCATCTCCATTGAACCCGCACCTATCCCACTGAATTTAAAAGTCGTTTTACTTGCAGAACCTGAAATTTACTATGAAATTTTAGAACTAGAGCCTGAACTGGGCAGTGTTTTTAAAATCCGTGCCGATTTTACCGATACTTTGCAACGTAATGATGACAATGAACAAGCCTATATGCAGTTGATTGCTGATTATGTTCAACAAGATAAATTATTGCCTTTTGATCGTTCTGCACTTGCAGCTTTACTCACAGATTCAAGCCGTCAAGCTGAAGACCAAAGTTCATTGTCATTACACGCTTTAACTTTAGGTGATTTGATTCGTGAATCGCATCATCATGCTGTGCAATCAGGTGAAAAGCTAGTCACATCTCATCACATCAATACTGCACTCAAACACCGTCAATATCGCTTAGGCTATTTAAGAGAGCTATATTGGCAAGATTTATCGCGTGGTACACAATTGATTGAAACACGTGGCCATCGTTTAGGACAAATCAACGCGCTATCCGTCATTCACTACGCAGATGTTGAGTTTGGCTTACCTTCTCGTTTAACTGCTTCTGTGTATCAAGGTGGCGGGGATATTTTAGATATCGAACGCAGCGTCGAATTAGGTGGCTCATTGCATGCCAAAGGCGTGTTACTGATGTCGAGCTTCTTAAAAGCACATTTCGGTCGTGAACAGATTTTACACTTCTCTGCTGCACTTGCTTTTGAACAAAGTTATGGACAAGTGGACGGCGACAGCGCCACAGTTGCTGAATTATCTGCATTAATTTCAGCGATCTGCCAATTACCGATTGATCAATCTTGGGCAATTACAGGATCTATGAACCAATTGGGGCAAGTACAACCGATTGGTGGTGTCAATGCCAAAATCGAAGGTTTCTTTGATGCATGTAAGTTACAAGGCTTAACACATAAACAAGGCGTCATTATTCCTCGTCAAAACATGCAACATTTAATGTTACGTCAGGATGTGATTGAAGCCGTTGAAGCTGGTCAATTCCATATTCATGCAATCGACACCATCGACCAAGCGTTAGAAATACTGATGGCCCGTCCTGTAGGAACATTAGATAAAAAGGGACGTTACACCAAAGGTTCAATCTATGCTGCTGTCATGGCGCAACTTGAATACTGGCAAGCGCTTGAAGACGGAATTGAAATCGAGGAAAAACCAAAGAAAAAGAAAAAAAAGAAGAAGACAAAAAAAGACCAAAAGATTGAAACCGAAGCAACGGCTATTGTTGAGGCGAGTTCGGTCGAAGTCATTGATAAGCAAAATCAATCGGAATAAATATAGATTGATTTTAAATGCTGAGGCAACAAGACATTGTACTTTAAGCGTTGAAGTGCAATGTCTTTGTAATGACAAAACCTTTCAAACTCATGCTGTTAAATCAAATTTTGATGATGCAAAATATTGATTTTTCATCAAAAAAATCAAAAACTGTAAGATAAATTTTGACAATAAAAAAGCACCTTTCGGTGCTTTTTTAATATCTTCAGCTTATTGAGCTTCAGACGCAGGGCTATACTGCTCAACCAATGGTTTTAACTCACCATTTTGGAACATTTCGAGCATAATATCGCTACCGCCAATCAACTCACCGTTGATCCACAATTGTGGGAATGTCGGCCAATTTGCAATTTGTGGCAAGATTGCACGAATATCAGGATTTTCCAAAATATTTACATAAGCAAATGGACGACCAATTTGACTAAGAGCTTCAACTGCACGAGCAGAGAAACCACACTGTGGAAACTGTGGAGTACCTTTCATATAAAGAAGTACTGCATGTTTAGCAATTTGATCGCGAATTAACGCTTCTGTATCACGCGCTTGTTCAGTCATTGATAAATCCTCAACTCATCTGCCTGCATTATACCTAAATCCACAATAAAGAGTATGTCTTGACGATTATTTCCAATTTTATTTGTATTTAGGCTTTAAATCTTTGTCAATCTTTGGTTAGATGATTCTTTCTTTTTATTCCTAACAGATAAGAGTTAGTCATGAACAACATCACCCTCGCTCCAATACAACCTGATCAACCATCTCACTTGATGTCTGTATTTAGCCGTCAACCGATCAGTTTTGTTCGAGGACGAGGTTCTTATCTTTATACAGAAGATAATACTGAATATTTTGATGCACTTACAGGAATCGCTGTGTGTGGTTTAGGTCACGCGCATCCTGTTATTGCAGAAGCGATTGCAGAGCAAGCAGCGACTTTAATCCATACCAGTAATATTTACGAAGTGCCTTGGCAAACTGCCGCAGCTCAGAAACTTGCCGAAGTTTCAGGTATGGAAGAAATTTTCTTTTCAAATAGTGGCGCGGAATCAAATGAAGGTGCAATTAAAATTGCACGTAAATTTGCTCATTTACAAGGCATTAGTACCCCTAAAATCATTGTTGCTGATCAATCTTTTCATGGTCGTACCCTTGCAACATTGTCTGCAACAGGCAATAAAAAAGTTCAAGAAGGTTTTGCACCTTTGGTTGAAGGTTTCATCCGTGTTCCATTTGGCGACATCGAAGCGATTGAAGAAGCAGCGATCCAACATCCTGATATTGTGGCGATTCTAGTTGAACCAATTCAAGGAGAAGGTGGTGTAAATACAGCTCCACAAGGTTTTAGCTACCTTGAAGAAATTCGTCATATTTGCAATCAACACAATTGGTTAATGATGCTTGACGAAGTACAAACAGGTAATGGACGTACGGGCAAATATTTTGCTTATCAACATACCAATATCGTTCCCGATGTTCTAACCACTGCTAAAGGTTTGGGCAATGGTTTCCCTATTGGCGCTGTAATGACACAAGGTCGCGCTGTTGGTGTGCTCACTCCAGGCAATCATGGTTCAACTTACAGCGGAACACACCTAGGTTCACGCATTGTTTACACCGTCATTGATCTGATTGAGAAAGAAAATATTGTTGCGAATGCAGCTAAAATTGGTACTTATCTTGTTGAACAATTCCGCACTCAACTTGCAGATCAAGATGTGATTGTCCGTGGTTTCGGTATGATGATTGGCATTGAATTACCTAAGGCATGTGCTGAACTTGTAAATATTGCACGTGATGAACATCATCTTATTATCAATGTTACCTCTGGTAATGTTGTGCGTTTGCTTCCTGCTTTAAATATGAATCACCAACAAGCGGATGATCTATTAAAGCGTCTTGTTCCTGCGATTAAAAAGTTTTTAGCTTAAGACTAAAAATGGTGAATGGAGCTTAAACGGCTTCATTCACCATTTTTAAAGATTTAGGTCTAAGTCCTTCAAAATTTTTATGCATAAAAAAGCCGCTATAAAGCGGCTTTTTTATTTAGACTCGAACTTTCAAGAAGCTTCTTGAAAGATTCTTCCGCCAGGTAATTGACCAAAGTATTGTTTTAAAGCATCTAAACAACGATGAATCTTCATCGGCTGTTGTTCACGTTTTAAAGTTACAGCACTCAAAGTGAACGTTGGTAACTTCCACTCTGGCAATACTTCTACCAATGTCCCATTCATCAATTCTTTTTGCACATCTAAATAAAGAATGCGTGCAATCCCATGTCCATTTTGGCACAGAGATTTTGCAATAAATACATTATTTGTTTGAAGACGGTGCTTCATCTCTAAATTAACAACTTCGCCTGTTGTACCGTGCTGAAATGAAAAATGTTGATAATTTTTCAAAATATTTATTGGAATCAGATCATGATTCTGTAAATTTTCAGGACGTGAAATAGGTGAAGTTTGATTTAAATAACTTGGCGATGCAACTAAGATCTGATCCACTCGTGCCAAAGGCGTACAGCTTAAGTTATTCGAATCTTCCATTTTAGAAGACATACGAATAGCAATATCGATACGCTCTTGAATCAAGTCGATATATTGGTTATCTGCTTCAAAATGAACCATCAAACCACGATGTGCAGACATCCAGTGTGATAATGCGGGCACAACATGTGTTGCACCTATTTCCGGGGTAGTCGCAATGCGTAAATCACCAACTAAATCGTCTCTCAACTCATTAATACGGATTTTTCCACGCTCTGCCGCAGCAAGCATTTCTTGACAGCTGTGGAAAAAAGCTTGACCAGCCTCAGTTAAACTCAGTTTCCGTGTAGAACGATGTAGAAGAGTCACTTCCATTTCATGTTCTAAAGATCGAATTTGCTGACTAACTGCACTTGTCGTAATACCGAGATCACGCGCGGCACCACTAAAAGAGCTTTTTTCAACAACACAAGCAAATACACCCATTGCTCGAAGTTGATCTAACATAAATTTCCCTCTGAAATTATGAGTTGCTTCACATTTTTCCATTCAAAACAACTCATTGTATTATACGAAGAAAATTACACTTTGCATCAAAATTATTAACTTAGCGGTAAAATATTTGCAGGATTGATAGGTTTACCATCTAATCGTACTTGGAACTCTAACATGACACTATTTGCGCCCGAAGAACCCATTTCTGCAATTTTTTGCCCGGCATTAACATTTTGACCACTTTTCACTAACATTTTACTGTTATGAGCGTATGCAGTTATGTAACCATCGATATGTTTTATTAGTACAAGATTACCATATTCTTTCAAACCATCTGCAGCATATACCACTTGCCCATCGGCTGCTGCAAATACTGGATCGCCTTGATTACCGCCAAATCTTAAACCTTTGATATTATTTGTTACATTAAAGTTGGCAATCACTGGTCCATTTGATGGTTTTACCCATCTTAAACTAGAGCTATTCACAGGAGTAGCAGGCACCTGCGTTGTTACGATAGGCGCAGCTGTCGTTGTAGGTGCTGTTTGTTTAACTGGAGGCACTACAGGCTGTTGGGTTGGTAAATTAATCGTTTGACGTTGAATCTGAGGTGCAGTGTTCAGTGCTTGTGTGGTAGGACGATTGACATTATTGCCCGATTTTTTCAATCGAATAGATTGTCCAACATAGATTCGATAAGGTGGCACAATATCATTCATTTCTGCAACACTGATATAACTTAAACCATAACGCATTGAGATACCACTTAAGGTATCACCAGAGCGAACAGTATAATAATCAGGTGCAACCGCATAACGTGTTGGATTATTAATTTGTGGCTTAGATGCACAACCAGTAACAAGCAATGTAGAAGTGACTGCGACTGCTAAAAAAATCGTCTTTATCCATAGCTTAGGCATTTGAATTTGGAGCTGTGTAGCCAAAAGCATTGATTTCCCTCTCTACATCTTAAATTTTGAAATATTTTGCTAAGATTAGCAAAAAACAATTAACTTTCACCGTTTGACAGTGCTTTTTCACAAACTTATAACATTCATACATCAAAATGACTATGTGATAATTGCATTTGCAACGTTTCCAATACATCATAATTGGTTGCATCCATCTGAATTGGCGTAATGCTGACAAAACCATTAGCAATTGCAAAAAAGTCGGATTGAATATTGTTTAGATTTTTCTCTGGGTCTGTTACCGCCTCGCCTGCTAAACCAATCCAGTAGACTTGTCGCCCACGTGGATCTACATGGCTGGTGATCGGTTTGGATTGAATTCTTCTTCCTTGGTAAGTGATTTGTGTCCCTTTTATTTTAGCAACATCTGGAATATTAATATTAAAGATATGTCGTTCTGGAAGTTGCGGTAATCCATTGGCAATGAATTGATAGACCCACTGCGCAGCTTGCGCATAATCATTTGGGCTATCATAAGCACGAACATTGCTTCCTGCTAAAGAAACGGCTATCGCAGCTTGTTTCATTAAACGTCCTTCAAAGGCTGCACCAACCGTTCCAGAGTACAATACGTCATCGCCCAAATTAGCGCCACTATTGATACCACTCACAACCAAGTCAAATTCAAAATCAAATAAACCATTCATTGATAAATAAACACAGTCTGCTGGTGTCCCATTAACCGCCCACATATCTGGAGCGATTTGGATTGGTCTCAGTGGACGATCTAATGTAAGCGCACTTGAAAAACCACTTCGTTCACTTTCAGGTGCGACAATCACTACTCGGCCCAATGGTCGTAATGCTTTTGCAAGTGCTTGAATACCTGGTGCAAATACACCATCATCGTTTGCTATTAAAATATTCACTTTGGTCTACTCTTCAGTCGTCTTTTATTCAATTTCTATTGAATAAATCGATTTAAATTTATTCAGCAATTATATATAGTTATGCATTCAATTCTAAATCAATTTGTAGTTTAAAAAGATGATTACACGTTCTCTTATTCGCACATTTTCTATAGCTTTCATCACATTTTGCACTCAGTCGGCATTTTCTGAAACATTAACCAAACAAGAAGCAGACCTCATCATTAAAGAAGATATTGCTGCAACTCAAGTATTGGCTGAAGTATGCCCTGCTTTGATTGGAAATAATCCTATTTTAAAAAGTAAAATTGATGGGTTAACACAAAGTTCGTTAAAAGAACTTTCTAAACCAACAACATTTGAACAATTACAACAAGATGCTGAATACCAAACAGCATTTAAAGAAGCCCAAATCAGTGTTAAAGAAGCAGATTCTGAAGAACATAAAGCCGTTTGTAATGACGTCATAGCCCTTGAATCTTAAGCATTAGCAAAACATTTCTATCATGCAGAACCTCATGAATTAAGCGGATATCATTCTGTGTTTCTGCATGTATTTTCTTATTATAAATTCATATAAATCTACAACATCGATACATTATCTCTATATTTTTCACTGTTTTTAAGTTTACTCTATGCCCATTCTTAAGTTAATGAGTTTAATCATGCGTATGACTTTAAAAATGCTTTCAATAAGTCTTATTTCAGCAAGTAGTTTCCTAATGACACAATCTTTTGCTGCCCCTAATAAAGCAGCAAGTGAGGAAAATATTGATGTAACTCAAGAACAGATTTCTCTTAATGAAATTGCAACTGTTTACAATTTATCTTTAATGTGTCCATCTCTGATAGATGACAAAGACAGTAAAAAATTTAATCAAAATTATGCTATCGAGTTAAAAAAAGTGCTACCAAATGAGGCGAATCCTCAAGAAGCGATCAAACAGCTTAGCAAACAAAAAGATTTCAAAAGTTCTTTAAAGCAGATCCAAACTGAATCAAAACGCTTTGGAGACAAAGAAAATAAAGAAATGTGTCAAGAAGTCGTTGATTACAACTATTAAAGTAAAATAGTTACAATAAGTAGGAAATAAGCCGACTTTTCGTGTAGAAGTCGGCTTTGCTTTATCCTAGAATACTAGGCTGTTTTTGTGCCCATATAACGATTGGAACGACCTAGAATGACCAGAAAAAGCGCCATTGCTGCATTATTACTCTTACCCTCATTTTCTTATGCAGCAACCGTCTTATCTACACCGCCAGAATTAAATAATAAATCGTATGTCTTAATGGACTACGAAACTGGGCAGATTCTTGCATCAAAAAATGAAAATGAAAAATTAGCACCCGCATCAATGACTAAAATGATGACCAGTTACATCATTGAGCAAAAGCTACTTAAAGGCGAACTGACTGAAGATGAAAAAGTTCGTATGAACGAGTCAGCATGGTGTCGTGGTAGTAGTACTGAATCGTGTATGTACGTGCCACTCAACGGTACTGCAACTGTTTTAGAAATGTTACGCGGTATTATTATTCAGTCTGGTAATGATGCTTCTAAAGCAATGGCTGAACATATTTCGGGTAATGAAGGTTCTTTTGCCTATGCCATGAACCAAGAAGCAAAACGCGTTGGTATGGTAAATACTCATTTCATCAACGCAACAGGTATGCCTGCTGAAGGTCATTATTCAACTGCTAAAGATATGGCTGTTCTAGCGCAACACATTATTCACGACAGCTCAAAATATTATCCAATTTATTCTGAAAAAGAATTTACCTTCAATGGTATTAAGCAAGGCAACCGTAATGCCCTGCTTTACACAGATCCAAGTGTAGATGGTTTAAAAACTGGTCATACTGAAGAAGCAGGTTATTGTTTAACAACATCTTCTAAGCGTGGACCAATGCGTTTGATTTCAGTGATCTTTGGCGCACCGTCGATGAATGAGCGTGCAAGCCAAACTCGTTCATTACTTGCTTGGGGTTATTCAAACTTTGAAACTGTAAGTGTACAGCCTGCCAACAAAGCTCTTGCGAAATCAAAAGTTTACTTCGGTCAAGAAAATGATGTCCAAATTGGTTTAGCAGAAAACTTCAATGTGACTATGCCTAAAGGTCAGGCCAATGCGATCAAAACACAAATCAACGTTCAGCCGAACTTAAATGCACCATTAAAACAAGGTCAAGTGGTTGGTAAATTGACTGCAACTTTAGATGGTAAAGTGATTGCAGAAAAACCTTTGGTTGCGTTAAAAGCAGTTGAAGAAGCTGGTTTCTTCTCTCGCTTAATCGATCATATTAAAATGTTCTTTAGCAACTTGTTTTAATTCCAAGATTTAACACTGAGTTTTGTCTTAGACCAAAGCATTCATATTCTCTATATGGATGCTTTTTTATTTATAATGCTTTGCAGGTGTCAAAATTGATATTGATAGAACAAGGATTTCGCCAATGAAAAAGAATATACGTACATATTTAGAACATCACCCAAAGGTTGATTCTACTTGTTATGTCGATGAGTTGTCAGTGATCGTTGGCGAAGTATCTTTAGCTGAAAATGTTTCTGTTTGGCCTTTTGCTGTGATTCGTGGGGATGTAAATAGCATTAAGATTGGTCGTAATTCTAATGTTCAAGACCATTGTATGTTACATGTCAGTCATAAGAACGACGCTAAACCCAATGGCTCACCTTTAGTGATTGGTGAAGATGTCACAATTGGCCATCACGTGACTTTACATGGCTGTACAATTGGTAATCGTGTTTTAGTTGGAATCAATAGTATTGTCTTGGACGATGCCATTATTGAAGATGATGTGATGATTGGTGCAGGTTCTTTAGTTCCACCACGTAAGCGTCTAGAAAGTGGTTTTTTATATGTGGGTAGCCCTGTTCAAAAAGTTCGTCCTTTAACGGATAAAGAAAAAGAGTTTTTACCCTATTCAGCGAGACATTATGTGAAGGTGGCGGGGAATTATTTACAACAAGAAAATAACTAACTGTAAAACTTGAAAACAAGTTTTGAATAATCAAACTTATTATTTCATTTACATTGAAGTTTAAATACGTGTTTTCAAATGATGCTTATTTCAAAAACTGTATTAGCTTTGCAATTAAGATATCGATTCAAAAGCATGTATTTGTAACATATAAAAACATATTTATTTTAAATAAAATAGTAATTCAAAAACATTTAACCTAATTTTTTGAGTATTTAGATCATAAATCAAGCATTAAATTTTATCAATTTAATGCTTGATTTTTATTTCCAACAACTCAAGTTTACTGTTTTACTCTTAATATTTAAGATCATATTCTTTACTTTAGCTTTAAATTTTATAATCAAAGCAAGTCACCCACTCTATTATACCTAAGTTAAAATTAATATAAATTTTATGTGATTATAATAAAATTACAATATTTCACCTATCCTTATTGTTTATGCTTTAATACAAGACCCTTAAATAAAAAGTAAAAACAAAATGAAAGCATTAATAACTGTTGGTTGTACAACTGATCATGGTGGATACATCATTTTAGGTGATTCATCTTTTAT
>NZ_RAXT01000209.1 GCF_003611475.1 Acinetobacter rongchengensis | reverse complement strand
GTAAGCATCCGGCTAACACAGCCTTACCAAGCGATCCTATAAGCCTTAATTTAGTTCCCACCTAAAAACAAGTGGGGACTTAATCCATGAACATGGATATATATTCAGCAACACCTCCTGTTGCTAAAAAACGCAGAACATACAGCAAAGAATTCAAACTCAGTATTGTCAATGCCTGTAAAAATCCTAATACCTCGATCGCTTCGGTCGCACTGCAACATAGTATTAATGCCAACCTTGTCAGTCGTTGGATCAGGATCTTCAGCCATCATGAGGGTGCCGTGCAGGATCCTACTCATGTGAATCCAGCATTTATTGCTTTGCCTTACACTGCTGCAATCAGCCAACCTATTGATGAGAGGATCACGTTGTGTATCACCGTGCCTCATACGAATAATGATATTCAGC
>NZ_RAXT01000208.1 GCF_003611475.1 Acinetobacter rongchengensis | reverse complement strand
TTTGGTAGTGTTTCAAAAAGTATGCTGAAGAAAAAGCCGATTGGATTTTGATAAAATAGAGAAATGCAAATAACTCTAGCAATCAAATGTCCAACCTGCCTCAGTGATAGTATAAAGAAAAATGGTATCAAAGTAGATGGGAAACAAAACTATCAGTGCAAAGACTGTAAACGTCAGTTTATTGGTGATCATGCACTGAGCTATCTAGGATGTAAGTCAGGTATTACTCGTAAAATATTACAGTTGATGGTCAGAGGCAGCGGTATACGAGATATTGCTGAAGTTGAGCGCATCAGTATCGGTAAAGTTTTACGTACTTTAACTGAATCAACCTATGAAATTCAGCCTCAGCAAAGTCATTATGAATCTCTCGAAGTAGATGAGTTCTGGAATTTTGTTGGAAATAAAAAGAATAAACAATGGCTTATTT
>NZ_RAXT01000207.1 GCF_003611475.1 Acinetobacter rongchengensis | reverse complement strand
TCTAAAATGGAACAAGTCACATTTAAAGTGCTTTGCGCTCATCATGCTTGTGATTATTTTAAAGCAAACATGTAATCTTTCTTCTGCATCTAAAGCCTTGCCCATCAAGTGCTTACCACAATCATTTTATCGACGTATGCAGCGCTTCTTTGCAGGTCAGTATTTTGATTATCGTCAAATTTCTCAGTTGATTTTCAATATGTTTTCATTCGACCAAGTGCAACTGACTTTAGATAGAACCAATTGGAAATGGGGAAAACGAAATATTAATATCCTGATGCTCGCAATCGTTTATCGTGGAATAGCGATACCTATCCTTTGGACATTGCTTAATAAACGTGGAAATTCAGATACGAAAGAGCGCATTGCTTTGATTCAACGCTTTATAGCCATTTTTGGTAAAGACCGTATTGTGAATGTGTTCGCAGACAGAG
>NZ_RAXT01000206.1 GCF_003611475.1 Acinetobacter rongchengensis | reverse complement strand
GTGGTTTACATGGTTAATTGAACAAGACATCAACTTCTGCATTCGTGTTAAAAAAACTTCATTGTCACCAATCATTTAGGAAAGAATCATAAAATTAGTGATTTATTTCGCCATCTTAAAGTTGGTCAAATTGAATGTCGTAAACGACGGATTTTGGTTGGTCGGGTGAAACTATATATAAGTGCACTACAGTTAGAAAATGGAGAGCTTTTACTCGTCGTTTCTCCTCAGTTTAATGCCAATGCTATTCAGGATTATGCATTACGCTGGGAAATTGAAACCTTATTCAGTTGTCTCAAAGGACGCGGGTTTAATCTTGAAAATACGCGCTTGACAGACCCTAGACGAGTGAAAAAATTGATTGCGGTGTTAGCTATAAGCTTCTGTTGGTGTTACTTAACGGGTGAATGGCAACATGATCAAAAAAAAGCGAT
>NZ_RAXT01000205.1 GCF_003611475.1 Acinetobacter rongchengensis | reverse complement strand
ATCACTTTTTTTTGATCATGTTGCCATTCACCTGTTAAATAGCACCAACAGAAACCGATAGCTAGCACTGCTATCAATTTCTTGACTCGTCTAGGGTCTGTTAAACGAGTATTTTCAAGATTAAACCCGCGTCCTTTGAGACAACTGAATAAGGTTTCAATTTCCCAGCGTAATGCATAATCCTGAATAGAATTGGCATTAAACTGAGGAGAAACGACGAGTAAAAGTTCTCCATTTTCTAACTGTAGTGCACTTATATATAGTTTCACTCGACCAACCAAAATCCGTCGTTTACGACATTCAATTTGACCAACTTGAAGATGGCGAAATAAATCACTGATTTTATGATTCTTTCCTAAATGATTGGTGACAATAAAGTTTTTTTAACACGAATGCAGAAGTTGATGTCTTGTTCAATTAACCATGTAAACCAC
>NZ_RAXT01000204.1 GCF_003611475.1 Acinetobacter rongchengensis | reverse complement strand
ACTGTCTTTGCACATTAAAGACTTAAACTGATGAATCATAAAATCAATAACTTACATTAGGTATGATTCAGTAAATTTACATTATAGTTCTAAACTCAATGAACTTTGAGTTTAGATAACCAATCCATTTATGACATAATAGTTGTAAATTTACTTATGTTTGAGTTTACCTATTCCAAATATCCAATAAGTAAATAAAACGGTGATTGCAAGTGATATAAAAATGACTATTGGGGATGGTACTTGCATTGGACTCAACCAAAATCCAAATAAAATACATGCAACAAATGCACTGCTACAAAGAAACAACTTAAAAAATACCACAAGTATTGAATCTGATTTTTTCGTAATATTCATTCAAACTTCCTCTTTGAGTTTACAACTATATTGTTAAAGTTTAGAACATTAATGTCATTTTTGAGACTTTAATGGTCAGTCACA
>NZ_RAXT01000203.1 GCF_003611475.1 Acinetobacter rongchengensis | reverse complement strand
ACCGAGATGACCAAAAAACGGGCAGATGATTTAGTGAAACGTAATTTTAATGCTGATCATCCAAACCCTTGCGAAGCAATGCTTCTCAGGTGGGTGACTTTACCTATATTCAAACTCATTCAGGCTGGGTCTATACCGCATTTGTTATTGATGTGTTCTCACGAGCAATTGTTGGATGGAAAGTATCTACACGGATGAATACAGATATGGTGCTGGATGCATTGGAGCAAGCATTGCACGATCGAGGTATGCTTAAGAATATGATTCATCATTCCGATAAAGGTGTTCAATATCTTTCTATTCGCTATACCAATCGTTTAGAAGCAGCAAATTTACGAGCATCAGTCGGTACAACTGGTGATTCATACGATAATGCTTTGGCTGAAACGGTGAATGGCTTATACAAAACAGAGGTGATTGAATATTTAAAAGCAGATTGGCAAGGTTTAGCA
>NZ_RAXT01000202.1 GCF_003611475.1 Acinetobacter rongchengensis | reverse complement strand
CTTGCGCATAGAGTATCGATTAGTATGGAGGTTACATTTTGCATAGAAACATTAAATGAAGCTATTGAAAAATATGGTCGACCTGAAATATTTAATACAGACCAAGGCAGTCAGTTTACCAGTGATGCATTTATTGATGTATTGAAATCAAATGGCATTCAAATCAGTATGGATGGTAAAGGTCGATGGGTTGATAATGTGATGGTTGAACGATTATGGCGGAGCGTTAAATATGAAGAGGTGTATCTCAAAGCCTACAGCAATGTTTTGGATGCGAAGAAGCAATTAAACGCATATTTTGAATTTTATAATTTGAAACGACCTCATTCGAGTCTGGACAAAATGACTCCAGATGAGTTTTACTATGACCAGCTACCACAACAAAATAAGGTAGCTTAACTAGAGCAGAGTATCACTTATAAATAAGCTTTTAGTTGTTCAAACATGTGGGACCAC
>NZ_RAXT01000201.1 GCF_003611475.1 Acinetobacter rongchengensis | reverse complement strand
AGAGGTGGTCCCACTTGTTTGAACAACTAAAAGCGTATTTATAAGTGATATTCCGCTCTAGTTAAGCCACCTTGTTTTGTTGGGGTAGCTGATCATAGTAAAACTCATTTGGTGTCATTTTGTCTAGACTCGAATGAGGTCGTTTCAAATTATAAAACTCAAAATATGCACTTAATTGCTTTTTCGCATCTGTGACACTGCTATAAGCTTTGAGATACACCTCTTCATATTTAACGCTCCGCCATAATCGTTCAACCATCACATTATCTACCCATCGACCTTTACCATCCATACTGATTTGAATGCCATTTGATTTCAATACATCAATAAATGCATCACTGGTAAACTGGCTGCCTTGGTCTGTATTAAATATTTCAGGTCGACCATATTTTTCAATCGCTTCATTTAAAGCCGAAATACAAAAATCCACCTCCATACTAATCGATACCCTATGCGCAAG
>NZ_RAXT01000200.1 GCF_003611475.1 Acinetobacter rongchengensis | reverse complement strand
CTGTGTAGGCTTCTTCATTTGAAAATTATATCGCTGAAAAAGCCGTTACAGATAGGTTTGTGCAACAAAGCCGAAAGCATACTAAAAAGCTGAATAGCCTAAGCATTAATACAGTTCTAGATTTCGTCTGTGCTTCCCCCTTAATGATTAGAGATCAATTCTCTGTAGTCATGCACAGAACAATATTAGAATTACAGGGAATCTCTTGCATTGAAATTGAGCAAAGTCCTAAAGCAAAAAAACAAATAATAGCAAGCCGTTCCTTTGGCCAGAAAGTTTATAGCTGTGACGATCTTAAAGAAGCGATTACTCTTTATGTTCAAGATGCCGTAAGCCGTCTAAGAAGTGAAAATTTACTATGTGGCTGTATTATTAGTTTTGTGCAATCTAATCCATTTGATAGTTCTGAGCCTTTTTATAATAAATCTTTGTCTTACGCTTTACCCGATCCATCAGACAATA
>NZ_RAXT01000020.1 GCF_003611475.1 Acinetobacter rongchengensis | reverse complement strand
ATGACATTATTTCAATGAGTTATCTATTTTTGTCGTGTACAGAGCAAAAAGAATTATAATATCGCTCAATTGGCATATGAATTAGAGTTTACTGATCAAAGTCACTTTCATCGTGTTTTTAAACAATTTACAGGTGTCACACCCAAGCAATATTCAAAAAATAATTAGTTCACGCAATTTTATACAATAATTCAAAACAAAGATTATCTAAATTATTCCCAATGTAGAGGGAATGTTTATGACATTATTTTTAACAATTGCAATAACCCATTTTGTAGCATTACTTACACCTGGTGTTGATTTTTTCCTTATTCTGAAAACGTTAATGCAAAAAGGAGTAAATGCTGCAAAGCTGGTTTGTATCGGTATTGCATGTGGTAATGCCACCATATTATTCAGTATCTATTTAAGCTTATTTGTATTGGGTAAAATAGATATGAATGTTTTGTTCTATATTCAATATGTTGGGGCAATATATTTAGTCTATTTAGCATGCCAGTGTTTTTATGCCTTGTGGTTTAAAGTCCATTCCAAAGATTATTTGGATCAATCTGTTACTCTAGCTGTCAAGACTACACCTTGGAAAAGTTTGCTTCATGGTTTAAGTTCGAGTTTGTTGAACCCTAAAAATATTATGTTTTATAGTGCTTTGGTGGTTTTAATCTACCCCAAATATGATGCAATCCAAAATTTTTCCGTAAGTTTGTGGATGGTCGCTGTTGTATTATTTTGGAATTTAGGTATCGTCAAATTATTAAGTTTGGAATCTTATAGACTGTGGTTGCAGCGGAATATTCGATATTTATATTGTTTATCTGGGTTTTGTTTCTTTATATTTGCATTCATTTTAGTTTTATCATAATACTTGTTATGTGCATTTAAATAAGACAGAAAAGATGGTTAAATAACCATCTTTTCTGTAGAAAATAATAATATCTAATTTTTAAGTTTTTCCATCTATTGAAACATCCAATTTAGATTCTGACTTTCTAAAGCGATGAATTTTTTGGTTAATGTCATCAATAAATGTATATACCACAGGAATCACCAATAACGACAAGAATGTACTGGTAATTAAACCACCAATCACAGAAATCGCCATCGGTGCTCTAAAACTTGGGTCTGTACCGATACCTAAAGCAATAGGCAACATCCCTGCACCCATTGCCAATGTGGTCATAATGATCGGGCGAGCACGCTTATGACAAGCGTCCAGTAGAGCATTCATACGGGAGTAAGCTTTTTCATTTCTTGCAATAATGGCGTAGTCCACCAATAGAATAGAGTTCTTACTGGCAATTCCCATCAGCATAATCAAGCCAATCAAACTTGGCATCGAAAAACTACTTTTTGCTAGAAGTAACAGTACAAATGCACCGCCCAAAGCTAGAGGTAGAGCAACCAAAATGGTAATCGGTTGTAAGAAGTCTTTAAACAATAAAACCAAAACCACGTAAATACATAGGACACCTGTCAACATTGCCAATCCAAAACTTGCAAAAAGTTCTTGCATGACTTCAGCATCACCAATGTTGGTTCGTTTCACTGTAGGTGGAAGTTTTTGCATGGTTGGCAATTGATCGACTTTAGCTGCAATATCGCCAAGCGGTTGATCATTTAATTCAATATTAAAATTAATATTACGTAAACGGTTAAAACGGTCAATTTGAGAGGGACCACTCTCAATATTGACTTGAGCAATTGTGCCAAGCATGACAGGGCCGTGACTACCTTTCACCATTAAACGTTTAATTAAATCTTGGTCCTGACGTGCAGACAAGGGCAGTTTAATCACGACAGGAATTTGGCGTTGAGATAAGTTTAGCTTTGCTAAGTTCTGATCAAAATCACCAGCTGTGGCGATACGTAATGTTTCAGCGATATCATAAGTGGTGACGCCTAAATCTGCTGCTTTGGCGAAGTCTGGACGAATGACCAGTTCAGGGCGGATCAATGCCGCACTTGAAGTGATACTGCCAATATTTGGAATTGTGCGAATTTCACGTTCAAGTTGTCGAGCAGTCGTAATCAATGCATCAGGGTCATCACCTGAAAGTGCAATTTGGTATTGGCTATTATTGCCCGCAATTCCGACTTGGATTCTAGCGCCCGGAAGAGGTGCTAAGCGCTGTCTTATTTCATTCTCAATTTCTTGCAAACTGAGTGCGCGGTCTGAACGATCTGTGGTTTGAATCGTCAAAGTGGCTTTTCTAGGTTCGCTAGAAGCACCGCCTGCAAATGGATCTGTACCTGCAGAACCTCCACCAATCGTGGTGTAGACACTTTTTATTTCAGGGTGATCTTTAATTAAAATTCGTGCATATTCTGCCGCTTTTAAAGTATCTGCAAACTGTGAGCCGGGGGTGAGTTCAACTCTGACTTGAGTTTGTCCAGTATCGGGTGGTGGAACAAAACCTGTTGGTAGTAATGGAATCAACATCACAGAGCCAATAAAAAATGCGATTGCACTTAAAATGGTGATCCAGCGATGGTTTAAACACCACGTGACCATTCGCATATAAGTACTCATCACCCGACCATCATGCGCACGGTCATGTGCTAATCTTATTGCACCCGCATCGTGTGTGAGGTCTGTACTTTGCTCAGTAGAAATCTGATCGTTTTCAGAAAGTTGCTCTTTTTTAATCCATGGTTTGAGAATATAAGCCGACATCATTGGTGTGAGTAATCGTGCGACCAACAGCGAAGCAAAAATTGCCAAAGCAGCAGTCCAACCAAATTGCACAAAGAATTTACCAGCAATACCACTCATAAATGCAGTTGGTAAAAATACAGCAATCAATGTAAAGGTTGTTGCAATTACGGCTAGACCAATTTCATCGGCAGCTTCCATGGCAGCAGCATAGGGGGTTTTACCCATGCGTAAGTGCCGTATGATATTTTCAATTTCAACGATAGCATCATCGACTAAGATACCGACAACCAACGACAATGCCAGTAAAGTCACTGTATTGAGTGTAAAACCTAAGTAATACATGCCAATCAAAGCAGGTAATATGGACAACGGAAGTGCTGTTGCTGCGATAAGTGTTGCTCGCCAGTCACGTAAAAATAACCACACCACCAAAATGGCTAAAATTGCACCTTCATACAATAAAGACATTGAACCTTTATAATTTTCAACCACAGGATTTACAAAATTAAAGGCTTCATTAATTTTAATATCAGGGTGGCTGGCTTTGAGCTTTTCTAAAGCAGCAGTTACACCTTTTTCAACATCAACTTCACTTGCACCTTTACTCCGTGTAATTTCAAAGCCAATAACCGACTGTCCATTGAGTAATGCTGCGGAACGACGTTCTGCAATACCATCACGAATAGTTGCAACTTGATCTAGACGAATATGTCGCCCATCACTGAGTGCAATATCCATTGCACCAATTTCTGTAGCTGTTTTTACCGTTGCGATAGTGCGAATCGATTGTTCACTTCCCCCAATTTTTGTTTGACCGCCAGACGCATCTTGTTGAACTAAACGTAATTGGCGAGAAATATCGGTAGCTGTTGCATTTAAAGCCAATAATTTCTCAGGATCTAATTCGACTTCAACTTGACGCGTTACGCCACCAACCCTTGCTACAGCACCCACACCTTTAACTTGTAGCATGGCACGTGAAATGTCGTAATCTACAAACCAAGACAGCGCTTCTTCATCCATACGAGGGGATTGGATGGTATAGGTTAAAATAGGTGAACCCGAAAGGTTGATCTTGCTGACAATTGGATCACGTAAGTCAGCAGGTAGGTCTGAGCGAACTTGTGATACTGCATTGCGCACATCATCAACAGCTTCTTGTAATGGTTTTTCCAGCTGGAATTCAGCAGTAATGGTCACCACACCATCTTGAATATTGGTGTATTGATTTCTTAGACCTTGTAAAGTCGCAATTGAGTTTTCAATTTTACGGGCAACTTCAGTTTCCAGTTGCGGTGGTGCAGCACCCGGTAAAGCTGCAGTTACAGTCACCATTGGCAATTCAATATCTGGAAATTGCTGTATTTTCATCCAATGGAAACAGAGTAAACCAGCAAGTCCCAACATGATGAAAAGCAGAATACCCGGAATTGGATTTCGGATTGACCAAGCGGAGAAATTCATCTTATTTCTCCTGAGTATTTACAAGTTGCTTGCTGAGTGGTGTATCTGGAATATTGTGACCAATGCTGATGAGATCACCATCTGTTAGGAAGCCGACGCCAGATGCAACAACTTTAATATTGGTATTATTGTTTGTACTGTTACTTGGCAAATCTAGTATTTCGATACGGTCATTTAAGCGTCGTCCAACGGTTACTTTCTGTTGTGTAACACGATTATCTTTATTGACAATAAAAATATAAGAAAAACCATCACGTAACAATAACGCCGTTTGTGGGAGTGTCCAAGCAGGCTTTTCACCCAAATCAAAAGTACCTTTGACAAACATTCCCATACGTACTGCATCTGTCGTTGGAAGATCAACATAAACCAACCCATAACGTGTTTGCGGATCAATCACAGGGGCAATCATACGCACAGTACCTGTAACGGCTGGCTGTGATGGATCTGGAGAAATGATTTGAGCTTTCATTCCTTGTTTGAGTTTATATAAATCTGTTGAAGTGACTTCTGCTCGCCATTCCAAACGATCATCCCGAATCAAGCGGAACATTTCTTGCCCTGTTTGCGCCAATGATCCGACGGTCGCAGTACGAGCAGAAATCACACCATGATCAGGGGCAATAACTTGGGTCTGAGAAAGGCGCAGTTGATTACTATCAATTTGTGCTTTCGCAGCATCTAGGCGCGCATGAGCCGTATTTTGTGAGGTTTGATATTGTGTAAGTTCTTTGGCAGAAATTGCACCAGTATTTTTCAGTTGTTGAAAGCGTTTATTGTTAGCACTCGCATCTGCAAGTACGGCTTGAGCTTCTGCATAATTGGCTTTAGCTGTAGCTAAATCTGCGCGAATACTTTCACTGTTAATTTCAGCCAAAATTTGACCACGTTTAACCTGATCCCCAACATTAACATAGACTTTGCTAATTCGCTGTCCAGAAAGTTCACTGCCAATGACCACTTCTTGCCATGCAGCAATATTGCCATTGGCTGTAAAATTCTGCTTCCAGTTTTGTTGTTCTGGTTGTATCACGGTCACTGTCAAAGCAGCTTTTTGTTCTGTTGTTGTATTGTTTGAATTTTCTGACGCAGCTGTTTTGTTTGAAGCACCTGTTTTCCACAGAAGTAATCCAACAAGCAAAAGTACAATCACGATTGCCAAAATGAACCAAACTTTTTTCTTTATTTTCTTGGGAGTTTGAGAAGCCATCTTTCCATAGTCAATTTAAATTGATGACTAAGTATAGACGAAGATTTAAACGAATGGTGAAAGTGTAATTGATAATAAAGAAATTATACAAATGGGGATTTTATCGAATAAGAAAATATCGATTGTGTTGCTTTGGTACAGATATGCCTTTAAAAGAAT
The DNA here is from genome assembly GCF_003611475.1 of Acinetobacter rongchengensis. Classification (GTDB taxonomy): domain Bacteria; phylum Pseudomonadota; class Gammaproteobacteria; order Pseudomonadales; family Moraxellaceae; genus Acinetobacter; species Acinetobacter rongchengensis. Next base: position 48,103 of record NZ_RAXT01000020.1, on the reverse strand, counting down.
TGACAAAAAATTATTCAAATATTAAATTAGAGTAATTACTCTAATTTAATAAAAAATATTCTCTCTATGAAAAAACTTCTTCGTTTGTTAAATGTCAGTTTCTTTGCAGGTATGGGTGTTGTGGCTTTAGTTAAGCCTACAATGATTGTAAACACTTTTGGACTAAAATATATTGATGTGGATATGCGGAATGAAGTCCGAGCAGTTTATGGTGGTTTTGGTGTTACAGTTGCAGGTCTATTGGTGGCTAGTCATCATTACCCACCAATCGAAAAAGGTATAAAACTGACAATCGCAGCGAGTTTAGTCGGTATGGCATCGGGGCGAGTGATTTCTTTCTTAATTGAAAAGCCGCAAACACAAGTGCCACTATTATTTTGTGCGTTGGAAACCGTTTTAGCCGCGACATTGATCTACAGTGTAAATGATGAGGATTAGATTCAGCTTTAAAAATAATAGTAAGTTATTTCATAGTCTAACAAATAAACAACGAGATGCAGGTGAAAGTAGTTCAATCTGTCTGATTAAAAGTATGTGAGTACATATTCATTTTATTATTATGGGGGCGTTCAGTTGGTATATACATTACTGCTCGGTGATAAACAAGTGATTCAAATACAAAACGCCCGATGAGGTGCATCGAGCGTTTTGTTGAAAATGAGTGTCAACCTATTTCAGGATTACACAATCAAAATAAAAATTATAAAATCGCTTTTAAGCGTTTAACGACTTCTTCGCATTGCGCAATATCTGCAACCAGCGCCATACGCACATGACCTTCACCCGGATTACCTTGTTCAGTATCTCGTGATAAATAGCGTCCCGGTAAAACCTTAATATTGGCTTTCTCTAACAACATCTTGGCAAAGTTTTCATCGTGATCTACTTTTAACCAATAATAAAAACCTGCATCAGGCTTTTGTAAAGGCAATAAACCACCTAACTCATTTTGAAATAAATCAAATTTGGCACGATACAGCTTACGATTTTCTTCAACATGTGTTTCATCATCCCATGCTGCAATTGAAGCCAATTGATGTTGAACTGGCATTGCCGCACCATGATAAGTGCGGAATTTTAAATAAGGTTGAAGCAAAGCAGCATCACCTGCAACAAAACCAGAGCGCATGCCGGGTAGATTAGAGCGTTTTGAAAGCGAATGAAAAACGATACAGTTTTTATAATCATCACGTCCTAACTCAGCACAGACTTCGAGTAAGCCTATAGGGGCTTCATCAAACCATAATTCTGAATAGCATTCATCAGAGGCAATCACAAAATTATATTGGTCAGAAAGAGCAATTAACTTTTTTAATTGTTCTTTTGAAAGTACTGCACCTGTAGGATTACCCGGTGTACAAACAAATAATAATGCTGTTTTTTCCCAAACCTCAGCAGGAACTGAGTCAAAATCACCTAAATAACCATTTTCTTCGGTGCAATTAATAAAATAAGGTTGAGCACCTGCTAAAAGCGTTGCACCTTCATAAATTTGATAAAAAGGATTTGGCATGACCACATAAGGTGCATCATCACGATTAATCAATGCTTGTACAAAAGAAAAAATCCCTTCACGCGTACCTGTAACAGGAAGAATATGATCATCTGCACTTATAGTATTGAGTTTAAAACGGCGGGTTAACCAATGGGCGATACTGAGCCTAAGTTCAGGTAAGCCTTTACTGTTTGGGTAAGTGGAAAGATGTTGAAAATTATCAATAATCGCTTGTTTGACAAACTCAGGTGCAGGGTGTTTTGGTTCACCAATCGATAATGGAATGAGTGGTAAATCTGCGGGTTGTACATCCTTAAAAAGTTGAGTTAACTTTTCAAAAGGGTAAGGATGTAATAAAGACAAACTCGAGTTCATGAAACAACTACCATGATATTTAAAATAAAAATATTTAAGAAAAGAATTAAAGCCAAAGATGGAACTTAACTTTGGCTAGACACTTGGTTTGATGCTTCATCCAAAGCAGCTTTCAGTTGTGCAACAAAAACTTCAGATTCAGAATCTGTTAATGGCGTACCATCTTTTTTGGTGACAAAGAAAATATCTTCTGCTTTTTCACCAAGTGTTGCAATTCTAGCGGAATGGATGTCTAAACCTTGCATCATAAATAACCCACCAATACGTGCCAATAAGCCGGGTTGGTCTAGTGTTGAAATTTCCACCATATTTTGACCTAAGGCTTCATTGAGTGTGATATCGACTGTATTTTCAATATCAAAATGGCGTAATTGGCGTGGAATACGACGTTGCATTAACCCAGGATATTTATCAGATTCACTGAGGGCTTTAACCAAGGCTGTTTTGACTGTCTCTTCACGTTCAGGATCGGTGAGTAGTGTACCAAATCGGTCTAAGACCACATACGTATCTAGACTAAAGGCTTTGGTTGCAGTGATAATTCGTGCATCTTGTACATCCAAATTCATACGATCCAAAATCGCAACAGTTGTTGCAAATAAGTTGGGCTGATCTTGAGTATAAATAAAGATTTGCACTGCATCTTGTGCTGCTTTACGGTGCGCTCGCATGAGTACTAATGGTGCGGGGTTATCACCATGCTGCAAAATAGCGCGAGTATGCCATGCAATTTCATCCGCTGACTCTTTGAGGAAGTACTCATCCCCGAGTTCTTGCCAAACTTTTTCAACTTGTTCGAGTGGAAATTCATTGACCAATACTTCACTTGCAGAAAATTTGGTATCTTCGATTAACATTTGATAATCGACAGGACGTTCTAGACCTGAACGAATCACATCACGTGCGTGTGTATACAATTGACGCATCAAAGAAGAGCGCCATGTATTCCAAAGTTTTGGATTGGTTGCATTAATATCGGCTACAGTTAAGGTGTAGAGATAATCTAAATGCTCCATATCACCTAATTTTTCAGCAAATGCCTTAACCACATCTGGGTCAGAAATATCTTTTTTCTGCGCCGTCATCGACATTAATAAGTGGTTTTGAATCAACCATGCAACTAAGTTACATTCACGTTCAGTAAAACCATGTGCTTGACAGAATTCTATCGCATCTTCTGCGCCTAGCTCACTGTGGTCTCCGCCACGACCTTTTGCAATATCGTGGAATAATGCAGCTAAAAATACGATGTCACGACGCACTAAACGTTGGAAAACTGAACTTACGACAGGGTAATCTTTAGCAAATTCAGGTTCTTTAAAACGATTTAAATTCCGAATCAGTAATAAGGTATGTGCATCAACCGTATAGATATGAAATAAATCATATTGCATGAGGCCTAAAATCTGACCAAAAGCAGGAATATAATTGCCCAATACGCCATAACGTTTCATTGCAACCATGGTTTCATATAAACGATGCGGTGAACGAATAATCGCCATGAATAAAGCTTGATTGGCTGGATTCGCCCGATAAGATTGATCGATTCGTTTTGCAGCTAAGGTCAATAATCTTAAGGTACGCGCACGAATGCCTTCAATTTCGGGACGGTTCGCCAATAAGTAGAAAATTTCTAAAATTGCACTTGGATTTTCAGAGAAAATTTTATGATGCTGAACGGCGAGTTTGCCATCAACCAATTTAAAATGTTCATTAATACTTTCGATTTTACGTTCATAGTTCGGTAAACGTGGCGTAATGACAGACTCATTAAAGTATGCTAAGAGCATTTCATTGAGTGTACTGACTTGTTGTGCAGTTCGATAGTAACGTTTCATGAACTGTTCAATTGGATAGTTTGGATGATGATCATCTTCACGGTTATAACCAAATTTTGCAGCGATATCACGTTGATAATCAAACAATAAACGATTTTCATCACGTTTTGTTAAACGATGTAAGTGATGACGAATTTCCCAAAGGAAATTTTCAGCATCTTCTAAAACACTCAGTTCAAATTCTGAAATAAAACCTAAGTGAACGAGGTCATAAATACGATTAACACGGAAATGTCGTTTGGCAATCCAACCAATTTGGTTAATATCGCGGATACCACCAGGGGCATTTTTAATGTCTGGTTCTAGATTGCTTTCTGTATTGTTATGTTGAGCATAACGACGAGCCTGCTCGTCCATTTTGGCATCAAAGAAAGTTCGATCTGTCCAAGTTTGCGAAACAATTCGTCTCGGCCATTTAATAAGATGTGGATCGCCTGTAATTAATCGAGCTTCAATGAGTGTGGTTGCAACGGTTAAATCATTGGTGGCTTGTTCAAAACACGAAGGAATTGAACGAACACTGATCCCCGGTTTGAAATTCCCCACATCCCAAAGTGATGAAATAAACGAGGTGACCTTTTTTTCTTGTGATTCGGTCAACTCATCTTTGGAAAGTACCATGATATCGACGTCAGAATACGGCAACATTTCTTGTCGTCCGTAACCACCCACGGCAAAAAGACCAAAATCCTCCTGATCAAGTTCCGCATGATTCCAAAGAAAAGTTAAAGCTTGATCGATCAAGTTTGATCGTGTGCGAATAATATCTCGAATTGGAGAACCATGATCGAAAGCCTCATTTAACTGTTGTTCGACAATACTACGCCATTGAGTAATGCCTTGAATATCGTGATTATCGTTTACATATTCCAACAGAGGAGAGGTGTTGATCATGGATATATTGTCCGAAAATGATAGGTTAATTCTTTTAGGTATTGGGCTAAAATCATTTGAATTTAGCCCACATTGCATAGCATTTATGAAATGTCAGCAGTACCTAAATGAACAGTCACTTTTGATGCAGCGTCAAAAGCAAGTTCACGTGCTTTATCTGTATTTTCAGCACGTGCAGTTGCTACGCCCATACGACGACGTTTAAAGCCTTCAGGTTTTCCAAAAAGACGTAAATCTGTATTTGGATCTTGTAATGCAAAATTTAAGCCAGAATAAGACAGATTGTTTGCATCTACACCTGCATAGATGACTGCACTTGCAGCAATACTATGGCGTTGTGTATTTACAGGTAAACCTAAAATTGCACGTGCATGTAATTCAAATTCACTTTGGAATTGCGATGCAAGCGTGACTAAACCTGTATCGTGTGGACGAGGAGATACCTCACTAAACCATACTTTATCGCCTTTTACAAACAGTTCTACACCGAAAATACCACATCCACCAAGGGCTACAGTGACTTTATTGGCAATACGTTTTGCTTCTGTCAGTGCAGCTTCGGTCATCTGTTGAGGCTGCCAGCTTTCAACATAATCGCCAGCATCTTGACGATGTCCAATCGGGTCACAATATGAGGTTTCAATTGCACCTGTTTCAGGATTTTTAGAACGGACGGTGAGCAGCGTGATTTCAAAGTCAAAATCAATTTGTGATTCGACAATGACGGTGCCTTGATTGACACGACCACCAGTTTGAGCATATTCCCATGCCGCATCAACTTCAGAAAATTCTTTAACGCGAGATTGCCCTTTACCCGACGAAGACATCACAGGTTTTACAAAGTTCGGATAACCAATGTCATCACATGCAGCACGGAAACTTTCTAAGCTGTCTGCAAAACGATATGCAGATGTCGGCAAGCCTAATTCTTCAGCTGCTAAACGACGAATACCTTCACGGTTCATGGTGAGGTTAACCGCTTTTGCGGAAGGAATGACGGTGGCAATATTTTGTTGTTCTATTTCAACAAGCACTTGAGTTGCAATGGCTTCGATTTCAGGAACAATTAAATTAGGTTTTACTTTTTCTATGAGTGCTTTTAATTCAGTAGGATCTGCCATATTTAAGGCATAAGAGAAATGCGCAACTTGCATGGCTGGTGCATTTTCATAACGATCGGCAGCGTGTACTTCAACACCAAGACGTTGTAGGGAAATGACCACTTCTTTACCTAATTCACCAGATCCCAAAAGCAAGACCTTAAAAGCTGAAGATTGAAGTGGAGTACCAATTGTAACGCTCATGCGATTCTTCCATGCTTAGAATTTATGAGGTTTAAGCATAGCAGAACTCAGGCGAGTGTTAAGAGGGAATTGAGATAAAATCTTGATATTGTCTAACAGAATATTTGATAGTCGTCTCACTTAAAAGTCGTTTGATGATCTCAGGCTTTCAATATGCTTAGCTTAGATCGGTGTTAGCATAAGTATAGACAACAACTTTTAAGTGAGTATTTTCAAACAGGTAGATAGGTATAAACCAATCCATAGGCCAAAGCGGCTGTTAAGGTCGCTAAAACAATCCGTTTAAATTTAAAATACAACCCTGTAAGGACAATAAATCCAACCAACATCGCAAGGCTTTTATTGGGTGCTTCAATCAAAGGAGGAAGTGTTGCAACGATGAGCATCGAACTGATTGCTGCAATACCAATACTACTTAAAGCGATTCTTAACCAAGTTGCACCACGCTTCTGCGTATTTTTGTGTGTTTTTTGAATTACGTAGAGTGGTCCAAAACGAGACGCAAAGTTTGCGATACCGACCAATATTCCAACCAGAATAATCTGTAAATCCATCTTAAACACTCACTTCATCATGTTGTTTGAGGACATAATATTTAAATAATCCTGCTAAAATACCCGATATAATCCCGATGAAAATAGCAGCAGACATATTGATAAAATAACAAGCGATCGCTGAAACAATTAAAGATACAGCTACAACGAAAGTATATTTTTTCTCAAATGCTGCAAGTAAAAAGCTGAGGAATAAAGCAGGAAGTAAAAAGTCTAAAGCTGCTTGTAAAAATTGAGGGAGATGACTGACTTGGTCTGCAAATAAACCACCTAACAATGAACCAAGCGCCCACGACAGCCAACTAAATAGACTCAGTCCAAGCATCCATGATTCTGACCATTCTTGGCGACGTTGTGACAGTTTAATCATACCCGCTGCAAAAACTTCGTCAGTGAGTCCCCAAGCCCAAATCGCCGTTTTCTTCATATTTAAACGGTCTTGAATTAAATTTTGTAGCGCAGGGCCATAAAGCACATGGCGAATATCTAGTGCAATCACAGTCAGTGCTGTCATCCAAATTGAAGTACCACTACCTAATAGCGCAACAACAAGGAATTGACTTGCACCTGCATACATAGAACATGATAGAAATAAAGCTTCCCATGCACTAAAACCGAATTGTGTTGCAGAAACACCAAAAGCAAAAGACACAGGTAAATATGTAAAGATAATAGATTGACTATCTTTAGCACCTTGCCAAAAACCAGCAGTCATTGCTGGGGAGTTGTGTTCAGACACGGTACACCTAAGCGAGGGAATAAAACAAAAACGAAATCAAGATTGTGTATTTTACCTGAATTTAATAGCATAGTGCCGAAATGTTTATTTAGGTGCTACTTTATGTTCGCAATTCAGTCGAAAGTTATATTGAGCATGAGTTTGATGATGAGTGCGATCATCTTGTCAGCTTGTGGAAATTCATCCACTGAACCGAAAGAAAAAGTAGAGATTAAAACAGCGCCTAAACTAACCAATGATGCAACAACATATGCCAATGAAGCTTGGAAACTGATGAACCAAGTTGATCCATTTGTATACCGTAAGCAATTGAATTTGATTCAAGAAAATGTGCGCAAACCTGTACGTAAGCTCAGTACAGACTGGCGTATCAATGTCAAAATGACTGATTCTGTGACGGAAGGGAAATATGCTTTGTGTCGCAAAGCATTGACCAGTTTAGATTCTTGGGCGAGAGCAACACTAGAAAAAGATGGGCAACTTGTCAAAACTCAACAACAATACGAACGTGATAAAGCACAGTGCAAAGATGCGATTGATCATCCGAGTTTAGGCAATACCAAAGCCAATACTAATCTTTTCTAGTTTTTGTACTTTCTTATTGATTGATTTAAAAAATGGCGAAATTCTAATTTCGCCATTTTATTTGATCATTGATTTTAGTCTGATCAAGGTTTTAAAGGATTTGTCGAAGCAGTTTTTACAGCCTTGTCTTTTGTATCTTTAGTCGCTTGTGTTTTTGTTTCTACTTTTGCCTTGGTTTGAGTTGCGGTTTTAGCTTTTGCATCCGTTTCAGCTTTCATTTTAGCGGTTGTATCAGTTTTCGCTTTTAACGCAGTGTCTTTAGACTTATCAGCGGTCGTTTTTGTTGATGTTGCTGCTTTATCTTTTGCCTTTGTCGCATCAGCTTTGGCTTTTGTTGTTTCAGTTTTTGCTTTCTGAGTTGCACCATTTGCTGCTACACATGAGCCACCTTTATGGTTTGGCCCAGTTCCACCCACCAGTGTTGTGCCTTTCGGGCATGCAAAAGCTGAAGCACTGAGTAAAGTAAAAAGTCCAGCGGTAACAAGTGTTGTGATTTTTTTCATCTTTTTCGTCTTTCGTATCATGGCATCGGTGCCTAAACAGAAATATAAATCTATTTCATGTAAAGCGGAATAGATCATTTGTATATTTTAATGATAAAAATGATTATAAATTCCAGTTGTTTAAGCCTGTTTTAATATTAACAATATTCATTTCCCAGCATTCAAAAAAGTATTCAAATATCGTGATTTATTATAAAGGCGCTAGACTAGCAAATTTACATTGCTGAATACGCCAGTGCGTGAAGCTTTTGAATATCAAGGATTTCAATTTTTCTAAAGGCAATTCTCAAAATACCTTGTTGCTCTAGTAAGTGTAATTCTTGGTTAATGGTTTGCCTTGAACACATTAGCATTTGGGCCAATTGTTCCTGTGATAGATGAATCATATGGTTTTCAATCTGCACATGATTGCCATAGCCATTCAAAATAAAAAGCAGCCGTTGAGCCAGTCTTTGACTGATGTTTAAGGTTTGAATTGCAATCAGTTCAAGAAAAGCGATCCGTAATTTTTGACTGGTTAATTGTGCAATATGAAACCAAAATTTTGGATGTTCCCTCAGTATCTCCTCAATTGCCGTACTGGAAATTTTCAGAATCGTACTTTTTTCGAGTGCAATCGCATGGTGTGAACGAGGTTGCTGATCTACTAGTGAAATTTCACCAAACCACATAATCGGTTCAGCAATTGCGGCTATGGATTCATTGCCTTCTATATCAATATAGCCTAAGCGGACTTTGCCTTGAATGACAGCATAGATTCCATCAAAAGGATCGCCATGATGAAATATGGCTTGATCACGTTCTACATATAAGTGTGTCACATGTTTGACAATAAAATCTTGAAATAGACTCGGTAGTTGTGAGTACCATACATTATTTTGTAAGACGTTGAGTTCCGTTTCCGTGAGCACATTCAATCCTTATGCTGAGTCTTAACAATCAATTATTTGTAATTGTCACTTAGCCGACAACTTACCTCGAGTTTTTTTTATATATTGAATAAAAGTATTTTACAAGGACGATTGAAATGTCAAAGCTTGAGCAGTTACTGAGTCAATATGCCGCATACCATTTAGATCATAAAAATATCATGACGCATTTTATTGGTATTCCGATGATTGTATTTTCAATCATGTGTTTAACCGCTAGAGCAGGGGTCATGATCTCAGGTTTTGAACTTACCTTAGCTTCAGTTTTAATTGTGGTAAGTGTGGTTTATTACTTAAGCCTCGATAAAATCTTTGGTCTACTTATGTTAATTATCTTTGCGATTGCATATCCTTTTGCATATAAAATTGCTCAGATGGATACGAGTACTTGGTTGCTATTAAGTATTGGTATTTTTGTGGTGGGTTGGGTATTTCAATTTGTGGGGCATTTTTATGAAAAGAAAAAACCTGCATTTGTTGATGATCTTGTTGGATTAGCCATAGGCCCTTTATTTGTTTTGGCTGAGTTTGTGTTCCTACTGGGTTTACGTAAAGATTTACAAGCGAGAATGTTAGACGCTGCGAAGAAGCAACGTGCTGAAATGGATGCTAAAGCAGTGCATGTTTAAATTGATGATTTAAATTACTAAAAATAAAAATGCCCTGAATGATCAGGGCATTTTTTTGTTTTAACTCACAAATCTATTGAAAAAAATTGATTGAGGGTTTAAACATTAAAACGGAAGTGTAAAACGTCACCGTCTTGAACCACGTAAGTTTTGCCTTCTAAGCGCCATTTACCAGCTTCTTTTGCACCAGCTTCTCCATTGAATTGAATGAAGTCATCATAAGCAATACATTCAGCACGAATAAAACCTTTTTCAAAGTCAGTGTGAATTACACCTGCTGCTTGAGGTGCAGTTGCGCCAACTTTCACCGTCCAAGCACGTACTTCTTGTACGCCTGCTGTGAAGTAAGTTTGTAGGCCAAGCAATGAATAACCTGCACGAATCACCACGTTTAGACCTGGTTCTTCCATACCCAAAGCTTCAAGGAATTCTGCACGATCTTCATCTTCAAGTAGTGAAATTTCAGCTTCGATTTGGTTACATAATGGAACAACGATTGCATTTTCTTCAGCAGCTAATTTTTTAACCGCATCTAAATGTGGATTATTTTCAAAACCATCTTCTGCAACGTTCGCAATATACATGGTTGGTTTTAAAGTCATTAAACCAAAACCACGTACCAATTTACGCTCATCATCATCTAAATCAGCAGCACGAGCAGGCTTGCCTTCATCTAGCAATGGTAAGATTTTGTCTAAAACAGCTTTAGTCGCAAGCGCTTCTTTATCACCACTTTTCGCTGATTTCGCTAAACGTGTGACTGCCTTGGTTACCGTTTCTAAGTCTGCGAGAGCAAGCTCAGTATTGATGGTCGCGATGTCATCTAATGGGTCAATTTTACCATTTACATGGATAACATTTTCGTCTTCAAAACAACGTACAACGTGAGCAATTGCATCAGTTTCACGGATGTTTGCAAGGAATTGGTTACCTAAACCTTCACCCTTAGACGCACCCGCAACTAAACCTGCGATATCGACAAATTCCATGGTTGTTGGAATAACACGCTGTGGTTTTACAATCGCTGTTAATTTGTCTAAACGTGGATCAGGTACAGGTACAATGCCTGTATTGGGTTCAATGGTACAGAATGGGAAGTTTTCCGCAGCAATAGCAGCTTTAGTCAATGCATTGAAAAGTGTAGATTTACCAACGTTCGGCAAGCCGACAATACCGCAATTAAAACCCATGAAGTAACTCACAACGTGTTATATAAAAATTGTTGCTGATTTTACATGAAAGCCATGACAAAGTCAGGTCTAAGGTACAAGTTTTAAATCAGGGCTTATAAAATTGAATAATTTACATCAAATGATTGAATGGCTAGCAAATAAAGTACTGTTAAAGTTATTTAAATCCTTTTTTGAAATTCGGCAAGTTATCAAAGTAAGCGAACTTGCCTTAAATGAAGTAGCAAAACATACGGCAATTTATACAGATGAATGCTCTTAAACCTTCCTTTTATCTAACTGGCTTGCTAAATGGTCACCAAAAGCTTGAATAATCATCACCAATGTAACCAAGACCACAATGACTGCAAACATGATTTGCATATCAAAACGTTGGTAGCCATAACGATAAGCAATATCACCTAAACCGCCAGCACCAATAGCACCTGCAATTGCAGATGAATTAATCATGGTGACAATCGTGACTGTAAAACCAGCCACGATACCCGGCAGAGCTTCAGGTAAAAGCACATGCCAAATAATTTGCTTACGATTACAGCCCATCGCTTGAGCTGCTTCAATTAAGCCCTGATCAACTTCACGTAAACTCACCTCAGCGATACGGGCAAAGAAAGGTGTAGCAGCAAGTGATAAAGGCACGACAGCCGCCCAAACACCATAACTCGTTCCTACAATCCAACGTGTTAGAGGAATGAGTGCAACCATTAAAATTAAAAAAGGAACAGAACGAGTAATATTAATGATAGAGCCTAAAATATGATGAATTTTCTGAGAAGGATAGATGCCTTGTTCAGATGTATTCACCAAAATCACTGCCAAAGGCAAACCAATCAAAAATGCAATAAATGCAGATACACTGACCATCAATAAGGTATCAATGGTACCAGTCAACAGTAAATCAATGAGTTGGTCGTGCATAGCCTAATACCTCTATTTGTGCAATGTGATGTTTTAATTGTTCTCGGAGCGATCGGATATCTAAATCTGTTTGAGCTGTGGCAATGATCAAATGACCAATCAAATGATTTTGAATATTGTCGACATGGCTTTGGTATAAATGTACTGATTTCTCAAAAATTTGAAAAATTTGAGCTAAGTCGGGTGAATGTTTCGGATCCGTTTCATAGCGCAATTTTAAAATTGTATGTGTTGAATGATCTTGTAATTCAGCATCCACAGGGAAAGGTAGATCAAGTTGTTCGAGATTTAATAACTCTTGTGTAATTTTCTGTTCAGGACGAGAAAATACAGACCAAACTTGCCCAGCTTCTACAATTTCACCCTGTTCAATCACTACAACCTGATCACAAATTTCACGAATGACTTGCATTTCATGGGTAATTAAAACAATGGTAATGCCCAATTCACGATTAATTTTTTTCAATAAAGCTAAGACGACTGAGGTGCTTTCAGGGTCAAGTGCCGAGGTAGCTTCATCACACAGTAAAATTTCAGGATGATGCACTAAAGCACGTGCAATACCAACACGTTGCTTTTGACCACCAGAAAGTTGTGAAGGGTAGTTGTGTGCTTTATTGTCCAATCCAACCCATTGCAAAACTTCATTTACACGGCTTTCTATTTCAGTTTGATCAAGATTGGCAATTTTTAATGGAAGAGCAACATTTTCCCACACAGTTTTGGCAGACATTAAATTGAAATGCTGGAAAATCATGCCAATTTTTTGCCGAATTTGAATCAGTTCAGCATGATTAGCCGCTGATAAATCCTGTTGACCAATATGAATGCTTCCCTCAGAAATGCTTTCTAAGCCATTCAATGTTCGAATAAGCGATGATTTTCCTGCACCACTTTTTCCTATGATGCCAAAAATCTTCCCTTGTGGAATATCGAGATTAATATTCTTTAATGCATGTATCTGTTGATTTTGTCCATCATAATATTTACTCAAATTACGAATTTTGATATGCGGGACTGAAAAATCAACCTGTGAACCGAAACTCACCATTTTAATTGTCCTTATTTATTCATTTAAATGCCTTTCATTCACTTATTTGCTGTGTTTGTATTGCATCGCTGTACAGAATGAAAGGCATGAAAAGCCATGATTTCTAATCTTTATTTCCAGCCTGGGAACCAAAGATTTGCACCAATATCACTATTCAAAGCCTGTTTTACTTTGTCAGAAGTTTGGTAAATTTTAATAAACTCTTGTAAATGCTTGGCTTTTTCAGGGTGTTTTTGCTCATAGTCATCTTTCACAACAAATAAAATGGCATAGCGTGTATTGGTATTGTCATCCAATAACAATGCTTTATTTGGATCGATGGTTTTAGCAAGACGTAGGTACAGCGGGTAACTAAACACGAGATCAGCATCGTCAACAGCACGAGCCGTTTGTGGGCCTTCAACTTCAATAAATTTAAAGTTTTTAGGGTTAGCCGTGATGTCTTGCAGATTGGATAAATGGTTGTTTGGATCTTTTAAAGTGATTAATTTCGCTTGTTGTAATAAAAGTAAGGCACGGCCTTGATTCACAGGATCATTGGGAATAACCACACGTGCATGCTCAGGCACAGCATCCAATGAATCATATTTTTTTGAATACAATCCCACATGTGTTGCGACACCTACATTGAGCGGCTTAAGTTTAAAATCAGTCTCTTTTAAGGCATTGCTGAGAAAGGGTTGATGTTGAAAATAGTTGGCATCGATATCACCATGATTCAAAGTAATATTTGGTGTATTCCAGTCTGAAAATTCAACCAGTTTAACGTTGATCCCTTGTTTCTTCGCTTCATCCACAGCGACTTGCAATGGTTTTGCAAAGGGAGGACTAATACCAATCGTAATAATTTCTGAGGCTGATTTTTTATGTTGGTTCCAGTAAAAAAGCCCTGCAATTACGGCAATAATGACAATGCCAAGAATAATAAATTTATGCTTCGAAGCATTGTTGGTGATTGAATTTGTTTGTGTCATGTGATGACCCCTTATAAATTAAATTTTTAAAGTTGTTTAAGCGCTTTGCTTGGATAAGTCGAATTGTTGTGCTTTTGATTGCTTTGGGTTTTGACATCGGAAATGAGCGGCAGGGTGCTGCGCCGTTAAATGATCCCCATTTTTGAAAATTTTATTTCTCAAAGAACCTTGGTGGTATTCTGTTTTAAATCGACCACGTTGCTGTAATTCAGGAATAACAAAATCAATAAAATCATGATGTGACTCAGGTGCAACAGTACGTGTTAGGTTAAAACCATCAATCCCCGTTTCATCCATCAACTGAATTAATTGTTCAGCGACAGTTTCACCACTACCGACAATCAGTGGATAACGCCCCCCTAAAATATGTTGTGCTTTTAAGTCGTTAGGCGTGATTTTCTTTTCCTTAAACTTGTGATTGACAGAGGCAATACTATTGGTCTGTTGGTAAGGAATGGCTTCATCATCGGCGTATTTCGATAGGTCGATACCCACAGAGCTTGAGTAATGTGCCAAACCTGCTTCAGGACTTGCATAGCGGATATATTCAGCCAACTTTTGTTGTGCCAATAGATCTGTTTCAGCAGTCACAACGGTAATGCCAACAAAGATTTTTACATCTTCAGGCTGACGACCTTGCTGGATCGCTAGTTCACGGATTTTATTTACCTGCTGTTTAATTTTTTCAGGTTGATCACCACCAATAAAGACACATTCTGCATGGCGTGTTGAAAAAGCCAATCCACGTGGTGAAGCACCTGCTTGGAACAATACTGGTGTTCGTTGCGGAGAAGGAGACACTTGAAATACGCCTTCGCTTTGGTAAAAACGCCCATGATGCTGAATTGAATGAACTTTGCTTGGATCTGTGAAAATACGTTTTTGCTTATCTTTTAATACCGCATCATTCTCCCAAGAACCTTCCCAAAACTTGTAGCAAAGTTCTATAAACTCTTCAGCCTGTTCATAGCGTAAATCGTGGTCTTTTAAACCTTTTTGACCGATTAAGCGTTCAGCACTGTCTAAGTAACCTGTGACAATATTCCAGCCAATACGCCCTTGAGTCAGATGATCTAAACTGCCAAAACGACGTGCAAATTGATAAGGTGTTTCATAACTTAAATTTACGGTTACTCCAAAACCTAAATTCTGTGTGACTGAAGCCATAGCAGAAACCAAAGTAGCAGGGTCGTGGCTTGGGAGTTGAATCGATTCTCTAAGCGTTAAATCGATACCATTTTGATAGACATCGTAAGTACCTGTGATATCTGCAATAAATAAACCATCAAACAGACCACGTTCTAAAGTTTTGGCTAAATCTATCCAATAATTTAACTCATTAAAACGATGTGACTCATCTCGTGGATGGGCCCATAAACCATGATTGATGTGTCCTACACTGTTCATATCAAAGGCATTTAGAAGGATCTTTTTCTTGGTATTGTTTCTTTCACGGTTAATTTTGCTTTTGATTTCAGTATTTTGAATAGGATGACTCATTACAATGTTCCTCGGCGTGGTGGAAGAATATTGTTCAAGACATAATTTCCAATAAAATAATATTTCCAGCGAGAAGCATCATGTAGCGTATGTACACGTGCATTACGCCAATGACGGTCTAAGCCATCTGCACGTTGGCTACCACGACTTCCTGCCAGTTCAATCAGTTTTGATGAGGCTTTCAAGGCTGTTTCGGTACTATGCGCACGGACTTTGGCAACATCTATTGAGGCTTTGGCAATATTTTCAGTGGTTGGATGCGGTTTTGCTGCATCAATAGCGTGTGCTGCTTGCTTTAATAGCACTTCGCTCGCTCGTACATCCGCAGCCACTTTTCCAATTTCATAAATGGTTAAAGGGTCTTGGTCGGCACGTTCTACATTGGCATCAATCCATGCGCGTGCTTGTTTGACACGTTGTAGCGTTTCTTCAAACGCAGCTCTTGCAATCCCTGTTTCAATGGCTGCATGCATTATTTGTGCAAAGGGCCCCACCAATGTCGGTTCTGAAAAAGCACGATCAAAGACAATCACATCTTCAGCATCGACAAAGACCTGATTAAATTTGACAGTACCACTGCCTGTGGTTTTTTGCCCGAAACCAGACCAATCATTAATACGCTGTAAGCCTTGCGCATCGGATGGAATAAAAGCTAAATATTCACGATCATTGGCATCGCGTACAAGGGTGGGAATACGATGTGCGAAAAGACTGCCTGTGCAATAAAACTTTTCCCCATTCACTTCAAAACCTTGTTTATCGCCACGTGTAACTTGGGTAATTTGCGTGTGTTTTTGCGCCGCAGTTTTAGTTTTAAATTCAGCCAAAGCATTACCAAAGCGCGCACCTTTTAATACTTCGCTATAGAGTTTTTGCTTTTGCGTATCTGTACCTGTATTGCGCAATACTTCTAAGGCATAAAAATGATTTTGTGGAATTTGTCCAATTGAGCCATCTGCACCACTAAACAGGGCAATTATTTTTGCAACAGTATAACTAGATACATCAGCACCGCCGTATTGTTTTGGAACGGTAATGGCCCATAAACCTGATTGGCTAAATGCTTCAATTTCTTCAAAAGGAAGCTCACGTGTGGTATCACGCAAGACTGCATTGAGTTTAAATTGTTGACTGAGTTGTGCTGCAATTTCCAATGCCTCAGCATCAGACTGGATAATATGTGCCTGCGCAAAAGCTGCATTTTCTGCATCTAAAACTTTATGAATATCTTGATAAGTTGTCATGTTATTTTCCTTGAATGTTTGTTTTGCCTGTTAAAACTGACGATTAAATCCACGCATGTCTTTGATCTTGCGTGCCATTCAAATAAAAATGACCAATTGCATAATGTTTCCAGCGCACAGGATCATGCAGGGTATGCACACGTGCATTACGCCAATGTTGATCTAAATTGTGAATTTCCAAACTGGAGCGACTACCACCTAATTCCAGAAGTTTTTCTGAAATCTGTAGTGCTGCATCATTGGCATAGACTTTGGCTTCAGCCACGATAATCGATGCTTTACTGGCTTGCTCTGGACTGACAATGTCTTGTGAATCAAGTTGATCGAGATATTCTGCAGCTTCATCTAGCAGTAGGATTGCTGTATTCAGCAAAATATCGAGTTTGCCCACTTCTTGTAGGGTATAAGCTTCAAAACTGGCTTTTTCGACATTGGCATCCACAATTGGACGTGCTTTATGAATTGCGGATAAGGTGTCTGCAAATGCTGCTTCAGCAATTCCAACATCGATTGCAACTTGAATGAGTTGAGAATATGCACCACGATATTTACGCGGGTCAGTTAGTGGTGCTTCATCCATAATCAGATCAGGATTGACCACCACATTTTTTAGTTTGACTGTTCCACTTGCGGTCGTTCGTTGCCCAAAACCGTCCCAATCATTGACGATTTCAACTCCTTCAGCTTGCGCATCTATAATATTTAAAACAGTTTTACCAGTTGAATCGATGGCACGAATCGCAAGCCAATCCGCAAATGATGCACCTGTAGAATAAAACTTTTCACCATTTAATAGATATTGACCGTTGATTTGATCTAAACGTGTAGCAATGGTTTTACTGTCTTTGCTATTGCGCTCTGGCCCACCATTGGCGAGGCGTTTGCCTTTTAAAATTTCGCTATAAATAAACTGTTTTTGCTTTTGATTGGCAATACTTTCAATCGCATTGAGTAGACCAAACTGATTCTGAGGAATCTGCCCAACACTGGCATCTGCTTTTGATAAAATACGGAAAACATGCACCAAGGTCAGATTGGAAACAGCAGCGCCGCCGTATTTTTTGGCAATACGAATTCCGCCTAATCCTTTCAGGCTCAATTGCTCAATTACATCGTGAGGTAAAATACGGCGTTGATCACGTTGATTTCGTTCAATCAAAGCAAAATCTGCAACTTGGTAAGCGGCATTTAAAGCTTGTTGATCGTTTTCGATCACAAAAGCTTGCTGAGATGTGTTTAAACTAGACATATTGGCACCATTCAGTTGATACCAAAACGCTAAGCAATATTGCGGTAAAAATTAAACGAAGTATTGTGCTTAACTTATCTAAAAAATTTTAAAATATAAAAAATGCAAATCAATGCATAAAATTTGATAATACATATTACTGATTTATAATAATTTATTTTAAAATGTTTAAGCTGGGTATGATGTTTGAGGTGTTTGATTATCACATTGCTGCATATCGTTTAAATAAACTGATATATAAAATGCATAACAAGTTTGAAGAAGTGACATGGTAAATGAATAAAAAGGACATTGTAATTTACCCGATGAATGTCTAAAGTACACCGAATTACTGGGGATTTTCTAAGGTTCTGATTAAAAGAATAATATGGAGACTACATGCGCACGTTATACCAATTTCCTCTATCACACTTCTGTGAAAAAGCACGTTGGTTGTTGGATCATAAAGAACTCGATTATGTTGCGCAGAATTTAATTCCTGGTGTACATCGTGCATTTGCTCAATTAAAAACAGGGCAAAATAAACTGCCTATTCTTAAAGATGGCGAACAATATATTGCAGATTCAACACAAATTGCTTTGTATCTTGATGAGGTTTATCCTGAACATCGTTTACTTCGTTCTGATGCTATTTTACGTGAACAAGCTTTAACGATTAATGAGATTGCCAACGAATTAGGGCTACACGTAAGACGTTGGGGCTTGGCACATGCCTTGGCTGAAAGTGATGAGTCTTTAGATATTATGATTGGTGAAAAAGGCTATTTACGCCAATTCGAGAAATTCTCAAAGCCGATTTTAAAAACCCTAGTGTCTAAAAGTTATCAACTGAATAAAGAAAAAGTTGAAGAGTCAAAATTGATTATGGATCAGATTATTGTCGATCTAAATCAAAAACTGATTGAAAATGAATGCCGATATTTGGTCGGTGACCGCCTAGGACTTGCAGATATTGCGGTGTGTTCAATGTTGTCGCCATTATTAGAATTACCTACAACTCCATGGGAAAGAGAGCATTCTGAAACAACTTCGGGTGAGGTATTCGCATATACGCAATACTTATTGGATCTGCCATTGGGGCAGTACGTAAAAAGAGTATATACAACAGAACGCAATGCACGTGTTGACTGGCGTGGTATTTAAAGATGGTTTGAGCCTTGGTTGCGAGTATTGTTATTAAGAATTTTAATAAATAATTGTTTTTAAATGTAAAAAATAAATCCTAGGTCAGTTAAAGCTGTGATTAAAAGCAAGAAAATCTTCAAATTTGCTAGAAATTAAGTATGATAGGGCTGATTTGGAGATTTTTTAATGCAGAAGTTCGTAATTTTAGGTGCAATTAGCACAGTGTTACTCATGGCAGGTTGTGCTGAGAAAAAACCTGCAACTCCTGAAGAAATTTGGAAAGGTTATTGTACCAGTATCGGTAATGCGGCACGTTCAATTACACTTGATCGTCAGAATGGGATTACCCATAAAGAAGCTGTTGATTATGCGAATAAAGTTACAGATCCGATGACCAAGCAATTTGTGACTGAATATTTAGAAAAAATCTATGCAATGCCTGATGCTGAGCTAAAAGCAGATAGAGATGCGGTACAAAGCAAATTTAAGCAACAAGCTTTCGAACAGTGTCTAAACACACCGCATGACCCGAATAAAATGCCTGATTACAAACCGTTCTAATGAACGGTTTTTTTATATTATAGATAATGAAAAATCACATATCTTTAACCACAAAAAATGATTAGCATAAAAAGTGAAAAGCATATATAAAATATAGAAATAGAAAATAAAAAGTAGCAAAGGAGCGGTAAAATGGAAGTTGTTGCATATTTACATAATGCGGATTTGCTCTTGGAAGACGAACAAGGTGTCGTGGTGATTGGTGGAAGTCACTATGTCTTAAGCTTAGGCGACCAAGTTTTCTTTCAGCAAGCCATTGACCAACAAGCTAAATTATACCAAGTCAAAATTTCCTTCGCATGTGCAGATCATGCCATGTTACATGAGGACGAAGTGCAAATGAAATTTGAAGGTTGTCGTGACGATTTTCAAAACTATATCAACAACACAACTGTCCACTAAGGTTGAATATTCTCGGTAAGAAAAGCATGGCAACATTTATGTTGCCATTTTTATGCCTACAAAATGTCGTTAAAAGTAAAGCTGATTTAGTACTAGGTTATAAAATATGATGGCTTTGAATTTGAAATAAGTGTTGAACATGAGTGACAGATATTTATTTACAAAATAATGGTCATCACGAATAAACACGAAGTTTGCATTAACTTTTGACTTGATTTTTAGTAAAATTTGACAGTCCATATTGCCCGTGAAGCTTTTGACAAGCTGGAATTCACAGGTAATTTTTTTAAAAAGAGGAATAACACCGTGCTAGAAGCTTACCGCCAACACGTTGCAGAACGTGCCGCACTCGGAGTCCCACCGAAGCCACTTGATGATGCTCAGACTGCTGAACTGGTTGAATTATTAAAAAATCCACCAGCAGGCGAAGAGGCGTTTTTAGTTGATTTGCTTGAAAATCGTGTTCCTGCTGGTGTTGACCAAGCTGCTTATGTTAAAGCTGCTTTCTTAACTGCAGTTGCTAAAGGTGAAACAACTTCTCCATTAGTTTCTAAAGAACGTGCGGTTTACTTACTAGGTACTATGCTTGGTGGTTATAACGTAGCACCTTTAGTTGAATTACTTGATGATGCTGCACTTGCTGGTTTAGCTGCAGAAGCATTAAAGAAAACTCTTCTTGTATTTGATGCGTTCCATGACGTTGCTGAAAAAGCAAAAGCAGGTAATGCAAATGCGCAAGCAGTAATGCAATCTTGGGCTGATGCTGAATGGTTCACTAGCCGCAAAGATGTTCCTGAAGAAATTAAGCTTACAGTTTTCAAAGTAACTGGCGAAACGAATACTGACGACTTGTCACCTGCACAAGACGCGTGGAGCCGTCCAGATATTCCATTACATGCAAATGCAATGTTGAAAAACGTACGTGATGGTATCAACCCAGAAGTTCCTGGGGAAGTTGGTCCATTAAACCAAATCAAAGAATTGATCGCGAAAGGCAACCAAGTTGCTTACGTAGGTGATGTTGTTGGTACGGGTTCATCTCGTAAATCTGCAACAAACTCTGTGCTTTGGTTCTTTGGTGATGAGATTGCTCACATTCCGAACAAAAAAGACGGTGGTTACTGCTTAGGTTCTAAAATTGCTCCGATTTTCTTCAACACCATGGAAGATGCTGGTGCATTACCTGTAGAGATCGACGTTGCGAACATGAACATGGGCGACGAAATCGTTCTTAAGATCGATCATGCTGCTGCTAAAGTGACTGCGTTCAAAGCAGGCGAGCAAATCGCTGAATCTGAATTGAAAACTCCAGTTCTTCTAGACGAAGTACGTGCTGGCGGTCGTATTAACTTGATCGTTGGTCGTGGCTTGACTGCAAAAGCACGTGAAGCTTTAGGTCTTCCAGCTTCTACTTTATTCCGTGCTCCAGTTCAACCTGAAAACACTGGTAAAGGTTTTACTCAAGCTCAAAAAATGGTTGGTCGCGCTTGTGGTCTTCCAGAAGGTCAAGGTGTTCGTCCAGGTACTTACTGTGAACCGAAGATGACGACTGTTGGTTCGCAAGATACCACTGGTCCGATGACTCGTGACGAATTGAAAGACTTGGCTTGCTTAGGTTTCTCTGCTGACCTTGTTATGCAATCTTTCTGTCACACTGCTGCGTATCCAAAACCAGTTGACGTTCAAATGCAACACACGCTTCCTGATTTCATCATGAACCGTGGTGGTGTTTCTTTACGTCCAGGTGACGGTATTATCCACTCTTGGTTAAACCGTATGCTTCTTCCAGATACTGTTGGTACTGGTGGTGACTCACATACACGTTTCCCAATTGGTATTTCATTCCCAGCGGGTTCTGGTCTAGTTGCGTTTGCTGCTGCGACTGGTGTTATGCCGTTGGATATGCCTGAATCTGTACTTGTGAAATTCAAAGGTAAAATGCAACCTGGTATCACTTTACGTGACCTCGTACATGCGATTCCTTACTATGCAATCAAAGAAGGTGACTTAACTGTAGAGAAGAAAGGTAAGAAAAACATCTTCTCTGGTCGTATTTTAGAAATCGACTTAACAGAAATGGAAACTGACTTAACTGTAGAACAAGCATTCGAACTTTCTGATGCTTCAGCTGAACGTTCTGCTGCAGGTTGTTCAATCACACTTTCTGAAGAGAAAGTTGCTGAATACTTGAACTCTAACATCACAATGTTGAAGTGGATGATCTCTCAAGGCTATGGCGATGCTCGTACTATGGCGCGCCGTGTAGAGAACATGGAAAAATGGTTAGCGAATCCATCACTTCTTAAAGCTGATGCAGATGCTGAATATACGAAAGTGTATGAAATCGATCTTGCTGACATCAAAGAACCTGTTCTTTGCTGCCCGAACGATCCAGATGACGCTAAACTTCTTTCTGACGTTCAAGGCGTTAAGATTGATGAAGTATTCGTTGGTTCATGTATGACGAATATCGGTCACTTCCGTGCTGCTGGTAAATTACTGGATAAAGTACCAGGTGGTTCATTGTCTACTCGTTTATGGTTGGCTCCACCAACGCGTATGGACGAGCACCAATTGATGGAAGAAGGTTTCTATAACATTTATGGTAAAGCTGGCGCGCGTACTGAAATGCCAGGTTGTTCATTATGTATGGGTAACCAAGCACGTGTAGCACCGAATACCACTTGTGTATCTACTTCTACGCGTAACTTCCCGAACCGTTTAGGTCAAGGTGCAAACGTTTACTTAGCTTCTGCTGAACTTGCTTCTGTAGCTGCAGTATTGGGTAAATTACCTTCTCCTGAAGAGTATCAACAATATGCTGCTCAAATTGACAGCATGTCTGCTGACATCTACCAATACTTGAACTTCGACAAGATGGGCGAGTATACAGATGCTGCTAAAGACATCGATACGAAGAAAATTGCTGCTGCTCAATTGTCTTAATTGAATAAGTAGTTGAAAATAAGGGCTGATTATTCAGCCCTTATTTTTGATAACAATTATGTCTAATTTTAACATTTTAAATTTATTTAAATTACTGAATGAAAATCAAGGTGTGGTGAGTTTAGCTATTTTTTTAGTTACATTACTCTTTGGCTGGTTTTCAGGCATTTTTGGTGCGCTAAGAAAGAGACCAAAATTTAAAATTGATATTATTGATGGACCTTCATTTTGTTGTACTTTTAATAATGGAAATGAATTTAATGGTCATGATACTCATATAACAGCATTTGCATTATATTTAAATATTGCAAATATTGGTTCAGCCCCATCGAGTATTCATAGAATATACATAGGTTATCATCACGATATAGATCGAATAGGTATTGATTGGCTAAAATATAAAATATTTTGGTTTTGGCTGGAAAAAGAAACAGTAATAAGCGAAGATTTCCGTGTAGATATTGGGAATAATAATATAAAAGTATTTCCATTTCTGACCCAGAAAAATAATTTATCACCAGTGAAGATCGATAAATTTTTAGAAGTGGGCAAGTCTACTAATGGTATTGTTTATTTTGAACAAGAGGAAAGTTGGGGGACATATTTTCCATTCCTTAATCATGGAAAAGTAGAAATTAAAGTGAAAATTTCTGATGTTTTTGGAAATTATCACTCAAGGAAATTTAAAATTGATTTATTAACTTTAGATGATGCTAAAAAGTTTAACCCTGCTTTTGGTAATACATATACTGAAATATCAAGAAATAGAAGTACTTGAAATACAACCTTAGATTATTGTGTAGTTAATTTAACGATATATTCAAACAATCCCGATTCCTCTGTATAAATGCAAAGACCAAGGCTAGAGCTTTGTCTGTGTTGAAAATGGGGATTAAGTAAGTAATTTACAGACTCAAATTTTACAATTCGAGATCATTTTTTCGACTTATAAAATTTTTCAAATGCATTTATATCTCTTATCCATGGTGATATTGTTTCTAAACTAGAGTTATTTATATTCTGTAATAATATAAGTCATGAAGATGAATATTTAGTTTTTTTGATTTTTTCCTGATAATTTTTTATAAATTTAAGTTCTAAACACGCCCTTGGACTGCTTTCATATCATAGCTTGAATATTGTGAGTATTTATCTAATATTCGAGTGATATCTTTTTTCATTATTCCAATAATAACCCCCCCATAAGCCCTGATTTACAATCAATCAATTTTTTAGGTAGATGCCGAATGGGAACAAACCCAAAATGGTTTAATGCTCCTGCTTGGTAAAACTTATAACCGTCGAAAGGTGATTTTTTTCACATAGAAATATACGTTAACACATAATAAGAGCAAAAATTATGCAACATTGCATAAGGTTGTGTATAATTACACAATGAATAGTAAAGACATTATTAAGCGTCTTGAGCAGGAAGGTTGGTACAAAGTGGGCGGAAAAGGTGACCATGAAAAGTACAAACACCCTGAAAAATCTGGGCATGTCGTTGTTCCTCATCCGAGGAAAGATATACCGATTGGTACTCTACGCAATATATATAAACAAGCTGGTTGGGAGTGGAGGTAAATATGTTATATCCAGTATATGTTCATAAAGATGAAAATACTGCATACGGGTTAACTTTCCCTGACTTTGATGGGTGTTTTAGTGCTGCAGATGAAATGCAAGACATTCCGCAGATGGTACAAGAAGCTGTAGAGCTTTATTTCGAGGGTGAGGACATGGCATTACCTCAACCATCAAGCCCTGAACAATGGTTAGGTGATGATCGTTTTGAAGGTGGTTATTGGTTATTGGTAAATATCGATACATCCAAGATCAACACAAAGTCAATTCGAATTAATATCAGTATGTCTGAATCTTTAGTCAATCGTATTGATGCTGTCGCTAAAAAACAACATTTGAGCCGTTCTGCATTTTTAGCCAAGAGCGCAGAATTAGCTTTAAGCGATGAATATTAATAATATCAACGACCCACTTCGGTGGGTTTTTTAATGCTCCTATACGTCCTATCACTTGTGAATTGTTTAACCATACCTACATTTAAATATTTTAGAGGTTATGCTAAGAACCGTAAAAATAATGAAAAGATACTCACACCATAAAAAGATGAGCCTAAGCTCATCTTTTTAATCTACACATTTTGATTAATTCGCATTCGCCACAGCAGGCGCTGTTGCCGTTGCATCATTAGCAGCTTTACGAGTAGGCGTATAATTTAAACCTAAAGTCGCACTGGTATAAGTACGCACTTGATCAAGTAGAGCAGGGTTAGTTCCTAAATCTTGCCCATAAGATTGGACGATTTCATGTAACTTCGGATTCCACTTACCTTTGACTTGTTCAGGGAAAGCCTTCTCCATCAAACTCAACATAATATAAGGAGAAGTCGAAGCACCTGGAGAAGCGCCAAGTAGGGCAGTTACAGAACCATCTTGAGAAGCAAAAATTTCAGTACCAAACTGTAAAGTCGCTTCTTTACCTGGAGCTTTCTTGATGATCTGAACACGCTGACCACCTTGATTCAATTTCCAATCTTCAATTTTAGCCTCAGGATAATATTTTTTAAGCTCATTAAACTGATCTTGTTTTGACATCGCCACTTGGCTAATTAAATATTCAACTAAATCTAAGTTTTCAATACCAATTGTTGCCATAGGAATTACGTTATTTTTATTGGTCGCATCAATTAAATCAAACTGAGAACCATGTTTAAGGAACTTGTTCGAATAAGTTGCAAATGGCCCAAACAATACATATTTTTTGCCATCAATATAACGCGTATCAATGTGTGGTACAGACATCGGAGGTGCACCTAATTCAGGCTTACCATATACTTTTGCAGTGTGTTGCGCTGTGACCGCTGGATTATCAGTCATAAGGAAAATACCACCAATAGGGAAGCCTGCATATTGTTTGGTTTCTTCTAAACCAGTCATTTGCAATAATCTGATTGCAGCACCGCCTGCGCCAATAAATACATGACGGGTTTTAACATGACTTTCAGCATTGGTTTTTAGATTCTTAAATGAAACTGTCCACGTTTTATCAGAATTTTGGCTAATACCCGTGACCTCAGTTGATGTCTCAAGTTTAAAATTAGCCTGTTTTTTCAAATGATCCACCAATTGTGTGGTAATAGAACCATAATTTACATCTGAACCTACATCCATACGAGTCGCAGCAACTTTCTGATTGGCATCACGTCCTTGCATGACAAGTGGTGCCCATTGCTTAATTTCAGCAGGATTTTCTGTGTATTTTAACCCTTCAAACATTGGGCTTTGAATCATGGCGTCATAACGTTTTTTCATATAATTGACGTTATCGCCCCAAACAAATGCAATGTGCGGAACAGGATTAATAAAACTAGTCGGTTGACCGAGTACGCCATTTTTAACCTGATAAGCCCAAAATTGCTTACTCACTTCAAACTGAGAAGCTGTATCGATGG
Organism: Acinetobacter rongchengensis; assembly: GCF_003611475.1. Classification (GTDB taxonomy): domain Bacteria; phylum Pseudomonadota; class Gammaproteobacteria; order Pseudomonadales; family Moraxellaceae; genus Acinetobacter; species Acinetobacter rongchengensis. The sequence goes on along the minus strand of NZ_RAXT01000020.1, from coordinate 21,626 downwards.
CTTTTTTAATATCAACTTTACCGTCTTTTTCAGGGGTATAGTTCATTTCCATAAAGCCTGAATGCCCTGTACCTGCATTGTTCAAACCTTTTGAACTTTCTTGACCGACTTGATCCAAACGCTCATACATACGTACTTGCCATGAGGGTTCCAATTCACTCAAATAAGTTCCCAAGGTTGCACTCATAATACCGCCACCGATCAGGACCACATCCACTACGGGTTCATCGGCTTTGGTACTTACAGAACTAGACGCGATAGGTCTGAATAAAAATAGCAATCCGATCACAAATAGAAGAGCAATAATGATAAGTAGATATTTAAAGAATTTCTTCATAGTTATTCCTTTTTTACTTCAATTTATTGTTAAATAATAATGTACAAAATAAGTAAATATAGTGAACTTGTGTAAATGATTTTTTAGTTATGATAATCAATACTTATAAAGACATGTTATTGAAAATTTGGACAATAAAAAGCCCCATGGTTAGGGGCTAGTCGTATATGCATCGAGGCATATACTGTAAGAGGCTCATCTCATACTGTGCGTATTAAAACATAAAAGTAAAGCAATAAATAGCATAGAAATTATGGAAAGTTCATATTTTATATAAATCTAAATGATAATAGTTTGCATTATTATTAAAACTATACTATTTTGCGACACTATAAAACAGAAAACATATGATTGATCCTAATCTATTGATTCTCAGGGGGAGTGAGGCATACGCACAAAAGCTTTGGATCTGTGTCGAAGCGAATGTGCAATATGCGGGATTAAATATGTATTCCGTATTTTGTCTTTAAATTTTAAAACTGGAATGGTTCATGTTTAGTTCACCTTATGCTAAAAAAGCTTTGGCACTCTCGATTAAAATCGCAATACTATCTTCATTCACATCAGTTTCACTGAATGTGTTGGCTATAGAAGCGCAGCAAGATTCTAGTATTTTGGCTGAACAAGCAAATAAAACCCAACAATTACAAACTATTACTTTACAAGCAACTCAAGAAAATAGCAGCAGTGAAAACTCAAAAAGTTATACGCATCATCAAGCCAAAACAGCAACCAAACTTGATCTTGCGTTAAGAGAAACGCCACAGAATGTCAAAGTCTATACCAAAGAATATTTAGATGATCGTAACATTACATCTTTTCAATCTTTAATGAATAACATTACAGGTGTTACTGCATCACGTACCGATGAACGTCAAAACAATTATGCACGTGGTTTTGCGGTTGATTATTATTTAATTGATGGATTACCAAGTACCATGAGTTTGGGGGAAGGTGATTTAGATTTAAGTATTTTTGATCGTGTAGAAGTGGTTAAAGGTGCAAATGGATTAATGACAGGCGCGGGAAATCCTGCCATGGGTCTAAATATGATCCGTAAGCATGCCGATTCAAAAGAACTGACGGGAACATTACAAGCTTCAGGTGGTTCTTGGGACAATTATTCAAGTTCAATCGATCTTTCATCAGGTTTAAATGAGGATGGTTCATTCAGAGGGCGCGTTTTTGTAAAACACTCAGATGAAGACTCTTTTATGGATCATTATGAAAAATCTCGAAATATTGCTTATGTTGCTTTGGATTATGATGTTACAGACAGTACCAGTTTTTCACTGGCAGCAACTTACCAAGAATTAGAGCGAAACGGGATCCGCTGGGGTGGAATGCCAGCATTTTATACAGATGGGACAAAGACCCATTTTGACCGTGATTTAACGGTCACTTCAGATTGGACCTATTGGAATATTGATACACAGGCTGTATTTGCCTCGCTGAAACAAAACCTATTCAATGATATCAATTTAAATGTTGCCTACGCATACCGTCGAGATGATAAAGATACGGCATTACTTTATTTTGGTGGAAAAGTAGATAAAGCAACAGGTTTGGGCAATATCAAAGCCTCAACCTATTCAAGTCGTGCGACGACAGAAGAAAATAATGTTGATGTCTATGTAAATATGCCATTTTCAATCGCAAACCGTGAGCAAGAAATCTTGATCGGCGGTTCTTGGAATCGTAATGAGTTGTTAAAGTCTTATTATGGTAATCCTGTTATAGATAATTACATTTTAGATTTTAATGATTTAGATACATCCGTTGTTGGTTCAATCAGTACAACAAATCGGTTAAGCCCGTACCAAACGACGCAATCAGGTGCTTATGTAGCGGGTAAGTTCAGTTTACTGGATCGTTTGAAAATGGTTGCAGGTGCACGTTTATCAAATTGGGAATATGAAATTGAAACTGGCACGGGGAGTCGCGAGTTTAAAGATGAACTCACACCTTATATTGGTTTTGTTTATGACGTATTGCCTGAGCATTCCTTATATGCAAGTTATACCGATATTTTTAAACCACAAAATAATCGAACACCAACAGGTGATTATCTAGATCCTATTTTAGGCAAAAACTATGAAACAGGGGTTAAAAGTGAATTTTTTGATGGTCGTTTAAATACGGCATTATCAATATTTAGAATTGAACAGAGTAATGTTGCAGAGAAGATTGATGGTCAATTTGTTGAAACTTCAAAAACAGAGCAAGCTTATCGTGCTGTAGATGGCGTGGTCAGTAAAGGTTTTGAGTTTGAAGTCGATGGTGAAATTAGTGAACAATGGGCTGTGAATTTAGGTATCGCAAATTTTGAAGCTAAAGATGCCAAAGGTACTAAGGTAAATACCGATAATGCACGCACAATGGCCAATCTATTTGTTAAATATATGCAAAATCAATGGAATGCAGGTATTGGCTTAAATTATCGTAGTCAAGTCACCAGTGGCACTGGAGCAACAAAAATTGAACAGGGTGATATTGTATTGGCCAGTGCGATGCTAGGGTATCAAGTGGATCCAAATATTAAAGTACAGCTCAATATCGATAACTTATTCGATAAAACATATTATGAGGGTATTGGTGCTAACCGTATGAATTATGGCGCACCACGTAACACAACATTATCAGTGCAATACAAATTCTAATCAGACAGCCATTTCAATAGATCGAATAAATATACGTAAATAAACAAGGAAGGGCGCGTTATTTATTCGATCATCATCAAATCTGATTTATTTTCTAACTTTAATGGTCGTAAAGCAAAAATAGAGCGGGTATGGCGAATGCCCTTCATCGAATATAAGTTTTTACGTAAAAACCGCTCATAATGTTCAGCATTTTTTACAGCAACTTTGACTAGATAATCGTAATCGCCAGTCACTAAATGTGCTTCTACAACTTCAGGCATTTGTCCGAGTGCTTCACTAAATTGCTCTAAAATTTCATCATCATGGCGTTCTAAAGTGATTTCAATAAAGAACAATTCATTAATACCAATCGCTTTAGCATTAATTGTAGCGGTATAGCCTTCAATCACATTGAGTGATTCAAGACGTTTCACTCGCGTCCAACACGGTGAAGATGACAAACCCACCATTTCTGACAGCTGAGCTACAGTAAGCCGACCATCTTGTCTCAGGGCAGATAAAATTTTACGATCTATCTTGTCTAAATTGTAATGGCTGTCATTCATACGCTATACCTCAGAATTTTTTTCCGTAAATGAGTTGAAACATGAAATTTCATTCCGGAAAATATTTAAAACAAGAGCAAATTCGGGAAACATTTCATTGTGTGAAACGCTAAAATAATCTTATTGAATCAAAGACATTTGGGAGACTGGCTTTGATTTTATGGACAGCATCTTTAGCGGAAGGGTGCCATTAAAGATGCTGTCCATGACCTCAGACTTTTCGTACTTTGAACCAATACGCAAGACTTAAACAGGCAATCCAGATTGGAATTAAAATAACCGCAATACGCATATCGGGTGTCATCCACATGATGGCCAAAATACACAACATGAAAATCACACAAATATAATTACCCAATGGATATGCAATCGCAGGAAAAAGTGAAATTTTATTTAAAACATTCATCTTACGTTTAAATTTAAGATGGGTCAGTGAAAGTACTGTCCAATTAATTACAATCGCTGAAATCACTAGACTCATCAATAGTTTAAAAGCACTTTCTGGGAAAATATAATTTAATACTACACAGATTGCAGTCACTAGAGCTGAAGTCAAAATAGCTGTATAAGGAATACCACGTTGATTAATTTTACTTAAAAATCGTGGTGCATTGCCTTGCTGTGCCAAGCCAAGCAACATGCGACTTGTTCCATAACTTGTTCCGTTATAGACGGAAATTGCAGCGGTCAGTACGACAAAATTAAGCGCAGTTGCAACACCTTGGCTTCCAAGTGAATCAAAAATCAGCACAAAAGGGCTCCCACCTTCAGCAATTTGATTCCATGGAAAAAGTGACAGTAAAACCACGATGGTTAATACATAAAACAGCAGCACACGATAAACAATTTGATTAACCGCTTTAGGGATAGTTTGTGTTGGATTTTGAGTTTCTGCTGCTGCAATACCGACCAATTCGATCCCGCCAAATGAGAACATAATGATCGCCATTGCCATAACCAAACCCGTCAGACCATTGGGGAAAAATCCACCTAAAGCCCATAGGTTTGAAATCGATGCAGTTTCACCTGCATGACCACTGGCAAGTAACCATGAACCAAAACCAATCATGGCAATAATGGCTAAAATTTTAATGATGGAAAATAAGAATTCCATTTCACCAAAAACTTTAACATGCAAAAGGTTAATCACATTGATCAGAATAAAGAAAGCCAATGCAGACACCCAAGTTGGGATTTCAGGCCACCAATATTGAACATATAGACCAATTGCACTTAGCTCAGCCATACAAACCAAGACATTAAGTACCCAGTAATTCCAGCCTGACATAAAACCAGCAAATGGACTCCAATATTTATAGGCAAAATAACTGAATGAGCCACTGACAGGTTCTTCAACCACCATTTCACCCAATTGACGCATCATAAAGAAAGCAATGAGGCCTGCAATCGCATAGCCTAAAATAACGGATGGCCCTGCAAGTTTGATGGTTTGAGAAATTCCTAAGAAAAGCCCTGTGCCAATTGAGCCACCTAAAGCAATCAATTGAATATGACGATTGCTCAAGCCGTGTTTAAGCTGGCTGTTTTGTTGCGAAGACATCAATGATCCATATTTGAGAGTTGTACACTGTGCAAGTACGTAAACTGTGAAGTTAGCGATGCTGGAAAAAATATGTGACTAATATAATAAATTTTTATCAATTTATAAAATTTTATTTATCAGTCTTCACTACTGATGCGTTCGTAAAAAGCCAGTGTGTGATGCAATGCCAGTCAGTTAAGAGTAATTTAGTCATTACTCATCTAAGAATCTCCCCTAACCCTGAGCCATTGATGGTGCAAGGAAAAAGAGGGGAACTATTGAGAATTTAAAATAATTTTAGATTTCTTGCGCAGCAGTGCTGCTTATTCCTTCTTTATCAAAGGTGAGGAGCATGCTCCGCAAGGGGGAGGATTTAAAAAGGCTTAACTGATCAGCATTATGTGTATGATGGCGTTGTTAATCGTTTCAAGATTGTCTTTACAGGGCCTGACGTATTACTATGCAGTTTTAATTCCAATAAAAAGTGCAATGATGCGAATTACGGCATGGTATAGGTTACGGCATTTTGTCTATAACAATTTGCATAATGATGATTATGAAACGCTGTTTAGTCGGTGTATTAATTATTTTCTCATCGTATTGATTAGTGGAAATGTGGTTGCAGTATTGCTGGAATCAGTGAATGAAATTTACAATGCTTATCATGTTTATTTTAAGATTTTTGAAAGTCTTTCCATTGTTATTTTTACCGCAGAATATGTGCTTAGATTTTGGAGTGTGGTTGAGAAAAACCCCTTAGAATCTAATTCAAAACAGCGTTGGCGTTATATCACCAGTGGCGCAGCGATTATTGATTTATTGGCAATTTTACCTGCTTATATCAATTTATTTGTACATATCGATTTACGCTTCTTACGTGTTTTACGGTTACTCCGACTATTAAAATTAACCCGTTACTTTGTTTCTTTACAGATTCTTCTACGTGTCATAGAGCGTGAAAAAGGATCTTTTCAAGCCGTTATTTTTATTTTATTAATCATGATTGTCATGGCAGCAGCAGGAATCTACGTTGTAGAAAGTCGTGCCCAACCGAATGTATTTAGTTCTATTCCAGCATCGATGTGGTGGGCTGTCGTCACTTTAACAACGGTGGGCTATGGAGACGTTACCCCTATCACACCATTGGGACGTTTTTTAGGTGCGCTGATTACGATTTTAGGGGTTGGTCTAGCTGCTTTACCCGCAGGTATTTTAGCAACAGGATTGGCCAATGAATTGGAACAAAGAAAGCAGGAATTAGAGGTTAGATTTAGAGAGTTATTAAATAATAGTGAAATAAATTTAGTTGAAGATGTTGAAAAAATTGAGAGTATCCGTAAGCAAATAGGGCTTTCCACTGAGCAAACACGGGATATTATTTTGCAGTTAATTCGAGAGCGTAAAGAAGAAGAACTTGAGCATGAAAAAAATAAGTATTGTTTCTGCCCACATTGTGGACATAGGTTACCTGATTAATTCTCTTGAAAAATGGAGTAAATAATTTATATTTAAAGCGTTATTGATAATAGACCATGGATTTTAAAAAGAATGTTTAAAAAATTAGTGATTACTGGGGTTGCAGTGACGATGTTGATGAATGCGGGTTGTTCTGTCGTGATGGCAAGCAAACAACCTTCAAAAAAGAATACAACAATGTTAAATGCTGGTATACCAAGAAGTTTAGTGGTTGCAGAATTTGGTGCACCAGTGATCTCCGAAATTAAAGAGGGTAAGAGATACGAAATCTATACCTTTGTACAAGGTTATTCTACTGCTAGCAAAGTCGGTCGTGCTTTTTGGCATGGTGCAGCCGATGTTGCGACTGTGGGTTTATGGGAAATTATTGGCACACCAACGGAAACTGTTTTTAATGGTAAGAAAATGTCTTATGAGATATTTTTTGATCAAAATGACAATGTTGAAAGTTATAAATTATTGACATTAGAACAGCCTGCTGTAAAACAAGCCACAATCAAAAACGATGATGTTATGAGTATTGTTCAATAAGCAATAAATTGAGATTCTAAATTTTTAAAAGCTATTCATAATTTTTAAAAATATTATCCATAAATGAAAAATCAGGATAGATAAAACTTATTATCATCCTGATTTTATGATCATTCTTAATATTCTTAAATAGTTAAGCAAATCTATTCTGATTTATCATAAGAGAATTGAATACCTGCTGTACCACCCGTTTCAATAAATAAGTTCATAAATTGAGGAACAGTTTCAGCACGTTTCCAATCACGTTGTAACTCACAAAACAGTTGTACAACACTGATTAATTTACCACCCGCTTGTTCAATACGTCGAAGAGCTGCTTCGTGTGCTGCAACAGAAGTACCACCTACAGCGTCTACAATCACATATACTTCAAAACCTTCATTGATGGCATCTAAAGCAGGAAAGGTGAGGCAAGCTTCTGTCCAAAGTGCGGTCATAATTAGTTTTTTACGACCTGTTGCTTTTACCGCGGCTTGAAATTCTACATCTTCCCAAGAGTTAATCGTAGTACGGTCATAGGTTGGATAATCTTGTAATACCTTGCGTAGCTGAGGAATAGGGGGCTTATTTAAACCTGTTTTAACATTGACTGTTGAATGGATAATCGGAAGACCGTAGACAACAGCAGCTTAGGCTGAGCCGACAATATTATTGATCAGTAGTTGACGATCCATTGAGGCAATTGAGTTGACTTGAACGGGTTGGTAATCGATACAAATAAATGCGGCATTTTGTGGTGTAAGTAGAATATCCTTTTTAGGATCACGAATAGCTTCACTTGTCATTGTTCTACTCCTGTAAAGTATGAGCTAAATCCTGTTTATTTAGCATATGTTGCGCTCAGAAGATAAACAATTTTGAAATGTAACTGGATTAAAAAAGTCGTTCTATCTATTTTGCACCAATAAAATGTAGTGAAGTCACGTGTTATTGATCTTTAAATTTTTTATTATTGGACAGGTTTTTTAGATGATTATTTTATGCGTAAATTAATTCATTATGATTTCAAAGGTTAAAAAAATGCCCCCATGAATGGAGGCCGCTGATTTATCTAAGGTGTTGTTTTTATTATTCTAAGATTTATTATTTTAAAGTTATTTTTATACTTATTTTTCATTAAGCTGCCTCAAGCTCAGCACGTACTTGCTTGGCCATTTTTACCAAAGCGGCTAATGCTGTTTTTGTTTCAGTCCAATTACGCGTTTTTAAACCACAATCTGGATTGACCCAAAGACGTTCAGCGGGGATGGTCTTTAATGCGCCATCAATGACAGTACGCATATTGTCTACAGTTGGGGTACGTGGGCTGTGAATGTCATACACTCCTGGCCCGATTGCATTGGGATAGCCTTGCTCATGGAATACTTCTAATAGTTGTAGGCCTGAACGTGAGGTTTCGATGGTAATGACATCCGCATCCATGGCTGTGATTTGTGGCAAGCAGTCTTTAAAGTCTGAATAACACATATGGGTATGAATCTGTGTATCGATTTGGGCGCTGCTGGAACAGTGTTTGAAAGATTTCACCGCCCAGTCCCAATATTCAGCTTGATCTGCTTTGCGCAGGGGTAAACCTTCACGGAATGCAGCTTCATCAATTTGGATAATTTCAACCCCTGCATTTTGCAGATCTGAAACTTCCAGACGAATCGCTTCTGCAAGCTGTAAACACACTTCACGTCGGCTACGGTGGGCAGGTGGGAAAGACCAATTTAAAATGGTGACAGGTCCGGTCAACATGCCTTTTACAATCTTATTAGATAATGTATTGGCGTATTGAATCCACTTTACAGTCATGGCTTTTGAGCGAGTTATATCACTGACAATGATCGGTGGGCGTACGCAGCGACTTCCATAAGATTGTACCCATCCAAATCTAGATAACCAGAAACCATCCAGTAAACCCGCAAAGTATTCCACCATGTCGGTACGTTCAGCTTCACCATGAACCAAGACATCTAAACCTAATTGTTCTTGCTGTTGAATTGCATAGGCAATTTCTTTCTTCATCGCAATTTCATAAGCATCATTGGTTAAGTCGCCATTGTTCCAAGCTGAACGTGCTGCACGTATTTCAGCTGTTTGAGGAAATGAACCAATGGTTGTGGTCGGTATCAAAGGTAAGTTCAATTTTTGTTGTTGTGCTTTGAAGCGATCTTCAAATGGTTCTGCGCGTTCTTGTCCGACTAAATCAAAAGTCTTGTCTGCTGTTTTAGATAGTTTTTCATTTGGATAAATATTTCCAGATGCTAATGCCACCAATTCATTGAGTTTTTGGCGGGCAAAGGCAAGTTTGCCATTTACTTCAGCAGGAATGGTTTCAGAGCGCAAATCAACAGGTACATGGAGTAATGAACAACCGCTAGAAAGCCATAGACGATCACCTAAAGATTTTTTAGCCGTTTGAACAATCAGATTTAAATAAACCAAATCACTGGCCCAAACACTACGACCACTGATTAAACCTAAAGATAAGATTTTATCTGCAGGCAGTTGATCAATGACTTTTTTCCAAAAGAATTCACCTTGCTTTTCATGAGTGATGTCAATGTGTAAACCCGCAACAGGAAGCTGAACGGCAAGGTTTAAATTTGTCCCTAAAGTTTCAAAATAAGAGGCAATAATTAGTTTTAAACCATCGTTACGTTGTAATAAGTGATAAACATGTTCAAAAGCTGCTTGCCATTCTGGAGCAAGATCGAGAACCAATACAGGTTCATCGATTTGTACATATTCAACACCACGTATTTTTAGTTCATCGAATAAAGCTGTGTAGATGGGAATAAGGGCATCAATGAATTTTAACGTGGCCTGATCAGCAGCAATTTTAATATGATCGGTACCACATTCACATGCATGTTGTTCAGCCTTTGTATTATCTGTATCTACAATTCGAGAAAGGTATAAGAAGCTTACAAGGCCTGGAACTACAACTTTAAGGGGTTGCTTGAAGGTTTTTGCACGTTCAATTTGTGCAAATAAATCGGAAAAATCAGCTTTAAATATTTGAGTTGAATTTAATTCAGGGACAAGATAATGATAATTGGTATCAAACCATTTTGTCATTTCAAGTGCAGCAACATCTGTGCATTCAGGTGCTCGCCCACGTGCAAGATAAAACTGTTGATCCATGTGGTTCAGTCGAGTCGCTTCGACAAAACGTGTAGGAATCACACCTAAACGAACAGCATGGGTTAAAATGCTGTCGTAAAATACAAAGTCACCCACAGTCATCAATGATAAACCTGCGTCTACTTGAGCTTGCCAGTTTGCCGCTTCAACCGCTTGAGCCTTTGCTAAAAATTCAGCTTGTGTAATTTCACCATTCCAATAACGTTCTTCTGCAAACTTAAGTTCACGTTTTGCACCAATACGAGGGTAGCCAAGGATATGGGTTTTAATCGACATTCGAATCCCTCTGCAAAGATTAAATTATTTAAATTCATTTATTGATATAATCATTAAATAAAATTCATCTTTAGGCAAACTCATTAAATTCATGTTATAGTGAATTATATTCATTTATAAATGATTCCATTTGTATCTTTATGCTTTTGGAGCATGAAGAGATGAATCTAATTCGCATTTAACAATAGTGGGTTTATTGTTTGAATGATTTTTATTATGTTTTGTTTTAACTTTATTTGAAGCATGCATCTCGCTTTGTGTTCAAACAAAATTTGTATTGATTGTTCTTCTCACTTTCAACAGCGCTGAAAGCATTGTTTGTTAAAAGTCTTTGAAGAACCAAACGTTGTTTTGCTGGTCTTTACTCATGTTAGAAATTCGTCATTTAAAAACTTTAATTGCTTTACGTGAGCATGGTTCATTGGTCGCTGCTGCAGGTGATCTGTGTTTAACACCTTCAGCAATTTCCCATCAATTGAAAGAGTTAGATCATTGGTATGGGGTAGAAGTTGTCAACCGACGTACACGTCCAGTGTCATTTTCTAATGTGGGGCAACGGTTGCTTAAACTTGCAGATGATGTGCTTCCACAAATCCAAATCGCACAATCAGACATTACTAGAATTGTACATGGGCAAACTGGGCGGATTATTTTTTCTTCAGAATGTCATAGCTGCTTTGATTGGTTAATGCCTCTGCTGAATCAATATCGTTCACAATATCCCGATGTTGACTTAGATTTTGCCTCAGGATTTGAGTCGAATCCGCATGAACTTTTGCAAAATGCTGAATTTGATTTATTAATTACGGCTGATCCAATTGCCTTAAAAGGAATAGAATATTTTCCAATTTTTGAATATGAGTCACGTTTAGTACTTTCAAATACGCATCCCTTGGTTCGTGCTGAACGTATTACTGTACAAGAGTTGGCTGAAGAAACATTGATTACTTATCCTGTCGATAAGCATCGTTTAGATATCATGTCGAAGTTATTTATTCCTGCAAATATTCAACCTAAACAAATCCGAACGACTGATTTAACTCAAATGCTGATTCAATTGGTGGCAAGTGGGCGAGGCATAGCGGCATTACCTGATTGGGTTGTAAATGAATATGAGCAAAAGGGCTGGGTGACGTCACGCCGTTTAGATTGTGTATCTGCCAATGGTTTACGCCGTACTTTATATGCAGGTTATCGTATTGAAGAAAAAGAGAAAAGTTACTTCGAAGGTTTTTTAAAACAGTTAGAAAAATTCTCTCAAAAGCGTCATCATTATTATTTAGCTTAAAGCTAACATCATGCAATGTATGAATTTTTAATTCACGAAAATTCATACAGATTGAGTTTCACAAAGGGGTAACCTATACGTTTTGAGAGATGCTTTAAAAGTCTACTGTTTATATTCTCATCAAAATTTAAGTATCATTGAGTATTGAAAATACGGTCAATTGCTACCTAGCTACTATTTGTTTTTAGGTTTTGTACGAACAATCTAAACTAGCATGCGATTGAGGATATTTTCAATTTTTCATCAATCTACTAAGACTTCCCAATAAATAACGACAAAATTCCTGCTGCAATCAACGGGCCAACAGGAACGCCGCGTAATAATGCAACGCCTGCAACCGTACCAATCAGTAATCCTGCAACAACATTTGGTTGATTGGTCATTAAACTTACGCCACGCCCGCCAAGCCATGCAACCAATAACCCTATCGCAATTGCTGTTAATGATTTCCAATGCATAAACGATTTTAAAATCACTTCGCCTGGAATTTTGCCACTCGCGATAGGGGTCAATACGCCAATCGTTAGAATAATAATACCTACTTCTAAACCATGGGTTTGTAAGAGGGGGAAAAATTGGCTTAAAGGTGTGATTCTAAAAACAATCAGGACACCTGCTGCGATGGTTACAGCCGTGTTGTGACTAAAAATACCACAGGTGAGAAGAATCAGGAGAACAATTAAATTAAGGTCGAGGCTAGAAAAGCTCATCAAGGTTCATCGTTTAAAATAAAAATACCGCTGTATTATACTGAAAATAGCGTTATGGATTTTAAAATAAATCCTAATTTGGCACAGTATTTTTGTAAATGTGCTACAGTATTATTATTTATCATATTGAATTTTAAAATTAAAAAAGTTTTGATTGTCTTTTTGAGTGGTTAAATTTAATTGAAAAGTCAATTATAAAATGACCAAGAAAATATGATTTGAATCTTGAATTAGTTATTCCTTATGCATCGCTATGTTCAGTATCCTCATGTAAAATAATTGGCTTAGAAAATAGGGTGAAAGATATGTTGCTGGAAAAGATGTTGCAATCACAGGGTTTTGGATCACGAAAACACTGCCAGCAGCTGATCAAAAATGGTGCTATTTCAATTCAAGAACAGATCGTTTCAGATCCAAAATTTAAACTGAATTTACAAAATTTAGAATACTCTGTTTACGGTGAAAAGTATGTGTATCGCGAGAAAGTCTATATTGCTCTAAACAAACCGCAAGGTTATGAGTGTTCGCATCAGGCGACACACCATTATAGCGTTTTTGATTTTTTTGATGAGGTGTTGATGAATCGGGGTTTGCAATGCGTAGGACGCCTTGATCAAGATACAACAGGTTTATTGCTACTTACAGATGATGGTCAGTTTTTACAGGCTTTGACACATCCTAAAAAGCATGTTGCAAAAGTTTATCGCATGCAGACAGCAGACCCAATTCAAGTTACACAAATTCAGCAACTAGAAGCAGGCGTTGAATTGCGCAACGAAAAGGGGATTTTTGCTGCAACGGATGTGCAACAAATAACTGAACATGAATTAACCATGACGATTCATCAAGGTGTATATCATCAGGTTAAACGGATGCTCGCAGCGGTTGGCAATAAGGTTGAGCGTTTACATCGTGCTCAAATTGGTCAATTAAAATTATCGCAATTGGCCGAAGGTGAATGGATTTACTTGAATGAACAACAGATTTTAGCGGCTAAAAATCAAAATACAGCGTTAGTATTGGAAATTTAATCCAGTAAAACACTGTTTAAGAAAGGCTATTCACTCATTTGATGAACTCAAAACCTCTAATTTAGAATTCTGAAGATATATTTAACTCACCAATTGCTCAATTCCTACAGGGGTAATCTGAGGAATTATTTTAAAAAGCAATGATAAGTTTGAAATTCGTTGTCTTTTACGAAACCCATTTGTTCATACAATTGATGTGAGTGATAATTATTTTTTTGAGTTTCTAAGCTTATGCGTTGTGCATTTTGATGACGTGCAAATAAGATTGCGGTATCAATTAACTGCTTGGCTGAACCTTGTCGACGGAAAATGGGCGTGACATAAACATCATCCAAAATATAATAAGTAGAGCAAGCAACGGAGGAAAAACCTAAATATAGAAGTACAAAACCAGTAAAAACTTCATCTTTTACATGGATAAAAATGACGCTTTCTTGATTTTCATAGCGTTGAGTTAAAAAGTTAAATGATTCTTTTATATTGGAAGAAGCACCGTAAAATTGACGGTATTCATCAAATAAAACAGCAAGTTGATTTAAATCTTCTTTGGTCGCACGTCTGACGATCATTGATATACCCCTAACAATGAATTTTTATATTTCCTTGTAAAAGAGCATACCCAAAAAAATCAAAAGTAAACTTAATGAATTGTTTTAAAATGCAACACTGTTAATTTTTGTCACTTTCACCCAAGATTGCATTCAACTCCGCAAACAGATCTTCATCATCATCGACCAAGTCAGCAGTGTTATTCAACTGACCGTTTTGCTGTTCTTGCTTAATTTTTCTCAATTTTAACAATTGATCCATATTAATATTCTGATTTTCAATAGCGAAGGGGATTGATTTTGTAATCACAACTTGCTTAAAAAAAAGGCGAACTGCTTGTGCAGGGGTGATTCCCAATTGTTTAAATACAGCAAACGCCTGTTTTTTTTCTTGTGAATCAAGGCGTACTTGATAGACTTCCGTTTTTCTCATGGATTAAACCAAACAAATTTGAGTTTGAAAGTCTATTTTAATCAAAGTATTTAGAATTTCAATGTCTAATCATCAAAAAGTCGTACATTTGTCATTACATAAGAATTACAGTGTCAATTCGTATTCAGAACAAAAATGCATGTCTTGCTGTGTTACAGGGTCCTTAAATTCAATTTGTTTGGCTAAAAGTTGTAATGGTTGACTAAAATCATCTTCTTTTTTGTGTATGACTTCTGGGTAAAAAGGATCATTTTTAATCGGAATGCCTAAGCTATTTAAGTGGACACGAAGCTGGTGCTGTTTGCCCGTTAACGGTTTCAGTTGATACTTTGCCCAATATTGATCATGTGACATCATCTCAACCGTTGTTTGTGAGTTGGCAATACCATCCACCACCTGCATGGTGTAAAAAGGGTGCCCTTTTTCCATACGTAAACTGATTTCACATGGAAATGTTAAAGTGTCACGGTAAGGCGCAATGGCATGGTAAAGCTTTTGAACTTTACGTTCTGCAAACATTTGTTGATACAGGCCACGCGTAGAGGGCTGTTTAGAAATCAATACGATTCCCGCAGTTTCACGGTCTAAACGATGTATAGGGGTTAAATCTGGATTATTCGTGGTCTTTTTTAATCGAACCAATAAAGTCTCTTGAACATACTGACCAGTGGGGCTAATGGTAAGGAAATGTGGTTTATCAATCACCATTAAATCATTATTTTCAAATAGAATCTTTTCTTGAAACGGTACGTGAACTTCATTTGCCAAAAAGCGATAATAAAAAATGTGTGTATTGTGTTGGAATGCAGCAGATGAATTTAATGCATTTCCATGCAGATCCAAAATAAGTCCATCGTCAAAACGTTGCTGCCATTCATCTATAGAAATATGAGGGAATTGTTCACATAAAAAGTGAAATAAAGAAGAAGGTTCTTGTTTGAGTTTGGGTAGATAAACTTGGCTTGCATTTACGCCATTGATCATGGGTGGAATAAATTTAAAGCGAGGTTTTTTCATAAATGATTTAGATTTTAAATGCGCTATCTTAAATTAAAACATGTTTTTGCGCAGTAGATCATTTCAAATAATATTCATATAAACCTTTAAAAAATCTTTTATTGAGATCATGCATTAGAAAACTTTAGTTACATTTGTGGTTTTGAAGTGATGTCTTTTAAAAATTATTTATATTATTTTTGACCTAGGTCAAAAGTGATGAGTAAGAGATGGACGTACAGTATCTAACAAAGAATTTAGCTGATTTAGAGCAATGCATACAAAATACATGCCTCAAAACGGGGAGAAGCCCTCAACAAATCAGACTTATTCCTGTCACCAAAACCAAGCCACTTGAGACTATTCAAAATGCAATAGATTTAGGTGTGACACGGTTTGGTGAAAATAAAGTACAAGAACTCATTTCTAAAGCTGAGCAATTAAAGTCTGAAAAGGTTAACTGGATATTAATCGGTCATTTACAAACCAATAAAGTAAAACAGATTGTTCAATATATTTCCGAGTTTCATGCCTTAGACAGTATTCGACTCGCAAACAAATTGAACAATGAACTGAGTGCAATCGATAAAAAATTAGATGTTTTTATTCAAGTGAATACCTCAAATGAAGCCAGTAAATATGGCATACAGCCTCATGAATTAACCGATTTTTTAGCAGAAGTAGAAAAGCTTGATCATTTAAACATCGTCGGTTTAATGACTTTAGCTATTCATAGCCATGAAGAGCAAAAAGTGAGGAGTTGTTTTAGAACATTAAAAGAATTGTTAATCGAAACTCAGGCCAGTTATCCCGAAATTTCTAGATTATCTATGGGAATGTCAGGTGATTTTGAAATCGCAATAGAGGAAGGCGCAACGGATATTCGAGTTGGGCAAGCTATTTTTGGACATAGAAACTTACCAGATAGCTATTATTGGCCTGAATGATTAAAGAGAATCTTATGGATTATGTTTATCAAGTCGAAATTTATCATCTACAGCGTCTTTTAGGCCGATTTATTACTGGAAATAATTTTCCAGAAAAAGATTTATCTGAATTTATTCGGCTAATAGAAGGTAAAGATCAACAGATTAAAGTTTATAAAGGCACCAATGAAAAAAGGATTCTTTTGGTTGAGAATGGGACGACAAAGATTTTCTCAACGCATTATGAATTAGAACCTTATGATGATTATAACCGTACTGAGATTGTATAAATGAGTAGCTTAATTAATTTTTATCAAAAAATAGATATAAATTTTACCCAAGGTGATGGTTGTTATATTTGGGATGATGCTGGAAATAAATATTTAGATATGACCTCAGGTGTTGGTGTAAATAATCTTGGGCATAAGAATGATGAAATCAATCGAGAAATTAATCAGCAAATTGAACATTATATTCATTTATCGAATTTATTTACTCATCAATGGTCTAAAAAACTCAGTGATAAGCTGGTTGAAATATCAAATTTAAATGCGGCATTTTTTTGTAATTCAGGTACGGAAGCCAATGAAACAGCAATTAAAATTGCAAAATTATATGCACATGAAAATAAGATCAAAGACCCTAAAATTATTGTCATGAAGCATGCATTTCATGGCAGAACCATAGGTGCGTTATCTGCAACAGGCAATAACAAGTATAAACAACAATTTGGGAAACTTTTAGATGATTTTATCTTTGTTGATTTCAATGATATTGATGATCTTCAAGCCAAGTTAGAGCAGCATCATGTATGTGCAGTGATGTTGGAACCTATACAAGGTGAAGCGGGGGTAAATATTTCATCTACATTGTATTTAAAGCAATTAAGAAAGCTATGTCATCAATATCAATGTTTACTCATATTTGATGAAGTGCAATGTGGTTTAGGGCGTACAGGCTATTGGTTTTATCATCAAAAAGCTGAAATTATTCCAGATGTACTCACTTTGGCTAAAGGTCTCGCCAATGGTCTCCCTATAGGTGCATGTCTAGTAAGCGAAGAACTGAACAATCTGTTGAAACCAGGGATGCATGGTTCAACTTTTGGCGGGAATCCTTTAGTTTGTCGTGTCGCTTATAAAGTATTAGAAATAATTGAAAGAGATCAGTTTGTTCAGAAAAATAGAGAAAAAGGAGAATATTTTATTAATAAATTACAATCAAAATTTACCAGTGTGCGAGGTATTAAATCAATTCGAGGAATGGGTTTAATGATTGCAATTGAATTGGATGAAGAGGTGTTTAATATTTCAGAGAAAATGTTAATTAATCATAAGATATTAATTAATGTCACCCAGAATAAGATTATACGACTATTACCGTCATTTTTTATATCTGAGTATGATATTAATTATTTTTGCGAAAATTTGTATTGTTTCATGAAGAATAACCTTAATCTGTGAGAAAAGTAATGAACAATTTTTTAATCGATAATATCTCCAAAGATAGTAATAACTCAATTAAACTTTTATCGACTATTCACAATAGTTGGCGACAACGTTCAATGGTCGGTAAAGAAACCCCAGATTATCTAAATTATAACGTAGATAAGCCAGACTTTATTGAAGAGTTATTGCCATTTTCTGAGCATTATATTTTTAATGAGTTAGATTGTTCTGAGAAAAGCAAAATTTTAAGTTGTGGTTGGTTGGTTTATAATGAAAAAACAGTTTGTATAGAAAGTGATATCGTTACACCAAGTTGTAATGATATTTTAAATAATAAAATACCAGGATTGTCTTCTCCTATTATACATAAGTTGGTTTGTGAAACATTGGTTGATGAGGCTTACCATATATTACTCGTAAAAAATGCAAATCTAATCTGCCAATATAAACGAGATTTAAAAAATATTGATTTTGGTGAGTTTTCTCTCGCCGACAATTTAAAACGAGAACAACAAAAGCATCCTGAACAATGGAAAAAACGACTTATTCAGTTAGCGGCATCCATCGTTTCAGAGATTTTTGTTAGTGATTATTTAGAGCAGCTGAGTTCGAATAATACCATTCAGCCTTTTAATCAAGCCACGGTTGCAGCGCATAGAAATGATGAATTAGCCCATTCTAAAATTTTCACTGAAATTACCAAACAAATGATTGTGAAACTGGATGCTACGCAGAAAGAGTTCTTGGTGAGGATGTTAGCTCAATCCGTTTTATGGTTTGCAAACAAAGATTTTGATTTGTGGAGCAGAATTTTAGTTCAACTCAAAATTAGAAAAAATAAAGAGTTGATCAATGATTGCCGAGAAGACAATGAAGTCGCTTTAGACAAGATTGATTGTAGTGACTTAATTGATTTATGCAAAAGTGTGGGTTTTTTTGATCAGGCTTGGGCAATACAAATTTTTTCTGATTTAAATATTGACGTCGAATAAGGAATTTTTATGAAAACAATTCATGTGGTTCAGCATCTCAGCTTTGAGGATTTAGGTATATTCTCAGAGCTTTTAAATCATGAAGGCTATGATATTCATTATTTGCAAGCAGGGGTTGATGATTTAACCCCTGCATTTGCTTCAAAGCAACCGCTATTTATTCTTGGTGGGCCGATTGGTGTGTATGAGGTAGATACATATCCATTTTTAGCAACGGAAATTGCACTGCTCAAACAGCGCTTGGCGTTGAATTATGCAACTTTTGGTATTTGTTTGGGGGCTCAATTGATTGCTGATGCACTTGGCGCAAATGTTTATGCAGGACATCACAAAGAAATTGGTTGGGGGCGTTTGCAAATCAGTGATTTAGGTCTTGCTTCGCCACTCAGGTTTTTAGATGGTAAACATGTTTTGCATTGGCATGGAGATACTTTTGATTTGCCTATACAAGGTGCGCATTTGGCCAGTTCTGATTATTATCAGAATCAGGCCTTTTGCATAGGGCGGCAAATTTTGGCAGTACAGTTCCATCCTGAAGTTAATTATAAAGACATTGAAAAATGGTTAATCGGGCATACCTGTGAGTTAAATAAAGCCAATATTGATATTCATCAATTAAGACAAGATGCATTGACTTATGGTGAACAGTTAACCGAAGCAGGGCGACTTATGTTGAAGGATTGGTTAAATAATTTAAGTCACATATAATGTGAATATTGTTGAGCAGAATTGATATTTTTATGAGAATTCAAGGAAAGAATGCTAAAGAAATACAAGAGAGTATTCGATTTCTTATTTCACAAGGTGTTTATCAGGAAGGTGACACCTTGCCTAATATTCGTGAATTAGCAAAGCAATTAAGCGTTAACCGCAATACGATTTCTACAGCCTATACAGCATTGGCTAAACTTGGTGTGATACAAACCAATAAACGCTTAGGCACTCAAGTTCGTTATTCCAAATCACGAGGTGGCGAAGGGAGTCAGCGTAATTTAAGCCCTGAATTGATTGATATTGCACATGGAAATCCAAATCGTGATTTACTTCCAAACTTGCAAAGCGTCAATTTTCAAAATGTTCGAGCAGGTTTATATGGTGAAGATATTTATCATCAGCAATTAAAAAAGTATGCTGAGACCCAAATCTTTTCTGATATTTTCACCATTCACCCAGAAGCATGTTTAGCATTATCTTATGGTGCAATTGATGGAATAGAGCGTATTCTTTCTGCATATTTATTGGCACAAGATCATGTGGCAATTGAAAGCCCTGGATTTATAAACAGTATAAAAATTCTTGAAAATAATCATTTCCAAATACATTCAATTCAAGTCAATCATGCGGGATTTAATCTGACAGATATTGAAAATGCACTAAATAAACATGTCAAAGCATTGATTATTACACCACGGGCGCATAATCCAACGGGTTATAGTTTAAATCGTGAGGAAGCTATTTTAATCAAGAATCTTTTAGCGGCTTATCCAAACACCTTAGTTTTAATTGATGATCATTTTTCAGCCATTTCCCATGCTGAGTATTACCATATTATTCCTGAAACAACGCAAAATTGGGCTGTCCTTCGTTCTGTATCTAAATATTTAGGCCCTGATTTACGTTTTTGTTTTATTTGCTGTGATCCGCATACTTCTGCATTATTAGACAAAAAAATGAATTCTGGCACCTCATGGGTCAGTCATTTATTGCAAAATATTGTTTATCAATTACTCACGGCTGAGAAATTTGAACAACATTTAAAACAGGTCAAACAGTATTATTCAGATTTAAATCATGCTTTTGTAAATTTGATGCAGCAAAAGCAATTAAAGTGTGCCAAACAATTTGATGGTTTAAATGTGTGGTTAGAATTGGACACACCAAAATATTATGCGCAAGCATTACTCGAAAGAGGTTGGTTAGTGCGTACAGGAGAAGATTTTTTTGTTGAAAATACGCAGTTTGGGTTAAGAATTACTTTGTCGGAATTGAGTCAGCAAGATATTACGCAATTGGTGGATGATCTTGCTGATATTGTTGCTAAAAATGCTCAACATGCGTGAGTAGAAAATTTTTATCGATACAGTGTTAGCGATTTAGTGTTAACGTGATTTGGCTGAGTTTTTTGAATAATCCAATGCAAAGTTGATATTTCTGTGCATATTTTTACATTAAAAGCTTTGCAATGTTATCATAAGCATTCGTTTGAAATCTGTCGTGAGTGCTATGCAATATTCATGTAAATTAAGCCTAAGCAATGAATTAGATACCCAAAAATTAGCGCAAAAATTAGCGCAACATATTGCTGAAGGCGTAATTTATCTTATTGGTGATTTAGGTGCAGGCAAAACGACACTGAGTCGTTATTGGTTACAAAGTTTAGGGCATAAGGGTGCTGTTAAAAGCCCAACCTATACACTGGTTGAGCCCTATAATATTGCTGGGAAAGATATTTTTCATTTTGATTTGTATCGCCTAAATGATCCATATGAACTTGAATTAATGGGTATCCGTGATTATTTAGATGTTGCGCATGCTTTGTTTTTATTTGAATGGCCATCGAAAGGTGGTGAAGAAATTCCACAAGCAGACCATGTGATTGATATTCAAAAAACAGATGACGAAATGGTTCGTGAAGTCACGATCAGCAGTATTTCAGCAGAATTGATTACAGCCTTACAAGATTTTAATCATTCCGATTGTTGAAATTGAGATCGTTACTTCAATGCTATTTAACTTCGATACTATTTTAAA
>NZ_RAXT01000002.1 GCF_003611475.1 Acinetobacter rongchengensis | reverse complement strand
TTTAATCTATAAAAATGGAATCACTTTTGCGCAAAAATATTTCATTTTTGTAATATATTTATCCAATATAAAGTTATTAGTTTATGAGAAAAACTGCTTAAATAAATCTAAGCTTATGAAATTTAGAGAAATATAAATAATACCTAACAATGTGCCTAGTGAGTGTGCAGAATTTTTACCACAAATTAAAAAGCACCGTAAAATTTACTTTATTTTTCTCCTGTTCTTCTATTCCTCATAAAATCAATTTTTTTTCAAACATATTATGGGCTGTGCCTGTAGCTATACTTTTTTATTCAGCGTTCGCTAAGAATCAAAATAACTTGTAGCAAATGGGCTTGTTTTTGGAAATATCGGTTTAGTTTCCAAGTCTATTGATCATAGTGGTGTCGAAAATGAGGATATTGCCATACAAGGTGAATTGGAATATGCGCATAAAAGTGGCATTTCTCTTGAAAATAGAAACACTACATTGAATTACGATCTATCAAATGAAACACAAGATCATGGTTTTGAATGAAATTTATACATTGCTTATGGATAAGAATTTGCACAAGATTGGAGCTATCATCTAAAAGTAACTGCTTATATCTATCAAAATGCTGGAATCGTTTATCCTGATCAAGGTGACTCTATGTAAAACCACAGTTTTTGATGTGGTTGGAGAATTGGCGTATAAAATTGAACCTCAGATCTATCAATTATATTGGTAGATGCTACATCTGCTCATGCAGAGGATGTATATTTTGGGGTTTCCATCCCTTGGCTCAAGATTTTAGTTTAAATGCAGTGTTTGGTGGTAAAAAACGTTTAGCTGAATGTTTTAAGTACAATATAGTCTTTAATGTAAATCATAACTTTGAGTAGAAATACATCTTTAAAAGTGCATTATTCAAGAAAATGATGCACTTTATTTATGCGTTTTAAAGAAAGATTAGATTTTAAAATAAACTCATCATGCAATTGAATACACTATTTTTTATATGTTTTTTCAGTTTTTTACTTGTATGGAGAACGTTTATGTTTTGGAACAAACATAACAGTCGCAGCACGCTTAAATTTGTCAGCAAAAATCAGTTTATACAAAATTTATCGTCACATTGATTTTTGACATAGAAGAAAAGGGATGATCAGATAAGCGGTATTTATTATAAAATTAAATAATAAATTAATAGAAACAGTTATTTATCTAAATTTATAAATCCTTTGAATAATAAGCTGATTAAAACTTGGCATAGCTATTGCTAAGCAATTAGCGAGTTTATCAAATTTAGCATAACAAATAGACATCGTATGATGGGGGAGCACTCAAGATGAAATTCTCAACTAAAGCATTCACATTCGCAGTTTTGTCAGCAGCAGCAACAATGACAATGGCAGAAGATAATGCACTTTCAAAATTAGGTTTAAGTTTTTCTGGTAGTGCTGCTGTAACGAGTGATTATCGTTTCCGTGGTATGACACAAACACTTTCTGACCCTGCTGTTCAAGCTGGTTTTACGTTGTCTCATAGTTCAGGTCTTTATGCAGGTCTTTGGGGTTCAAATGTGAACTTTGGTTCATCTGATCCACATTTAGAATTAGACCCATCTATTGGTTTTGCAACACCTTTGGCTTTATCTGCAACCTTTAAACCGACTTTAGATATCGGTGTGATTGAGTATAACTACCCAAGTGCAACAGATGATTTTAACTGGACTGAATTTTATGCAAAATTAATTTTTGCAGATGTATTGGTAAAAGGCAGCAGTTTATTGACCAATGTGAATTATACCAATGACTGGGCAGCAGTGGGCGGTAATAGCTGGAATTTTAACGTGGGTTATACAGTTCCATTTGGCGAGACTGGTTTTGGTGGTGTTGCAAATGTGGGCTATACCACAATGGATGAAAAAGTATTGGCAGATGGTGAAGATAACTATGTAGACTGGAAAGTTGGTGTCAATTACGGTGTGAAATCAATTCCAGGCTTATCTGCAGAGTTAGCAGCAGTGGGTACCAATGTCGATACTGATGGATTAAGCAATTCAGTGAAACGTGGTTTGGAAACGGGTGCAGTATTTACCCTAACTAAAACGTTCTAAAAGAATCTGTTGAACAAAAAGGTGACCTGATGGCTAAGGCCAGTTAGAAAGCCTTATAAACTTTCACTTTTGCCTAGCTATGTTCCTCATTCCTCCTTCGAGAAAGGTGAGGAGCATAGAACTACACATGGAATCTAACATTATTTTAAATTCTCGATAGTTTCCCTTCTTTAAAAAGAGGGGGCAGGGGAGATTATTAGACGAGCAACAACGATCACATAATCTTATTGAGTCGCTGTAAAAGCTTGAGAATATGTAACTTCACCTTGTGGAAACATATCCGTAAAAGAAAGTGCTTGGAAATATTCAGCAGGCACATCCGCTAAAGTTAAGTTTGGAATAACTTTAAAGCCAAATTTGGAATAATATGCAGGATCACCCAAGACCACACATCCAGCTGCGCCCAGTTGTTTGAGTTGCTGTAATGAATATTGCATTAAAGCAGAACCAACCCCTTGCTGTTGATATTCAGGTGCAACCGAAATAGGGCCTAAACCATACCAATCTGATGTCTTTAAGGAAATTTCTACGGGTGAAATTGCAACATGCCCAATAAGCTGTTGTTCTCGCTCAGCCACAATGGAAAGTGTTAATTGTTGCGTCTTTCTAAGCGCATTGACAATAAATTGTTCGGTGTGATCTGTATGTTCAGCATTTTTAAAAGCAGATTCAGTGAGTTTGAAAATAGCATCAACATCCTGAGCTTGTTCGTTTCTTAAAATTAAATGAAGCATATTTATCCTGTTTAAATTCTCAAAAAATTAAGGTTGAGTTCCTCGATAAGATAAGGCCTCAGTCAGATGCACACTTTGAATTTCTTCACTTTGAGCTAAATCTGCAATCGTCCTCGCCACACGTAAAATACGATGATAAGCACGTGCAGAAAGATTTAAGCGTTGTTGAGCCATTTCGAGCATTTTTTTTGAGGCTTCATCTAATACAACATGGACTTCTAGCTCTTTAGGTGAGAGTCCATGATTTAATCCACCTTGTCGCTGGATTTGAAAATTAAAAGCCTGAATCACTCGTGCTCTGACTGTTGCAGAATTTTCAACAGGCTGTTGATCTTGTAGCTCTTGGGCTTTTAAGGGCGGGACATCGATATGTAAATCAATACGATCCAATAAAGGGCCTGAAATCCGATTTTGATAGCGCTTAATCGATTCTGCCGAGCATTGACAGCGACTGTCCTGATTAAATGCATAACCACAAGGGCAGGGATTCATTGCGGCAATCAGTTGAAAATTGGCAGGAAAGGTAATTTGTCGAGATGCACGAGAAATAATAATTTCTTTAGATTCAAGTGGCTGTCGTAGAACTTCTAAAACTTTACGATCAAACTCTGGCAATTCATCTAAGAACAATACACCTAAATGCGCTAATGTTATTTCCCCTGGTTTTGGATGTGAGCCACCACCTACCAATGCAATGGCAGAAGCGGTGTGGTGCGGAGATCGAAAAGGACGTTGCCCAAACTGATGTTGCATATTGGCTATTGAGTAAATACTGGCAACTTCTAAATTTTCTTGAGCATTTAATGACGGTAAAATACTGGGCAATCTTGAGGCTAAAAGTGTTTTACCTGTGCCGGGTGGGCCTTTGAATAGAATCGAATGACCACCAGCTGCGGCAATTTCCAAAGCACGTCTTGGGCGTAGTTGTCCTTTAACATCAGCCAAATCAAATTTGTACTGCTGTGATGGTAGCGTTTTTTGAGCAATCGCAGCTTCAATCTTTTGCGAACTTAAGAAATGTTCGCAGACTTGTTTTAAATGGCTTGCTGCAAAGACTTGAAACTCAGGTAATTGCGCCGCTTCTTCGGCATTTTCCTGAGGTAACATCAGTTGATGCTTTGCCATTTGGCATGCCATGGCAATGGTGAGTGTTCCTGTTGTAGGGCGTAAATGACCATCTAATGCAAGTTCGCCAATAAACTCGAAATCATCTGTGACATTCTCAGGAAGTTGCCCAGTGGCGATCAGTATTCCCAAAGCAATGGGTAAATCTAGTCGTGAGCCATCTTTAGGTAAATCCGCAGGTGCAAGATTGATGGTTAAACGTTTGGTTGGAAATTGATAACCACTGTTAATAATCGCTGAGCGGACACGATCTTTACTTTCACGAACGGCTGCTTCCGCGAGTCCGACAATTGTTAAAGAAGGTAGTCCTGCACTCACATGAACTTCAACTTCAATTAAGGGTGCATGTAGTCCAAGCAAGCCCCGAGTATAAATTTTGGCAAAAGACATTATTATTTTCCAATTTGCTTTATTTTTAATCGTTTTATTGTTGTTTTTGCACCAAAAGTGCGCAAAATATTGTTAACTATTTTTTTGAATTAACACTTCAAGCGCTTTAACTTGCGCTTGTAACTCATTAAGACGCAAATTGGCATTATTTAGTGCAGTTTTTTGACGTTCAATTTCGTCTTTGGAAACAATATCCATTTTGGTTACAGTTTCATTGAGTAATGCACGTAAATTATGTTCTAAATCTTTTTTAGGTTGATCGACTTGTTCTAAAATTGCTTGTAATAATGTTTCAATCATGAGAAATCCGATAGTGTTATAGTCTATGCTGAGTGTAACACCTCTCTTTTCTTTTTGCTTTAGGAATAGTGATTTCAAGGTTGAAAAACGATAAAGAACAATACATACCATGCAGTACGTGCTGATTTAAATACAATAAAAGCATGTCGTTCTATTCCCTTTTTTGAAGATTTAAAACAACGTGGAAAAACTGTGAGAAGTTATTTAAAACAAAAAAATATGCATAATTTTTCAGTTTTTTTGAGGCTCAAACTTCACCTATATGGATAGAATAGGTTATAAAGGCAATGCATGTTAATCCGATGAGCATCCCCAACCGCTAGGAAGATTGGCATGAAAATTGAACATAAAACCTTACTGGTGAAATAAGCCGAAGGAAAACAATATGAAACTCGTAACTGCAATCGTAAAACCGTTTAAATTAGATGACGTGCGTGAAGCATTGTCTGAAATTGGCGTTCAAGGGATCACCGTAACAGAAGTAAAAGGTTTTGGTCGTCAAAAAGGCCATACTGAACTGTACCGTGGTGCTGAATATGTTGTTGATTTCTTACCTAAAGTAAAAATTGAAATTGCAATTAGTGATGACATGGTGGATTCAGTGATTGAATCAATTACACGAGTTGCTAGTACTGGAAAAATTGGCGATGGAAAAATTTTCGTGACCAATTTAGAGCAAGTCATCCGTATTCGTACAGGTGAAACAGGTCCAGATGCTGTTTAATTTGGCACGAAGTTTGCTGGTTATGTATATCGATACATAATTTACAAAATTAGGTTGGGGGATACGAATGAAAAAAATGCTATTAGCGCTCAGCCTGTCTGGCGCACTTCTTGGTGGATCAGTTGCGTGGGCAGAAGAAACTGTAGCTGAGCCTACGACAACAGCAGTCGCTGCGAGTGATGTGTTAGCAACAGAAACAATCGTTGCTGCAGAGGTTGCACCTGCACCTGTTGTGGTAGAAGAAGAAAAACCAAAAGCTGATACAGGTGATACGGCTTGGATTCTAGCATCTACAGCACTTGTTTTACTGATGACGATTCCAGGTCTAGCACTATTTTATGGTGGTATGGTTCGTAAAAAGAACGTACTTAGTACGATGGCGCATAGCTTTTCGGCAGCTGCTATCGTCAGTATTGTTTGGGTGGTTATTGGTTATTCACTGGCTTTCGGTGAGGGTAATGCCTTTATCGGGAGTTTAAACAAAGTCATGCTTTCAGGAATAACAACGGATGCCTTAAGTGGTACGATTCCTGAGATTTTATTTGTTATTTTCCAAATGACTTTTGCAATTATCACTGTTGCAATCATCAGTGGCTCTGTTGCAGACCGTATGAAGTTTAGTGCTTGGATTGCTTTTATCACCGTTTGGGTCATTGCAGTGTATGCTCCGATTGCACATTGGGTATGGGGTGGTGGTTGGTTAATGAATGATGGTGCACTTGATTTTGCAGGGGGTACAGTTGTTCATATTAACTCTGGTGTTGCAGGTTTAGTTGCCGCATATATGTTGGGTAAACGTATGGGGCTAGGCAAAGAATCTATGGCGCCACATAACTTAGCGCTTACCGTTCTAGGTGCAAGCCTTGTTTGGGTTGGTTGGTTTGGTTTCAACGGTGGTTCAGCACTTGGTGCAAATGGATCGGCAGCCTATGCATTGGTAACCACTCAAGTAGCAGCGGCAGCGGCAGCAATTTCTTGGTTAATTGTTGAAAAAGTTGTTCGTGGCAAAGGCTCTGTATTAGGTGCAGCATCTGGTGCAGTCGCAGGTTTAGTGGTGATCACTCCAGCAGCAGGTTTTGTGACTGTAGGCGGTGCGTTGATCATGGGCTTAATCGGTGGTGTGGTTTGTTTCTGGGGGATTTCTGGACTTAAACGTATTCTTAAAGCAGATGACTCTTTAGATGCTTTTGGTCTACATGGTGTCGGTGGTATTGTTGGTGCAATCTTAACGGCTGTATTTGCAAGTGAATTCATCATGGGTGATAAAGCACCAACAGATATGATGCATCAATTGTGGGTACAAGTTGAAGGTGTATTGGCAACGATTGCATATTCAGCAGTTGCGACATTTATCCTACTCAAAATCATCGATGTTGTGATTGGAATTCGTGTTGAATCTGACGATGAGCGTATGGGCCTAGATTTGAGTCAACATGGTGAACGTATTGAGTAATAGAATCACTGTATAATTTTAAAAAATAACTATATATTGTGTAAAACAGCCCGAATGGGCTGTTTTTTTTCCATATCTTGCGAAAGGCTCAACAAAAACCAGTTTTTTTGCTACACTAGTTGAAATCACGAATTTTGTTCAATTAAACCACTATGCATTGTCCATTTTGCAACGCCGCTGATAGTAAAGTTATCGATTCTCGCTTGGCAGCGGAAGGCTGCCAGATTCGTCGACGCCGTGAGTGTATTAATTGTGGTGAGCGTTTCACCACTTTTGAAAGTTATGAAGTGGTGATGCCACGTGTAACTAAATCCGATGGTAAAAATGAACCATTTGATGAAGCAAAACTACGTCGTTCTTTGATGCATGCTTTACAAAAAAGACCTGTGACTCAAGAGCAGATTGAAACTGTATTGAGTGATATTCAATTGCAAATCCGCCGTTTAGGTGAACGAGACGTTCGTTCAAGAACCATTGGTGAGATTGTCATGCAAGCTTTATTTGCTTTAGACCATGTTGCTTATGTGCGTTTTGCGTCGGTTTATCAAGATTTCCAAGATGTAGAAGCATTCAGACATCAAATTGAACAAATGCAACATCGTGAGCAAGATCATTAATTTATGTTTGCAAATTATTTATCAGGAATGCTATGTCTGAGTTAAGCCAGCATGTGAAGCTTCTAGATTCTCATTCGGATCAATTTTGGATGCGTCAAGCAATTGCTGAAGCTGAGAAAGCGATTTATCGAACTCGTCCTAATCCTGCTGTGGGTTGTGTGATTGTAAAAGATGGTGTGATCGTTGGGCGTGGTGCAACAGCTCCAGTCGGCGGTCCACATGCTGAAGTGTTTGCAATGAGAGAAGCTGGAGAACAAGCACGTGGTGCAACAGCTTATGTCACACTTGAACCTTGCGCACATTATGGGCGTACTCCACCTTGTGCAAAGGGATTGGTTGAAGCAGGGGTTGCAAAGGTCGTGATCGCCTGTGCAGATCCAAATCCTTTAGTTGCAGGCAAGGGTGTACAAATACTGCAAGACGCTGGTATTGAAGTGATTACAGCCGTTTGTACAGCTGAAGCCGAGGTGCAAAATAAAGGCTTTTTAAAAGCTATGGCAACGGGTATACCTTATGTGCGTTTAAAAGTTGCATCGAGTTTAGATGGTCGTACTGCCATGGCTTCTGGTGAATCTAAATGGATCACAGGTGCAGAAGCACGACAGGATGTGCAACATTGGCGAGCAATTTCAGGGGCCGTGATTACAGGTATTGATACTGTTTTGGCAGATGATCCTCAATTGAATGTACGCGCTTTGCCAAATATTGATCTTGAAAATATTGTTCAGCCAAAACGCATTATTTTGGATCGTCAAGGACGTTTACCTTTAACTGCACAAATTTTACAGCAGCCTGAAACCGTGATCGTCATGGGACCATTTCGTCAGGAACTTGCAGATTTAGGCGTGGTACAATTGGCTGTGCAATCTTTAAAAGATTTGCTTGCGACTTTAAAAGATTTACAAATTTATGATGTGTTGGTTGAAGCAGGTGCAACATTATCAACTGCATTTTTGCAGGAAAGTCTAGTTGATGAAATGATCAATTATGTTGCACCCACTTTTTTAGGACAATCAGCACGTGCCATGTTCAATGCAGAATTTGAATCTATGGCACAACAATTTCGTTTTAAGCTTATTGACGTCATCCAAGTGGGTGATGATATTCGTTTAAGACTCATCCCTTCACAAGAGTCAGTATGAATTCAGAGTCACCATCATCGGTTTATCACAAGCGTCGCCATGCTGCACGGACAACAGATGAATATCTTTTTCATCAGCTCGTTCCTTATTTGGGAAACAAGCGTCGTTTGTTACATCTGATTCTTGAAGCACTTGAAATTACAGGGACATTAAATACAAGCAGTAAGCGTGCGCCAATTTTTGCAGATTTTTTTGCAGGAAGTGGCGTGGTTTCTCGTTTAGCTCGCCAAAATGGATATCGCGTGATTGCCAATGATTGGGAACCGTATAGCCATGCACTGAATCATGCCATTCTTGCATGTACAGATGCGCCTGCATTTAAAGAACTTGGTGGCTATCAGAAAGCCATCGATTACCTCAATCGCTTACCCGAAGTAAAGGGGTGGGTGACGCATAATCTTTGTCCACGCAATGATGAAATTTACGATCCTGCTCGTGATCGTTTGTTCTTTAAACGTCGGAACGGCATGCGTATCGATGCCATTCGTCAGCAAATTGCGACATGGCAAGCGCAGGGTGCAATCGATGATGTAGAAATGAGTGCCTTACTTGCACCCCTGCTTTACTCAGCTAGTTTTGTGAGCAATACCAGTGGTGTATTTAAAAGCTTTCATCATGGTTGGGGTGGAAAAACCCAAACCGCTTTAGAGCGTATTGAGTCTTTATTGTGGCTAACTCCGAGTCGCTTTAGTGAAGTAGGTGACAATAAGCAAAAGACGCCAATGGCTGAAATGTGGTGTGTAGATGCACAGCATCTCGCCAATCAAATGAGTGGTTTTGAGGTGGATGTGGCTTATTTAGATCCACCATACAATCAACACGCTTATAGCAGTAATTATCATGTACTCAATTCTTTAACGCTTTGGGACCAAGTTGATTTACCAACCCCTGATACCAAAGGTTTTAAAAGTGGAATTGATCGAGCATGGCGTAAAGAACGTCCAAGTCCGTATAATTCCTCTAAGCATGCCCAAGAAGCTTATGAGAAATTATTGGAAACCATCAATGCACGTTATATCCTGACCAGCTATTCAACCGATGGAAATATTGAAGCCAAAGATTTATTGGCGGCCAATTTAAAGCGAGGTAAGGTGACATTGTTGACTCAGGATGTGCCACGTTATCGAGTCAGTAAACAACGTCAATCTGAACGTGCGCGTGTACTTGAATTTATAGTAATTACGGATACACATGCTAAATCTGGCCCGCCGTTACGTCAGTTATTGGGGCAGCTTTATCATTTTGCAGAATTGGGTGGGGTTGATACTTCTGGGGTCAGTACTCAGTTGGTGCTTTGGTAGCAGCCTTTAAAAAGCATAAAATGACACAATATATTGGGATAGAGAATTGGTTTGAATTGCTCATTTATTGAGGCAGTAGGATAAAAATATGTTCACAGGCATTATTGAAAGTTTAGGAAAGGTTGAAAGTCTGCAAAGTGTCGGTGGCGACGTACGTTTACGTATTCATACCGATTTAGATATGTCTGATGTGCATTTGGGGGATTCAATCGCCACCAATGGTATTTGCCTCACTGTCATCGAATGGGGTGATCACTGGTATGCAGCTGATGTTTCTCGTGAAAGTTTAAATCGGACCACTTTAGGAAATTGGAAAGTGGGGCAACCAGTGAATGTAGAAAAGGCCATGTTACCTACGACACGCTTTGGTGGACATATTGTCAGTGGCCATGTTGATGCTGTCGGTGAAATTACCGTGGTTCGCTCAGATGCTCGTTCAATTTATTATGAAGTGACTGCACCTGTGGAAATTGCTAAATATTTAGCTGAAAAAGGTTCAGTGACGGTCGATGGTATCAGCCTGACGATTAACCATTTACGTGGCAATGTTCTCAGTCTGAACTTGATTCCTCACACGGCTGAGCGTACCAATATTGGAACGTGGAAAGTCGGTTCTAAAGTCAATTTGGAAGTGGATGTACTGGCACGTTATATTGAGCGCTTATTGTTAGGTGATAAAGCAGCTGAACAAAAAGCTGAATCAAAGCTGAGCATGGAATTCTTGGCTGCTCATGGCTTCCTAAAGTAAAATAAATTGAGTCTATCCAAGAAAAGCCTAATTTATTTAGGCTTTTTTATATTTATATCGTTAAATTAGACTAATATATGACAAATGCTTCATCGAAGAGAATTGTGTATTGCTTGATTTTTTACTGCATTTAGAACAATTATTGCCCACGTTACTAGAAAATTATGGGCTTTGGATTTATGCGATTCTGTTTTTGATTATTTTTGCAGAAACAGGTTCGGTATTTATGTTTTTTTTGCCCGGTGACAGTTTACTGATTGCCATTGGAGCCTTGTGTTCTACAGCTGAGTCTGTGCATTTACACTATATGGGGGTACTTTTATTTATTGCCTCTGTATTGGGCTATATCGTTAATTATTATACAGGCCGTGTTTTGGGTTTTAAGTTTTTCCATGAACACTCTCGATGGTTTAAACCTGAATATATTAAGAAAACCAATCACTATTTCGTAAAGCATGGTGGGAAAACCATTCTTGTAGCACGGTTTGTCCCTTTCGTACGCTCCTTTGCCCCATTTGCAGCAGGTGCAGGACATATGAAAATGCCTGTATTTATGTTGTATAACATTTTAGGTGGCTGGATTTGGATTGCCTTATTACTAGGAATGGGTTATGGGGCAGGGAATCTACTCTCTTTGCTTATTGCTTCGTTTTAATGGTCTTAACATCGCGATCAATCGATAAAAAGCCCTGATTGGGCTTTTGGGATAATCGTAATCTGCTGATTTTTGATCAAAGGCGTTACTTTTTTTCTGCTGAAAAATTTGAGTTGCTGAGAATATACTCAATTTCTTCTTTGGCTGCCGTTTCTAATTTAGAGCGGAAAGCTTTTACCGTTTGCTCAATCAGTGTTTCAGCCTCCAGTTCAAGTCTTAAACGAACACTTTCTAATTCAGAAGTGATTTGGCTCTCATCCACTCTAAATTGACCGCTGGCATAGTCAATCGCGGCTACATCTGGATTTTTTGTATACTTTTGGCTGTATTCGGAAATTTCAATATCAATATGTTGTCGTAAGTTTTGTAGTACAAGTTGTTGATCTTTAAACTGTTGAATTTCATCTTGCTGTAATTGCTGATTATACGCATCTTGTTGTGCACGTTTCTCAGCTAAGGCTTTTTCCAAGGCCAACTGTTTACGAACACGGGCTTCTTCAATCAGCTGTGCTTTTAAATCGGCATAGGCTTGTTCAACTTGAAGTTGTGCAATTTGCATTTGACGTTGGTCATTATTGAGCCAATTTTGTATATCTGTTACAGGGCTTAAAAGGTCACAGATGCGATTGAGGTCATCAACAAAAGTTTGGCGCACAGCTTCAGGCGCATTCAACCAACGCTTTTTGAAATCTTGACCGACATTTAATGTCACCACGCATCTCCTTTGTTTTTAGGTTTGAATATCAATAGCTTAGAGTTTGAAGGTTTGAGGTGTAATACCCATTCGTCGATATGCTTTGTACTTTTCTCGACCAATTTGCTTTGCAGACTCATCATTTTCAACAATTTCTATAATGTGACCAAATTGTGTCACTTGTTCAAGGGGTTGATTGTTAAAATTAAACACAATCCATTCAACAGTGCTTGATCCTGCTTGTGCTGTAGGTAATTGTGCTGAGATACAGATAGGCGCATGTGTTTGGTCAATGCCATGGGCTAAAAAGCTCGTTGCATCAAAGCTCCATAAGCGTTCATCGAGTTGTTGCTGTAACTCAGGATCTGGGCAATGCAGCCAAATTTTAGCTGCATTTCGTAAAATTTTACGACATAAACGACAGGCACTTTCGACCTGTCGTTCAGGGCTTTTTTCAAACAAATAAAAGCTAATTTTAGCCATTTGATTGCGCGCGTTTAGCAATAAATTGCATTAACAATGGAACTGGACGACCTGTTGCACCTTTATTTGCACCCGAGTTCCAAGCTGTACCTGCAATATCTAAATGTGCCCAACGGTAATCACGTGTAAAACGTTGTAAGAAACACGCTGCTGTAACTGCACCAGCTTTTGGTCCACCAATATTGGCAATATCTGCGAAAGGCGTATCAAGTTGTTCTTGATAATCCTCATACACCGGCATACGCCATACACGGTCAAAAGAAGTATGACCTGCTGCAATAATTTCTTCAGCTAATTCATCATCTGGTGTGAATAATCCAGAAACAACCGAACCTAGGGCAATTACACATGCACCAGTTAGGGTTGCTACATCAATCACCAAGGCTGGGTTGAAACGTTTGATATAAGTCAAAGTATCGCACAGTACTAAACGGCCTTCTGCATCTGTATTTAAAATTTCAACAGTTTGTCCACTCATCGTTGTGACAATATCGCCCGGACGAGTTGCATGACCTGAAGGCATATTTTCTGCGGCAGCAATTGCACCTACAACGTGAATTGGTAATTTCGCTTCACAGAGTGCGCGAATCGTACCCAATACTGATGCTGCACCACACATATCGAATTTCATTTCGTCCATGCCTAGGCCTGGTTTTAATGAAATACCACCTGTATCAAAGGTAACGCCTTTACCGACGAGCACAATCGGTGCTTGATCTGTAGTGGCTTGATATTCAAGTGTGACAATACGACCCGGGCGATCAGAACCTTTGCTTACAGCAAGGAAAGCATTCATACCCAAGTCAGCAAGTTGTTGCTCTTCAAGCACTGTAACTTTTAATAAGTCAGGGAATTCGGCAGCTAAGGCATGCGCTTGTTCCGCCAAATACTCAGGGAAACAAATATTCCCTGGGCAGTTTCCAAGATCACGTGCTAAATTTTGTCCGTTTTGAACGGCTTCAATAAAGTTTAATTGCGCATTGGTTAGAGTAGATTCATTAGCAATCAACTCAACATTT
This sequence comes from Acinetobacter rongchengensis, assembly GCF_003611475.1. Classification (GTDB taxonomy): domain Bacteria; phylum Pseudomonadota; class Gammaproteobacteria; order Pseudomonadales; family Moraxellaceae; genus Acinetobacter; species Acinetobacter rongchengensis. The sequence continues at coordinate 236,255 of NZ_RAXT01000002.1, read as the reverse complement.
TCTAAACTAAATTCATTTTTCTTTGATTTAAACTCATCGTAACCATAAGCCACTTGAGTAATACTTAAAGCAAATAAATAATGCAACTCAACAGGAAGAGCAGAGATATCAATACTGATTTGTTTGGATTTTTTTTGTGAAGCTTTGATAATCGTTTGTGCGATTTTTGCTAATTTCGTCGCTTTAATTTCCGAAGCTTTATCGATACCAAGCAAAGTACATTGTGTAATTTGAGTCAGTTTTCCGATAAGTGGTAATGTCTCATTAAAACTCGCTTTGAATGCTGTTGCTTCAATTAATGAGTTTAAATCATTGATTTTATATGTTTCTTGAGCTATTTGTGGGTTTTCAGAATCCACCAAAATAAACAACGATTGGCTAGACGTAGGCGTTGAAAACGATGGGTTTATTGTAAGTTTCATGTGCTGTATTTGTACCTTTTAAACGTTTCAATTCATTAAACCATTGAACCACTTCCAATGATAGAATTTCAATGTGGTTTTATATTTTTAACTTCGGGTAAACTAGTACTACTTCACGATTTACCCTTATTTGGAAGATTAATTTGATTATTCGACGTTATCTCGTCAGGCAAGTGGTTTCAACTTCACTCGTTGTTGTTGCGCTATTAACACTCATCATGATGGGTGGACGTTTGATCAAGTATTTTGGCGTGGCAGCGCAAGGGCGTTTAGATGCCAGTATCCTGTTTAGTATCATTGGTTATCGCTTACCTGAATTTTTAACATTAATTCTTCCTTTAGGTTTCTTTATTGGGTTAATGCTGGTTTTTGGTCGTTTGTACGTCGACCATGAAATGGCTGTGTTTAATAGTAGTGGTTTGAGTCGCATTCAATTGGCTCGATTGCTCATTCCACTGACCGTGATTTATTTATTTGTACAAACCATTTTGATGGTTTGGCTATCGCCTTGGGGATTGCGTCAGTATGAGCAATTGGTATCAACGCAAGCCGTTCGTACGGGATTTGATCTTGTTCGACCCAAAGAGTTTATTTCTTCAGGGGCATATACGATTTATGCAGGATCTTTATCCGAAGACCGTAAAAATTTAAAAGATATTTTCTTTTATCAGCGTGCTGAAAAAGAAGGTAAACCTGATGTCATGATTTTGGCAAAAGAAGCAACACGTGTTGAAATTGCCAATGAAACGGCCAGTATTGTCGATTTAATTCAAGGGCGTCGTTATGAAATTTATCCCGGCACGCCAAAGTATAGCCAAGCAGAGTTTCAATCGTATCGCTTGCGATTAGAAAGTGATAAAGAGGCAAAATTTGAAAGTGGTGAAGTGGAAGCTTTACCGATTGCAAAATTGCTTGCAGTTAAAAATGATCCAGTGGTTGAGAGTGAATTGGGATGGCGTATTTTTGTGCCATTTTCAATGATTGTTGCACTCATGCTTGCAACTGCACTGTGTGAGGTGAGTCCTCGACAAGGTCGCTATTTAAAATTATTTCCAGCCTTATTAATTTTTGCCAGCTTAATTGTGGCATTGATGGCGATTAAAACTCGAATTAGTAAAGCTGAGATTGGGATTTGGGCTTATCCTGCGGTACTTTTGGTATATGCCATAGCCGCTGCTTTATTCTCTAGAAAACAGAAATTAGCACCTAAGATTAAGAAGCAGATTCAGCGAGTGAGGTCATAATGTTAGCACGTAGAATTGTCGCCAAGCATGTGACGAAAACCACTGCACTTGCAATGTTAGGTGCAACAGCGGTGTTATCGGTCTTGCAAATTTTGTTTACTTACTTGGGTGAGTTAGGTGATTTAAAAGAAGGCTATACCGCTTGGAATGCGTTGCAATACGTCTTGTGGGGTGCGCCACGCTATCTCTATGAGATTCTGCCTATTTCTGCATTAATTGGGGCTGTGCTTGGTTTAGGTTCAATGGCATCCAATAGTGAATTGATCGTGATGCGTGCATCAGGGATTAGTTTATGGCGGATTGTAGGTTGGGTGATGCGCTCAGCTATGCTTTTGGTTGTGTTGTCTTTTGTACTGAGTGAGTTTGTGGTTCCTTATACCAATGAACATGCCAAAAGTATTAAAAGTCATCGTAGTGTTGCTGCTTTAGGTGAAGTTAAAGGTTATTGGACACGTGAAGGGCAACGGTTTATTTATATTGACTATGCCAATTCGCAAGGGACTTTAAAACAGGTTCAAGTGATTGATTTCGATGAAAACTATCGCATGAAGTCTTTACTAAACTCTGAACAAGGCAAGTTTGTTCAAGATGGGCAATGGAATTTACAGAACAGTACCCAAGTGAATTTGCTCGTGAATGGTCAGGCTCAGGTCGCAAAAACCAATCAACAGGATTTAGCGTTGGCGTTACAACCGAAATATGTGCATATGGTGACGATTGATCCTGAAGATTTAGCACCGAGTCAGTTGATTAGTTTTATGAAATACATGCATGAATATAGTCAAGTTCCGAAAACCTATTTGCTGGCTTTTTGGAAAAATGTTGGATCACCATTTGCATTATTGGCCTTAGTGCTGATTGCGTGTTCATTTATTTTTGGACCTTTACGTCAACAATCGATGGGTTTCCGTTTGGTGATTGCTCTGTTTGTTGGTCTTGGTTTCTATTATTTACAAGATTTCTTGGGTTATGCAAGTTTGGTTTATGCACCATCACCTGCATGGTTCGTATTTTTACCGATTGTACTCATGTTTGCTGCGGGAAGTTATTTGCTCTACAGAGCACGATAGTCGATTTTAAATACATTAGGTTTAGATAAATCAGAAATTCAGATCATCAACATCAATGTTTGTCATGGTCTGAGCATAGAGTCTGCCGTAAAAAAACGGTAAGATAGCACGATTAATTTGTAAACAGAAAAGAGTGTAAATCATGACGGATGCAACTGCTGGCAAAATCCCTCACGTTCTTGTGATTATGGATGGTGTGGGTCATCGTGAAGCGGTCGAAGATAATGCGTTTTTAGCAGCAAAAACGCCAAATCTAACCATGATGCAAGAAAAGCATCCGCATAGTTTAATTTCTGGTTCTGGTGAAGATGTAGGCTTACCTGATGGCCAAATGGGTAATTCAGAAGTGGGCCACATGAACTTAGGTGCAGGTCGTGTGCTTTACCAAGATTTTACCCGAATTACCAAAGACATTCGTACTGGTGATTTCTTTGAACATGAAGTCCTGATTGATGCTGTTGAAAAGGCCAAAGCTGCCAATGGTGCAGTGCATATCATGGGGCTATTGTCTGAAGGTGGTGTGCATTCACATCAAGATCATATTGTTGCAATGTGTGAGCTTGCCCTAAAACGTGGTGCAAAAGTGTATTTACATGCATTCCTTGATGGTCGTGATACACCGCCACGTAGTGCGAAGCCATCATTAGAAAAATTAGATGCAGTTTTTGCACAATATCCAAATCAAGGTCGGATTGTAACGATGATCGGTCGTTACTTTGCAATGGATCGAGACAATCGTTGGGATCGTGTTGAACAAGCTTATCGTTTGATGACTGAGGGCGAAGCTTTACGTGTGGTTGATTCTGCGCTTGAAGGTTTAGAACAAGCTTATGCAGCCAATGAGAATGACGAGTTTGTCAAAGCAACACGGATTGGCGATATCGTAAAAGTCTCTGATGGTGACAGTATTGTATTTATGAATTTCCGTGCAGATCGCGCACGTGAAATTACCAAAGCTTTTGTTGAAAAAGATTTTGCAGGATTTGAACGTAAGGTTGTGCCAAATTTATCTAAATTTGTCATGTTGACGCGTTATCAAGCCACGATTGATGCACCTGTGGCGTACATGCCTGAAGATTTGAAAAACTCAATTGGTGAATATTTATCATCATTAGGCAAGACCCAACTTCGGATTGCAGAAACAGAAAAATATGCACATGTGACCTTCTTCTTCAGTGGTGGTCGTGAAGATGAATATCCGGGTGAAAAACGTATTTTGATTCCATCACCGAAAGTTGCAACGTATGACTTACAACCTGAAATGAGTGCGCCTGAAGTGACAGATAAACTCGTTGATGCGATTAATTCAGGTGAATATGACTTATTGGTGGTGAACTATGCCAATGGGGATATGGTTGGACACACAGGTGTATTTGATGCTGCTGTAAAAGCAGTTGAAGCTGTAGATCGCAGTTTAGGTCGTCTATATGAAGCTGTGATGGCAAAACATGGACACATGTTAATTACAGCAGATCATGGTAATGTTGAGCAAATGCAGGACTATATCAGTGGTCAGGTACATACTCAGCATACAACGGAACTTGTACCTTTTATCTATGTAGGTCCAAGCTCAGCGACCATTGCAGAAGGTGGTGTTTTAGCAGATGTTGCACCAACTATTTTGAGTTTGATGAATCTTCCAGTGCCGTCAGAAATGCAGGGACGTAATTTGATTACGTTAAACCCATAACATAACAATACAAAATACAGGTGCGTGAATGGCTCAAGCTTGGAAATATATTGCTGTTTTAACAGGATTACTGACCAGTGGGAGCCATTTATGGGCAGCTGAAAATACTGCCCCACTTGATTTTGATGGAGAAACTGAACAGGCGATTACAGAAGTACCGATTGAGTCGATAGAGCAATTTGTACAAATTTATGGCATTGTTAAAGATAATTATGTAGAAGAAGAACCTGATGATGCTTTATTTTTACAAGCCATTAAAGGTTTAGTGAGTGGTTTAGACCGCTACTCACGTTATTTAACAGCTGAAGAATATAAACAGCTGATGCAATACACTGAAAGTGATCTTGCAACAGCAGATTTTGAATTGACATTCGATAATCATATTCATCAATGGAAAATTAAGAATTTACGTGATAATTCAGATTCAGCAAAGTTAGGTCTTAAAAATGGATTCACAATTTTTAAAATTGAAAATCAAGAGCTTAAAAACTTAAATGCTGAACAAGTTGACGATTTATTGCATGGATCAATCGGTTCAACCTTTCAATTACAACTGAATGAAAAAAGTCCGATATTAACGATTGTGAGAAATCGCAAGTTAGATGTCGCTGATATTGAAGCGATGATGTTGCACAATCAAGTCTTGGTCTTGAAAGTTAAAGTTTTTCAGCAAGATACTGCCAATGAAATTAAGCGTTTAATTGAAGAATATAATTCACAAAAAGTGAAGGCTGTTTTATTGGATTTACGCAATAACCCTGGTGGTTTATTGTCTGCAGCGGTTGAAACAGCTGACTTATTTTTAAATCAAGGAACGATTGTTTCCACCAAGAGCCGTTCAGAAGGTAATCAACAATTCCAGGCTTTACCAGGCAATGAATTTCCAAATATTAAACTGGGTATTTTGATCAATGGTCGTTCTGCATCTGCAGCTGAAGTTTTTACTGCTGCAATGAAAGAACACCAGCGGGCGTGGGTGATTGGTGAAAAGAGTTACGGCAAAGGTGTTGTGCAAAAGCTATTTCCATTGCCGAATGGTGCAGCATTACAAATGACGGTTTCGCATTATTATACGCCGAATGGCAATATGATTGATGGGCAGGGCATTCGCCCAGATTTAGACCTGCCATGGACAACAGATTTAAAAGAAGAAAATTATTTAAATAATGTTGCTGATCAATTGCTGAAGCATCGTTAACATGCAGTTTACGACTTAAAAATAAGATTGAGAAACAAAAAACTGAGCAGTTGGCTCAGTTTTTTGTTTTTACAACGATGGAAAAACGATCGTTTTAATCATCATCTGTATCTAAACCAAATTTTTTCAAACGATAACGTAGAGATCGGAAAGTCATTCCCAGTTTTTTTGCCGCCAAAGTCCGATTCCAATGGGTTTGGTTTAATGCAGAAAGAAGTACTTCTTTTTCCACTTTTTCCAAATATTCCTCTAAACCCTCTTCAGGAATTTTCTGGCCTTTCAATGCTGCATCTGTTTGTACAGGTGTTTTTACATCCGTTTCAACAGCTTCATTTTGGCTGACTCCACGGAGTGGTGCAGGTTGTAAGTGTTGAATATCTAATTGATCCTCATCACACATGGTGATGGCTTTTTCAATGATATTGCGCAGTTCACGAACGTTGCCTGAATAGTGCTGTTCTAACAGAAAAGCTTTGGCTTTTTCAGTTAATTGTTTGGTTGGAATCTGCCATTCAGTACAAATGATCTGAATAAAATGTGCCGCTAAAATTAAAATGTCTTGGTCACGCGCTCTTAATGGAGGCAACACCACATCCATAACATGAATCCTAAAAAATAGGTCATGGCGGAATTTACCTTGTTCAACCAAAACTTCAATATTTTGGTGGCTGGCACTGATGATACGAAAATCTACTTCGATCTCAGTATCACTGCCTAAAGGACGAATTTTCTTTTCTTGAACAGCACGTAACAGTTTCGCTTGCATTGCTAAAGACAGCTCAGCAATTTCATCTAAGAATAAAGTACCGCCATTTGCAGCTTGGATCAGACCTTGTTTATCTTGTGTAGCACCAGAGAAACAACCTTTTTTATGTCCAAAAAGCTCGCTTTCCATTAAGTCTTCTGAAATTGCACCACAGTTAATGGCAATAAAAGGACTATCACTGCGGTTACTGAGCTTATGAATCAAATTGGCAACAACTTCTTTGCCTGTACCTGATTCACCAGTAATGAATACAGGTGCCTGTGAGCGGGCGATCTTTTTAATCGATTCTCTTAGATTACGAATGACCTGAGAATTACCAATGAGCATAGATTGTTCAATCGGAATTTCTGCAGCATTCGCATCCAATTGAGGGACATGCAAAGCTTTTTGTAAGAGCTGTTGTAAGTGTGATTGGTTAATTGGTTTACTGACGAAATCAAAAGCGCCAGCTTTTAAAGAAGCAATTGCAATTTCCATGTTGCCGTAGGCTGTTAAAACAGCAATTGGCGTTTTAGGATAATGTTGAGAGACGTGTTTAACGAGATCTAAACCACTTCCATCGGGAAGGTTAAGATCTGTAATACAAGCATCATATTTATATTCACTAAAGAAATATTTGGCTTGTTGTAAATGATGTGCCATATGGGTTTTTATGCCCATGCGAGAAAGGCTCATCTGCATGAGCATGCATAAATCTTGCTCATCATCTACAAGTAAAACCAATGGTTGTCGTGTAGTCATATCCCCAAAAACCTAGTTTATTCCGTGAGTGGGCATTCGATTCGAAAACATGCCCCTTGTTGTTTTTGCTCTACGTAAATTAATTTCGCTTGATTCGCTTCACATATACTTTGTGATAGATACAATCCTAAACCAGTTCCGTTGATTTCGGTACTAAAAAATGGCTGAAATAATTGCGAAAGGTCTTGTTTTGATACTCCTTTCCCAAAATCAATCACATCTATACAAATGTGATGCTCACTTTTAAACGCCCTAACTAGAATATAATCTGCAAATTCATCATTATGACGTAGTGCATTGCGAATCAAGTTAATCAGTACTTGTCTGAGTTGTAAGTCATCAAAAAAGACAGAAAGACGAGTTTGTATATCAAGTTGAATTTTTTGACGTGCGTCCTGTAAATCATTGGTTAGTAAATCATTCAAAAAGTCTTGTAGAAGAATTTTAGTCGCTGTGGTTTTTCTATTTTTTGCCATATCTAAAGTATCTTTAATGATACTGTTAATACGTACAGCTTGTTTTGAAATCATTTGATGAAGAATGGTTTGCTGCTGTCCACTACTGCCCATAATCAAATCGTTGGCTTGCACAATTGCAGCAAGAGGATTTCTAATTTCATGTGCAATACTAGCAGAGAGTTGTCCTAATGCCGCAAGTTTTAATTGTTGGACCTTTTGATTAATTTTCTGTGCATCCTCTAAAACCAAAAGTGTGAGCGCTTGATTTGGCACAATTAATTTTTGCACACGAATATCAACGGTATACGCTGATTTATATGACTCAAATTGAAAGCGTTCATTATCCTTGATCATCGTCTTTTCTAGTAATTCAAACAAATCGGGTTGAAAACTAGAAAGAAGATACTGTTCATGGGCATAGAGTGGAGGAATACCGAGCAGTAGGCAAGCCGCAGGGTTACTCACAATAATTTTATATTGTTCATCGAGCACCAAATAGCCGACTTCAATCTGTTCTAAAATATAGCGATTGATATTTTGTAGTTTAAATAATTCAATCGATTGATAGGTATTTAAGGATTCAAGAAGTTGAAAACGATTAATCGCAATCTGTCCGATACCGTAAACCATAAAGAATAAGAAAGCGAGTAAAGCACTATTACCGATATTATTTAAATTTGAGAAATCAAAAAAACTTCCAAAAAATTGCTGATAAATAACAGCAATTACAGAAACCAGTGTTACGAAAAGCGCTTTGGTTTTGGTGAGCAAAAAATTTGCGACAAATACGGTAATGACAAACAAGATACTAATTGCAAGATTAGGACCATCCAGTGCAAAAGTAAGTATGCTTAGAAAAGGAATATCAACAATAAAAAAGCCAATAAATTGTTTACTGACGCCGTGAGGATAGAACCTGAGCAATATCAGTTGTAAAGCTGAAATCACAGTATATGCAGCGACTGAGTAAAAATATAAACTGGGATAGTTGTAATGAGAGTCTTGATTTTCCAAGGTAATCAAAAAGATCACCGTTAAACAGCAAGCAATAACAATGCGATAAACTGAATACAATGCGCCTAAGCGATAAATCGTTTGATAAATAGGGACAGATACCGTAGGCAGCATAATGCACTCAAATAAAACTTTATATTTTGAATAGATTTAAGGTTTAATCAAACCATAACGTATAGCCAGATGAGTTAACTTGACATCGCTATCTAGTCCAAGCTTTTCAAAAATACGATAGCGGTAGGTATTGACTGTTTTAACGCTGACAAAAAGTTTATCTGAAATTTCTTGAGCACTCACACAATTGACCACCATCATTGCAACTTGCATTTCACGTTCTGAAAGCGCATCAAAAGGGGAAGTTTGTGTGTCTGATAGGTATGAGCTCGCCAATTGTTCAGCAATATCCGCACTAAAGTATTTACCACCTTGCATGACTTTCTTGATTGCTCGAACCATTTCTGTAATTGGAGCACCTTTGGTGATATAACCTCTTGCTCCAGCTTTAAGTAACAATGACGGATACGGTTCTTCTGCAAGTCCGCTAACGGCTAAAACTTTGGTATCTGGTGCAGTTTGTAATAAACGACGTGTTGTTTCAACGCCGCCAATTCCAGGCATATTGACATCTAATAAAACCACATTCGGATGGTGTTGTCTGACGATTGTAATGGCTTCTTCACCTGATTCAGCTTGCCCAATCACTTGAATATCAGTTTGATCTTCTAGCATTCTGCAGATGCCTGTTCTTACTAATTCATGGTCATCTACCACTAAGACAGTAATCACGTACACCTCCTCACAATTCTTAATATCAATATTTTTGTTACACAACGCAAAAAATACTTGCAATGTCATCACAAAATTGGCAATGCTATTCCTAATACCCGTAAAATATTTATGCACATTACTGTGATTAAAATATTTGTTTTAATATAGTCACGTTTGAGTGTAAATGTAAGTCATATTTGAGGCAATTAGCAAGTTTGTGAAAACCTCCCTGAGATGAGTAAATTATCGTGAAAAATTCCAAAAAAACGTTAATGAATGTACTGAGTTTATCAGTACTACTCAGTTTGAGTTCAACTGGTTTTGCTGACATCGTCATGAATTCATCAGGGGCGGCAGGACAAGCGACTGTGAGTTGGTCTTCTTCTGATGCAAGCCAATTGTTGAATGATGACTCTGTAGAAGATGCAGACGAGCCGTCTCCGCAAGGTTCGACGACTTTAACTACAACAATTCGTGCTTCAAATGCTGCACCTGCAGCTTTGACCAATAAATCTGTACAGATTGTAGATACCAATAGTTTTAGCAACCAACCTTCTGTCAATGCACGTGCTGCTTTGGTGATGGATGCAAAAACAGGTGAAGTACTGTTTAGTAAAAATACCAATACGGCGATGCCAATTGCATCCATTACTAAATTGATGACGGCTGTGATTACTGCTGATGCACGTTTGGATATGTCAGAAGATATCACGTTACAGCAAATTGATTTTGCTGGTGCAGGCGGTAAAAACTCAAGTTCAACATTAAAAGCAGGCGATACAATGAATCGTGCTGAAATGTTGCTGGTTGCATTGATGAAATCTGAGAACCCTGCAGCCGCAGCTTTGGCCCGTACTTATCCAGGTGGACGTCAGGCATTCGTTGCAGCAATGAATGCGAAAGCACGTCAGTTGGGTATGAATTCTACCCATTATGCTGAATCGACAGGCTTAGATCCACGTAATATATCTTCGGCGCGTGATTTGGGTATTTTGGTCAGTGCCGCTTCTCAGTATGGACTTATTCGTCAGTTTTCAACAACAGCACATTATGACTTTAATTTAGGGTATCGTGTTCTAAAGTCGAATAATACCAATGCATTGGTTCGTAATGGTGGTTGGAATATCAATATTTCGAAAACAGGTTATATCAATGAAGCGGGGCGTTGTGTGGTGATGCATACCACTGTAAACAGCCGCCCAGCAGTAGTTGTATTACTTGGTGCTAGCTCATCTCAAGCACGTACCAATGATGCAACCAATTTGTTGAATTGGGTAAGTCATTTACCAAAACGTATTTAATCGTTTGACCTAAAAAGCTCTTCTGATATGAGGAGCTTTTTTTATACCTAAAGATTATCAATTTTTCATTGAGCTAAATGATTCAGATCAAGATTTTTTATTCACATTGAAATGATGATTTTTGAAAGATAAAAGCATTATCTTAGAATAGGGCAGTACAAATAAAAAAACCAGTTGTGAGCAACTGGTTTTTTTATTTCAAACGCTATTCTTACATATTTGAAAGGATCGAATCTTTCACTTGATCCATAGTGGCATCAATTGACAACATCACTGCATCAGCGCATTGCTTGATTGCTGTATCAGGATCTTTTAGGCCATTCCCTGTTACTGTACAAACAATGACTGAGCCTTCAGGAATTTTACCTGCTTTAATGTCACGAATCGCACCACCAATAGAGGCAGCAGAAGCAGGTTCAACAAATACACCTTCGTACATAGAAAGTAGACGTTGAGCTTCTAGAATTTCAGTATCTGTCAATTCATCGAACCAGCCATTTGAGTCACGTACTACTGCTTTAGCATGGTTGAAACTTTGCGGGTTACCAATACGAATTGCTGTTGCAACAGTTTCAGGGTTTTCAACTGGACCACCGCGTAAGAATGGTGCAGCGCCAGATGCTTGATAGCCCACCATGATCGGACGACCTTCAGGGTTTGGACCTGTGAACTTGTCCGTTGCTGCGTCATAAACCACTTGTTCAAATTCTTCAACGGGTTGGTTTGCAACAGCTTCGGTATAACCCATCCAATGAGCAGTAATATTACCCGCATTACCTACAGGTAAGCAGTGATAATCAGGCGCACGACCTAAAGCTTCGACAATCTCATAAGCAATGGTTTTTTGACCTTGCAAACGGTATGGGTTGATTGAGTTGACAATCGTTACAGGTGCTTGATCTGCAACTTCTTTAACAAGACGCATACCGTCATCGAAGTTACCACGGATTTGCATGGTAATTGCGCCGTACATCATGGCTTGAGCCATTTTACCCATTGCAATTTTGCCTTCTGGAATTAAAACAAATGCTTTAATACCAGCACGAGCTGCATACGCCGCCGCCGCCGCTGAAGTATTACCTGTAGATGCACAAATAATTGCTTTAGAACCTTCTTCAACTGCTTTGGTTACAGCCATGGTCATACCGCGGTCTTTAAATGAACCAGTTGGATTTAAACCTTCATACTTCACATAAATTTCAACATTTTTACCAATAATACCTGGAATATTGTCTAATTTAATGAGTGGTGTATTACCTTCATTTAAAGAAATAGCACGTGTGGTTTTAGATACTGGTAAGCGGTCACGATAGCGATCAACAAGTCCTGTATAGCGATTGGCATGAGACATGATGGTGTTCCAATTGTATGTAGAGCAAATAAAGATATTGTTGCAACCCCTAAACTCTTTTCCATAAAAACAATTTAGGGGGATTCAAAAGCCGATTAGTTATCGAGCAATTCTAAACGAATTCTGACGATTTCGCCATGAATAGCAGGTAAAGCTTGAATTTGAGAAAGTGCAGCATTCATGATCGATTCTTGAATTGGATCCGTTAAAATCACAATAGGAATCAAATCTTTTAGGCGTGGTTGCTGCATGATGGCATCAATACCAATACCAGCACGACTTAAAATTGTTGTTACATCTGCAAGTACGCCAGTTTGATCTTCAGCATTCAAACGAATGTAATATCCCGTTGTCATTTCATCACTGTTTAAAATTGGCAGATCAGATAAAGCCTCAAATGCAAGTTGAGGAATAGTACCTGCACCATCTTCGGTATAAATAATGTCACGGACAATATCCACAACATCGGCAACGACAGCAGAAGCTGTAGGGCCTGCACCTGCACCTGCACCATAGTACAATGTTGGGCCAACTGCATTGGCTTGAACCAAGACTGCATTTTTGACGCCATTTACATTGGCAATGAGTTCTTCATCAGGAATTAAGGTTGGGTGTACACGAAGTTCAATGCCTTTTGCTGAACGGCGTGCAATACCTAAATGTTTGATTTTATAGCCTAGTTCTTCTGCATATTTTACATCTTGGGCAGTAACTTTGGTAATGCCTTCGGTATAAACTTTGTCAAACTGTAAGGGAATACCAAATGCGCATGAAGCTAGGATGGTCAGTTTATGCGCAGCATCAATCCCTTCAACATCAAATGTTGGATCTGCTTCTGCATAGCCGAGTTCTTGCGCTTCTTTAAGTACATCTGCAAAGGCACGACCCTTTTCACTCATCTCAGTGAGGATAAAGTTTCCTGTACCATTAATGATTCCAGCAAGCCATTCAATCTTATTGGCTGCTAAACCTTCACGGATGACTTTAATAATCGGAATACCACCCGCTACAGCGGCTTCAAAGGCAATTTGCACATGATGATCATCAGCAGCTTTAAACAACTCATTACCATGTTCTGCTAAAAGTGCTTTGTTTGCTGTAACAACTTGTTTGCCATGTTTAATGGCTTCCATAATGACTTCATAAGCAGGGTGAATACCACCCATAACTTCAACCACAACATCGACATCAGGTTGGCGTACGATATCGAGTAAATCTGCACTTTGTTTAATCGTTGCAGGTAGGTCTAAATCTGGACGTGGGCGACGCGTACCCACATGAGTAATTTCGATTTCACGACCGGTGCGACGTCGAATTTCGGCAGCGTTTTCTTGTAGTAGTTTAAGGGCTCCACCGCCTACGGTACCTAGACCGAGTATTGCCAGACGAACTGGTTTCACGTCACACTCCAATTATGCATATAAATTATATTAAGCTTAGATCATAGCTAAAAAATGCGCCAGACTCTAGGGTCTGGCGCACTTTATATTGATGTATAAATAATAGTAAATTTATTGATAAAAACTATTTATTTAAACGGCTTTCAATTTCGTCTGCAGTCATGTAACCACCTAGATATTCACCCTCTGAACTATAAATCGCTGGTGTACCATTGACACCCATTTTAAGACCTAAAGCATATTGATCACGAACTGGGTTTTTACATGTCGCAGGTGGAAGTGCAACGCCTGCAATTGCTTGGTCAAAAGCAGTTTGGCGGTTTGCACTACACCACACACTTTCCATTGCAGGGATAAATTGCTCACCACGTGGCCATGCAATATAGCGAACTTCAATTCCTTTTGCTGTGATCTCGCTCATATGCTCATGCAGTTTATGGCAATATGGGCAACTTGCATCGGTAAACACATAAACCACATGTTTGGCTTTACCTTGCGCAGGGTAAACCAGCAAGTCTTCAACTTTTAAGCTGGCAAAATGTTTCTTGTTCTCAGTGGCTTGAATTTTGTCACCAATACTACTGAGTTTTTTATCGCCTAAGCGAATTACATCACCTTGAATAAGGTATTTACCATCAGCAGTTGCATAAACCGAACTCATACCTTCCATGCTCACCCAGTACATATTTGGCATTTCAGTTGGTTTAACATCTAAAATTTTGGCATTGATGTCGGCTTTTTTGAAATTGGCTTGTAATGTTTGAATTAAACGCTGTTGTTTATTTCGCTCAGTTAAATTAGATGCTTCACCAGTCGCTGGGGAAGTTGCTGTTAGGGTGTCATCTTTTTTTGAGTCTTGGTTTTTTGAACAAGCACCTAATGCCATTGCACTTGCAACTACACAAGCGAGCATCACTTTTGAACGATTAAATTGCATAAATAACTCTTTATGTTTTTTCAGCATGATTTGAGCGAATTCGCTTTGAGGGAATTAGCATAACAAAATTTTTGACGATATTCGTTAAAACTTGATTAAGGGATAGAAATTGCCGATATATACCCACAATACTGTTCATTTAAAAAATTCAGGAATTACTGACTTAAGTTTAAGCCCGAGGGTGATACTTTTCATGTAATTGTTGCATACGAACTTGTGCGACATGTGTGTAAATTTGTGTGGTGGATAAGTCGCTATGTCCGAGGAGCATTTGAACGACACGTAGATCTGCACCATGGTTTAACAGATGGGTTGCAAAAGCATGTCTGAGTGTATGTGGCGATAATTCAGATTGAATATTGGCTTGTAAGGCATAACGCTTAATGGCATACCAAAAATTTTGGCGACTCATAATGCCGCCATGCTGTGTCAAAAATAAATAATCCGTAGCGGATTTATACAGTTGTGGTCGAGCATGTGTTAAATATTTCTCAACCCATTCACAAGCCACTTCGCCTAAAGGAACTAAGCGCTCTTTATTGCCTTTGCCTGTAATGCGTAAATAGCCTTGTTTTAAATTGATCAACTCTAATCTTAAATTTAACAATTCAGTGACCCGTAAACCACATGCATAAAGCACTTCAAACATGGCACGATCACGTAAACCCAACGCAGTTTCTGTGTCTGGTGCTTGGATCAAAGCGTCAACATCTTGCTCAGATAAATCTTTAGGCAATGCTCGACCTAACTTTGGGGTTTTATGTGTTGCGACAGGATTATCTAGACGAATTTTTTGTTCTCGAAGAAATTTAAAAAAAGATCGCAATGCAGAGAGGGAGCGTGCAATTGAACGTGGGCTTTTACCTTGTTTGGTGAGTTTGATCAATACATCAGAAATATCGTCAGCAGTCCAATCGGGTAAATGTGAATTCATTGCTTCACTACATTGAATTAAATCGGATAAATAAGCATTGCGTGTATGTGGACTGACTGTTTGTGCAATTAAATAGTCACGAAAACCATTTAGAAAACTTAAATTTTCTGGAATTGTTACCGCTGTTGGAATCCGTGGTTTTTTATTGAGCATGAGTTTAAAGTATATAAATTTCGGTTTATTGTTGAAATGTAGACTAAAAATAATGTGAAGTCGAATCCTGTAGGAAATGAGAATTGTAATCAAACCTTATTTGGTAATTATTCTCATTTGTATGTATAATAAATTATATATCGAATTAATTTTAGGATTAGTTGCAGTGCGTTTGTCAGACTTGAAAGTAAAGCAAACTGCCATTATCAGCAAGGTTTATCGTACCTCAGAAGATAATGTCAATCAGCCAGATTTAGTGGCGAGTCGTTTGGAAACATTGGGTTTTGTGCCTGGCACACGTGTTCAAGTCATCACTAAAGGTATTTTTGGTGGGGACCCTATTTTGATTCAGGTTGGTTTTACTCGTTTTGCTTTGCGTAAAATTGAGGCTGCCAAAATTGAAATTCATGATGTATTGGAAGGAGCTCCGACATGAGCGAAACATTAAAAGTCGCTTTAGTCGGAAATCCTAACTGCGGTAAAACTTCACTTTTCAATCATTTAACAGGAACGCGCCAAAAAGTTGCCAACTATGCTGGGGTAACCGTTGAACGCAAAGTCGGTACATTTAATCTACCTTCAAGTCGTGCAGTGCGTGTTTTGGATTTACCTGGAACATATAGTTTAAATGCAACCAGTCCCGATGAAGCCATTACTCGCGATGTAGTGATGGGGCAAATTGCCGAAGAACAAGACCAGGATGCGTTTTTATGTATTGTCGATGCGACGAATTTAAAACTTCATCTTGGCTTGGTTCTAGAAGTGATTGAACAAGGTAAACCGATTCTACTTGTTTTGAACATGATGGATGAAGCTCGCCGCCGTGGTATGCAGATCAATACGCAAAAATTGTCGCAACGTTTAGGTGTACCTATTGTAGAAACGGTGGCTGTGCGTAATGCAGGGATCGAAAACCTGATGGCTGCTTTGGATGATGAAAAATTCAAAACACCTGATACTGAGCTGAGTGATGTTAATTTATCTGGTTCAAATCACGAAAGAATTGACCAAATCTTAAAAGATGTGGTGATTTTTATTGACCATGAAGATAAGCGTACAGACTTCCTCGATAAAATATTTTTGCACCCAGTTTTAGGTTTGTTGACGCTTGCATTGATGATGTTTGTGGTCTTTCAAGCAGTTTTTGCTTGGGCAGAACCTGTCATGACCTTGATTGAAGATAGTTTTGCATGGTTAGGTGAGTCTGTTGGTCCATTGATTTCGCATCCTTTGCTGAAGAGTTTAGTTGTAGATGGGATTATTGCAGGAGCGGGTGGTGTTGTGGTGTTCTTACCGCAAATTCTAATCTTATTCTTTTTTATTCTTGTTTTAGAAGAATCAGGTTATCTACCTCGCGCTGCATTTCTACTTGATAAATTGATGTTTAAAGCAGGCCTTAGTGGTCGTGCATTCATTCCTTTACTTTCAAGCTTTGCTTGTGCTGTACCAGGAATTATGGCGACACGCAGTATCAGTGATCCACGTGATCGTTTAACCACGATTTTTGTTGCACCATTGATGACCTGTTCTGCACGCTTACCTGTATATGCGTTGTTAATTGCTGCGTTTATTCCAGAAAAAATGGTTTGGGGCATGTTTAATTTGCAAGGTTTGGTACTGTTTGGCCTCTACATGTCCGGTATTGTCAGTGCTTTAATTGTTGCAACTGTGCTGAAGTTTTTGCAAAGAGATAAATCTCAACACGCTTTGCTAATGGAATTGCCAAGTTATCGTATCCCAGATATTAAAAGTGTTTGGATTGGATTGTTGGATCGTGCCAAGATTTTCTTAAAGCGTGTGGGGGGGATTATCTTCGCTTTATCAATCTTGTTGTGGTTCTTGTGTACTTTCCCGCAACCCCCTGAAGGTGCAACTTTACCTGCGATTGATTATTCGTTTGCTGGGATGTTGGGGCATTTTATGCAACCGATTTTTGCACCACTTGGTTTCAACTGGCAGATTTGTATTGCTTTAATTCCAGCAATGGCAGCACGTGAAGTGTTGGTTGCATCGTTAGGTGTGGTTTATGCATTGTCTGCGACTGATGAAGATGCTGTGACTCAAGGTTTATCGCAATTGATCAGTCAGGGTGATTTGAGTTGGTCTCTAGCAACGGGTTTGTCACTTTTAGTGTGGTTTATCTATGCACCCCATTGTTTAGCGACTTTAGCAACTGTAAAGCGTGAAACAGGATCTTGGAAAACTGTAGCAGGGATGACCGCTTATTTATTTGGTTTGGCATACTTGATGGCATTTTTAACGTACCAAATTGCTTCGGGCTATTTTGGCTTATAAAAGTTGAATTGATTTTTCTGAGTGACGGTTAGGTTTTATTGAAGTCTATAAGCGAAGGAGCTTGAGATGATTGAATTATTGATTATTACAGCATTGGTGGTTTGGAGTGCAATCTTTGTTTTTAAGAAAGTATTTCCAAAGTCAGCATATTCGGTATTTTCGAAACTCTCTCAATTTTGTCGTTCGAAAGGCTGGAATAGTTTAGCAAAATGGTTACAGCCTGCGATGGTTGCTGGTTGTGGCGGTGGTTGTGGTTGCTCAAGCAATGATGCAGAAGCACCAAAAAAATCTGAGGTTCAAGCAGTCAAGTGGAAGTAAATCACTCTACTAAATTTAAAAAGCCATTCTAGAACTTAGAATGGCTTTTTTTGTTGGTATTCTCTCAAAGCATGATGACAATATTTTTACGGACTGACACAAAAAATTATCAAGAAATCAAAAACAGAAAAAGCTTTCAAATCGCCAAAGTGCTAACATTTTGCAAGTTTCAAAATTTACTCTGAGTGGGACAATAATGTTAATTCAACGTGGTGGCTTAAAAGTCGTTGCTGGCCTCGGTATTTCTGGTGTTTCAGCGGTTAATTTCTTACATGAACAAGGCTACCGAGTTGCAGTCACCGATTCACGTGAAGTTCCACCAGGACATGACAAAATTCCAGCTGATGTGCAAACGAGCTTTGGTATGCTTGATCAAGATTTATTGTTGCAAGCTGAAGAAATTATTATTAGTCCTGGGCTTGATTTGAAGCTTCCTGAAATTCAAGCAGCGATCGCAAAAGGTATTCCAGTTGTCAGCGAAATTCAGATTTTACGCCGTGCAACGGATAAACCGATTGTTGCTATTACAGGTTCAAATGCCAAAAGTACTGTAACCACCTTGATTGGTTTAATGGCACAAGATGCCGGCGTGAAAGCGGCTGTAGGTGGAAATCTAGGACGTCCCGCATTGGATTTAACCCATGATGATCCAGATGTTTATATATTGGAGTTATCGAGTTTTCAGTTGGAAACGACGTCTAATTTGGCGGCGGAAGTTGCTGTTGTGTTGAATATGAGTGAAGACCATTTAGATCGTCATGGTGATATGGCAGGTTATCACGCAGCAAAACATCGAATTTTCCAAGCTGTAAAAAAGGTGGTGTATAACCGTGATGATTCACTAACACGACCGCTGGTTCCAGATGTAACGCCAATGCAAAGTTTTGGTTTAAATGCTCCTGATTTAAATCAATACGGTATCCTCAGAGAAGATAACGGTACAATTTGGTTAGCACGTGGTCGTGAACGTTTGTTGAAAAGTTCAGAGTTGTATATTCAAGGAACGCATAATGTTGCCAATGCCTTGGCTTGTTTGGCATTGGGTGAAGCAATTGGTTTGCCAAGAGACAAAATGTTAGAAACGTTAAAAACCTTTAAAGGTTTAGAGCATCGTTGTGAATTTGTCAAAGAAGTCAACAATGTTCGTTATTATAACGATTCTAAAGGAACCAACATTGGCGCAACATTGGCAGCCCTTGACGGTTTAGGTGCTGCGATTGAAGCGCAAGGTGGCAAAGTTGCGATTATTCTCGGTGGTCAGGGTAAAGGGCAAGATTTTACGGCTTTACGTGATTCACTACAAAAATATGCCAAAGTTGCGGTCTTGATGGGTGAGGATCGCCCAATTATCGAAAAAGCAATTACAGGTACAACTACACTGTTGCATGCTGAATCTTTGCAAGAAGCGGTTACTTTGGCTCAGCAACATACGCATGCGCATGATGTGGTGTTATTATCACCTGCATGTGCAAGTTTTGATATGTTTACAGGCTATCCAGAGCGCGGACAGCGCTTTGTTGAATATGTAAATGCTTTGAACTAAAAGAATCATAAGGAAAACAGGATGGCTGGGTTAGCTCAGACGACTATAAGTAAAATTAATCAGGTGTATGAGCGCTGGGTGCCTAAGTTTCCAGCAGAGATTACACCTCGTAATGTACTGATATTTTGCGTCATTTCACTGTTATGTATAGGCACAGTCATGGTGGCTTCGGCTTCGATGCCTTATGCAGAACGTATGCATGAAAATGAATTTCACTATGTGATTCGACATGCAATTTCGATCGTAGTGGCATTGGTTGCTGCTTTGGTCACCTATCGTATTTCGTTAAATATTTGGTTTAACAATACTTTTCCGCTTTGGTTAATTACCATTATTTTGTTACTCGCCGTCTTAGTGGTGGGAACAGAAGTCAATGGTTCAACACGGTGGATTCGTGTAGGCGGGTTTACCTTGCAAGCCACAGAGGTGGCAAAGGTCATGATGACCATCTTTACTGCAGACTATGTTGTACGCAGAGCACAAGAAGTACGTAGTAACTATAAAGGGTTATTACGCTTAGCCATTGTGATGTTACTTACAGTGGGTTTAATCATCGCTGAACCCGACTTAGGGGCAACGGTGGTGATTGCGGTTTCTATGCTTGGTGTATTCTTCTTAGCAGGTGCACCGCTGATTCAATTTGGTATTGCTTTTGGTGCGATTCTTTCAGCCTTTATTTTCCTGATTGTCTTTGAGCCATATCGTTATGAACGGTTGATGTCATTCTCAAACCCTTGGGCAGACCCGCTAGGTTCAGGTTATCAACTCTCCAATGCATTGATGGCCTTCGGTCGTGGTGAGTGGTTTGGTGTGGGTTTAGGGCATAGTATCCAAAAGATGTCTTATTTACCTGAAGCGCATACGGACTTTATGCTTGCAATTTTAGGTGAAGAGTTTGGTTTCTTCGGTATTGCGACTGTTTTAGCTTTATCATTTGCAATGGTGATTTGCTGTATCCGTATTGGTCAGCGTGCATTAAACCATCAATATTTAAGAGCAGGTTATTTGGCTTATGGCATTAGCATTATTTTCTTATTGCAAATTCTGGTCAATGCTGGAATGAATATGGGAATGTTGCCAACCAAAGGTTTGACTTTGCCTTTCATTAGTTATGGTGGGTCTTCACTGATCATGTGTGCTGTGATGATTAGCCTGATTTTAAAAATTGATGCATCGACAAAGGAAGCCAATCCTGCACGAGAAGAATCAAGCTTCTAAACTACATTGGTTTAGTTGTTAATGTGAAGAAGGTGTTACATCACTGGGTGTAACACCTTTTTTATTGCATCATTATTCAAACAACGATTTAAAGGGTTAGTTGAATATCCTTTGAATTTCAGTCCCTTTAGGAATCAATCGAATATCCCATTGTGTGATAGCTTGAGCGAGCATTTTATGCGGCTGGTCGATCTCTATAGACGGTTGACCAAGCGCTGAAATCGCTTGTGAAAGCAATTCAGGTGCGTATTGAATATCAAGCGCCTGTGCAAGATTTTGCTTGGAGAGTTTCTGTCCTTGAGCATTCATGGCCAGTGGAAGGTGCATATATTCGAGTTGTGGATAGCCTAAAAGCTGTCCTAACCATATTTGACGTTCTGTATTATCTAATAGATCTGCACCACGCACGACATGGGTAATGCCTTGTAAATAATCATCAACCACAACAGCAAGTTGGTAGTTGATAATGCCATCACGTCGTTTAAGCACGAAATCACCCAAATCGGTGATTAGATTTGAACAATGCTGACCTTGTAGGCGGTCTTGAAAACAAATATTTTGATCTGAAACTTTGACTCGAATGGCTTGATTTGTGAAATCTAAATGTTTTTCCCGACAAGTTCCGAGATAGATATGATTTGAGCCAAGCATTTTACGTGTGCATTCACATGCATAAACCAATTGTTTTTGTTTGAGTTGTTCTATCGCTGCATGGTAAAGGTCTAAGCGATTTCTTTGATAAATAATTTCAACATCAGATTCAAATTCAAAGGCATCTAAGCATTTTAAAATATGTTGTTCACTATCAGGGTAGATACGCGGAATATCGGTATCTTCAATGCGAACGATCCATTTGCCTTGGTTGGCTTTGGCATCGCAATAACTGGCAACAGCAGTGATGAGTGAACCAAAGTGTAGTGGACCTGTGGGTGAAGGTGCAAATCTTCCTTTGTAAACCATTCTATCCCCCTCATTGTCGAAAGAAGGGGGTAGAGGATTTAATTAATAACGTCATTAACCGTTATTCTGCTTCTCTTTGATTTCTGCAAGTGTTTTACAGTCAATGCATAAAGTCGCTGTTGGACGTGCTTCTAAACGGCGTAAACCGATTTCGATACCACAGGTTTCACAGAAACCATAGTCATCATTTTTAATCGCTTCAATCGACTGTTCAATTTTGCGAATAAGTTTACGTTCACGATCACGAGTACGTAATTCAATCGCAAATTCTTCTTCTTGCGTTGCACGGTCATTTACATCGGGTAAAGAAGATGATTCATCTTGCATGGTATTCAAGGTACGATCCACTTCAGACATTAACTCTGCTTTCCACGCGAGCAAAATTTTGCGGAAATGTTCGAGTTGCCCTTCAGACATGTATTCTTCATTTTTCTTCGGCTGATAAGGCTCGATACCAAATAGACTTGCTGTAGTACCGTTGTCATTCGTCTTTGGCTTGGTTTTACGCACACGCTTTGCAGACTTGTCATCTGCTACTAGAGTTTGTTCATCCAAGATTTGATTTTGGTTGTCATTCGCCATAAAGGGCATTCCTCATCATATACGTACTGTTCTATACGTAAAAAATATGGTGATATGCAAGTATTTTTTATCACTACCAATAGAATGAATCCATTGGGGGCGTCATCATATAGATTTTTTTACAAAGATGAAAGTCATCTCACCCTTAATTCGACTTTCAGCATATCTCTATAGGTCGAATAACTTAATGGAAAAAAATAAAAATGAAAAGCTAATAACCCGAAATTTCTTCATTTATCGTAACTTTGAAGTGATCTAACCGATGAACGATGGTGTCAAATTCGCCATTGTTTTTTAAATGTAAGCAACGGTAACCAGGTGCAATAGCATCAAAAGCAAAATCTTGGCTGAGTGGCTTAAATTGCACGCAAGTGGCTGGTGTTGAAATAAATTGGATACCATTCCACTCATTTAATGATTCTTGATGCACATGACCATGAAGCACCATTTTGATATTTTTAAATGGCGCTAATATAGCTTTAAATGCTTCAGCATTTTTTAATTTATGCTGATCTAACCAAGCTGACTGCATATCGAATGGATGGTGATGACAAGCAAGTACCACATATTTATCTTGTTGTTGTTCTAAAATGTGCTTTAAATGCTGGAGTTGCTCAGTGGCAATCCATCCATCCGTTTGCCCAGCAATCACACTATTTAACAGCACGATTCGCCATTGACCCACTTCGATAACAGTAGGATGAGGCGCTGGCGTATGGAAAGGGAAGATCTCCAGATCGTCATGATTACCTGGAATATGATAAAAATCGACCGCAAATTTTTGCATATACGCTAAATAACGATGATATGTCGCAGGAACAGCAGCCTGTGCAAGATCCCCTGTATGTAAAAGAAGATCAATATTGGGATAGCGCTGCTGAATATCATTCATAATGGCGTGAAAGTTTTCTTCAGGCTTAATACCAACGAATTCTGCGTCGGGGTGATCCATCAGGTGAGTATCTGTGATTTGAATGAAGACGATATCTTTATTTATTGGATTCGACGATTGTTCTGATTGCATGCCTTTCCCCTAGACATTTTCTAATTGGTTTACATGTTGTTGTAGCCACTGTAAAGCCATAATGATTGGCGCATTACATAAACGATTACTTTGGAATAAAAGATTTAAGTCTGCGTATTGAATAATATGTAGTTTTATATTTTCGCCTTCGTCAGGCATACCGAAGACCCCGCCTTCAGATGGTAATTCTGCTTGAGCAACATAGAGATGAAAGATTTCATCACAAGCACCTGCAGAAGGGTAGAAACTGAATAGCAGTTCAAGCTGAGTTAACTCGCAACCCGACTCCTCGATACTTTCTCTTCGAATACAGCTTTCTGGAGACTCATTCCCATCCAAAACACCTGCAATAATTTCAAGTTGCCACGGCGACACTTGGTCATCGATTGCACCTACTCGGAATTGTTCAATCAAAGCAAATTTACGTTGTTTGTCATTATAAATGAGTACACCAGCAGCTTCTTTTCGACGAATGAGCTCACGCTGGATGACAGTCGTATATTTAGATTGATTAAACAAACGATGTCGCAAGCTAATTTTTTCAATCTGAACAAATCCTTGATAGGCAGATTCACGAGATTGAATTTCCACATCTTTATCAGAGTAGGTTGCTTGCTGAATGATATTCATGAGTAAAATTAGGATGAAACGTGTTCATTTCATCCTAACTGAGAAATGATTAAAGACAAATATATTTTTTCATCTTTACACTTTGTGGTACAACTTTTGTCCGTGTTCCTGATAAACGGATTTCATGGTTTTAAGACCATTTTCAATCATGGATTGGTTTTCTATCGCACTTTCTGCATTTTGCTGATTCTGTACCTGATTTTGTGCATAATCTCTGACATTCTGAGTAATTTTCATCGAACAGAATTTTGGACCACACATCGAACAGAAGTGTGCGGACTTGTGCGCCTCTTTAGGCATGGTTTCATCATGCATCGAACGAGAAGTATCAGGGTCTAAACTTAGATTAAATTGATCTTCCCAACGGAATTCAAAGCGTGCTTTGGAGAGCGCATTATCACGTACTTGAGCACCTGGATGACCTTTTGCCAAATCTGCTGCATGTGCCGCGATTTTATAGGTGATGATTCCGTCTTTGACATCTTTCTTATTGGGCAGTCCCAAATGCTCTTTTGGTGTGACATAGCACAACATGGCAGTGCCGTACCAACCAATCATTGCAGCACCAATCGCAGAGGTAATGTGATCATAACCTGGTGCGATATCTGTGGTTAAAGGGCCCAATGTATAAAATGGCGCTTCTTGGCAGACTTCAAGTTGCAGATCCATATTTTCTTTGATCATATGCATCGGTACATGTCCCGGCCCTTCGATCATCACTTGGACATCATGTTTCCAAGCACGATGAGTCAACTCACCCAAAGTACGTAATTCTGAAAATTGAGCTTCATCATTGGCATCTTGAATACAGCCCGGACGTAGACCATCACCGAGGCTGAATGACACATCATAAGCCTTCATAATTTCGCAGATTTCATCGAAATGGGTATAGAGGAAGTTTTCTTCGTGATGCGCTAAACACCATTGCGCCATGATTGAACCGCCACGAGAAACGATACCTGTCAGGCGATTGGCGGTCATTGGAACGTATCTTAAAAGTACACCTGCGTGAATGGTAAAGTAATCCACTCCTTGTTCAGCTTGTTCAATCAGCGTGTCTTTGAAAATTTCCCAAGTAAGGTTCTCAGCAACACCATCAACTTTCTCTAAAGCTTGATAAATTGGAACAGTGCCAATAGGCACAGGTGAGTTACGAATAATCCATTCACGTGTTTCATGGATGTTCTTACCTGTTGATAAATCCATGATGGTATCTGCACCCCAGCGTGTTGCCCATGTCATTTTGGCCACTTCTTCATCAATAGAAGAACCGAGTGCTGAGTTTCCGATATTGGCATTGATTTTCACCAAGAAATTACGTCCGATAATCATCGGTTCAATTTCAGGATGGTTAATATTGGCAGGAATAATCGCACGACCTTCAGCAACTTCTTTGCGCACAAATTCAGGCGTAATTTCCATGAGATTGCGAGCACCAAAGTTTTGACCTGCATGTTGACGCATGTCTACGCCTTCACGTTGACGCTGGTTTTCTCGAATCGCAATATATTCCATTTCAGGTGTGATGATACCTTGTTTGGCATAATGCATCTGCGTTACGTTCTGCCCCTGTTTGGCACGACGCGGTTTCTGAATATGCGCAAAACGAATGTCGGCAGTACGAATATCTTTTAGACGTTCCTGACCGAATTTTGAACTGAGCGTTGCTAAGCGTTCGGTATCGTTACGTTCAGCAATCCACGTTTCACGGACATTTGGCAGTCCTTTATTGAGATCAATTTCAACTTGAGGGTCGGTATAAACCCCCGATGTGTCATAGACCATCACTGGTGGATTTTGCTCACCACCTAAACCTGTTGGCGTATCTGTCAATGAGATTTCACGCATAGGCACTTGGATATCAGGGCGAGAACCTTGGATATAGACTTTTTGAGATGCAGGTAAAATTCGGGTGAGATCTTTGGCATCTTGCTCATGTTGAGCAGATAATTCATTTGAAGAGAGATTCGTTAATGGGTTCATTGCAATGATCCTTATGAATGATATCAACGAATCAAGCACGACCAAAAACGGTGGCAGATTGAATCTATTTTTTACCTTGTATGAGCCATTAAATGGCGAAGAATATTGGTGTATTTCTACGAAAATAGATCAATAAAAAGCGAAGAGTTTTTAGATGGCTTGATTCCTACGCAGGTCTTAACCTGATCAGGTTCAACGGTACTTGGGTTTAAGTTCATTCAATCGAGGAACTGACCCAATCTCAGCGAGGAATTACTCGCGCTCCGTCAAGCTATGCGGTAAATATTAACATATTCACCCTGAATTGGATTTGCAATTTGTATAATTTATCGTGGTATTCATATTCAAATGGATCAATCGCAGCGTTCGTTTAAATCGCTTGGACGTTGTTATTGTTATAGGGGATTGAATAAAGACAAATAAATAGGTTGAAAATCACTATATTGCGCTACATATCGCATCACTAAAACAATCTTTTTTAAGGTTTTTAAAATCAATCGGTTTTAAATTTAAAAACTGATTCAGTTGAGAAAGGGCGAGTAATTGTGGATGATTCTCCAGTTTAGTTTGCTCTTTTACGCTGAGTTGAATTTTTTGTCTGCGTTGTTCAGTTGACATATTGATAAATTGTTCAAATTTTTGAGCTTTTGTCGATAATGCACCATCGTCAGAGTCGGCTAAACGTTCAATGACCATCCAATTAGCGCTATCGACTTCATTGGCATTTTCAAAATTTAAAGAAATCGGGGAATTTTCTGGCCCTAGAAACAATAAACTTGTGTAGGCATTTTCAAGGAAATGGGCATCGCCAATATAAGGGCTTTCAGGATAGTTACGTGTATATTCCTGCCAAAAAATTGCTCTTTTGGCAATTTCTTCAGGATCAAGGTTGAGTTTCTGATTTTTAAACAGAGGTTGGGCATTTTGTTGTGCAAGATTTTCTATAAATTTTTGCTCAGGTTGATCTAAATATGGTGCAAAAACTTTGGCTAAATATTGCGGATTTCTTCGATAAGTGACTTTATTGTCCCCTTGATCAATCAATTCGATATAAGCCTGACCTTTATGACGTAGCAGATATTGGTCACGAATATTCAATTGTTCGAAATGGCTTTGCTGAATGGTAGGATAAGCAGATTGATCTAAAGCATAGGTTTGAAAAGCGTGTTGCTGTTCAGAAGTTCGATCCAACTGTAAGAATTGTTGATACATTTGTTTTGAAAGTTGCATCAATTCTTTCTGTTCAGCGGGTTTCATTAACGGTAAGCACAGACGAATATCTTGATTGACTTGCTCGATTGCCAAGGTTGTTCTTTGCGCATCCATTGCCATCATTTCTTTTTTTAAGTTTTGGCAAATTTGACCGAGATCGGGAACGGAATGTTCGCTTTGTTGAGGTTCTTTTGCTGCTTGCACGATATCTGCCGCAGGTTTTTCACAAGCGGTGAGTAAACTACTAAGTGCAATCAGGGTACAACAAAGAATAAGATGAGAAAGTTTGTAAGACAATTTCATTAGACGATCATTAAAAAAATTTACCCAATTCAGTACGGGGTTATTGTCGCTTAATCTCATCTAAACAAATGCTATGTTTTGTAGTTTTGTGATCATAAAACGTTAATACTTTAGTCGGGTGATGGCTCTACCAAAGGTAATTTATCATCATTTGATGATAAATTTATTGTATCGGTCAAAATTGGATGATGTTTTAAATAAGTGTTTTAGAGCATTTATCTAAGTCGAAGACCATTAAAAAAAGATTACAAATAAATGGGAGCATATCTATCGATGGTTGTGATTGCGACAGTTTATTTGTTTAGATGATTTAGATTGTTTGGTTAAGTTCAAGCCACTCTTTCTCGATTTTGAAGTACATCCATTTCTTGGAAAATGCTTTAAGCTTCATCTGAAAGAGAAATAGTTGTCATAAAAGATTCATAATTAGTATGGTTTAATATTAAATCTAAAAAAGCTTTTTGCTGTATGTGGAGTATCAGACTTTGAGCCCAAGTAATCCAGTGTTGACGCATCATATTTCTTCTCAATTTAATGAAGATTTGCAGGATGTAAATACCAAATTTATGACCATGGGTGGTCTGGTCGAACAGCAAGTTGCAAATGCCGTGCATGCGTTATTAGACACCAACGCCAATTTAGCAATTGATGTTCAATTTCAAGATAATACGGTTAACCGCTATGAACGTGAGATTGATGAAGCATTGACATTAATTCTTGCCCGACGCCATCCCGCTGCAATTGATTTACGTATGGTGATTGCCATGAGTAAGGCCAATACAGACTTAGAGCGTATTGGTGATGAAGCGGCAAAAATTGCACGA
Source organism: Acinetobacter rongchengensis (assembly GCF_003611475.1). GTDB lineage: Bacteria > Pseudomonadota > Gammaproteobacteria > Pseudomonadales > Moraxellaceae > Acinetobacter > Acinetobacter rongchengensis. Next base: position 207,916 of record NZ_RAXT01000002.1, on the reverse strand, counting down.
ATTGCGCAAACGCTGTGTGAAGAGGGGGAGTCACCACGTGGCTATATGGAAACGCGTCATATTGGCAACCAAGTCCGTGTGATGATTCATGATGCTTTAGATGCATTTGCACGTGTGGATGCTGATCAAGCATTAAAAGTTTTATTGGCTGATGCAGATATTGATCGTGAATATCAGTCGGCAACACGTACTTTAATGACTTATATGATTGAAGATCCACGTCATATTAGTCGTGTAATTAATGTGATGTGGGTATTACGTTCTTTAGAGCGTATTGGTGATCATGCACGTAATATTTCTGAGCAAGTGATTTATATTGCGAAAGGTTTTGATGTACGCCATACCAGTGTCGAAGAAATTGAGCAAAAAGTTCAAAGTAAATAATTTAAAATTAATCATTCAAATCATAAAAGACCTGAATTTTTCAGGTCTTTTTTTGGCTTTTACTTGGATGTTTGAAGTGAAGTAAGCATTAAACTTGAGCGAGTGCTTGCTCTAAATCTGCAATTAAATCATCAATATGTTCAATACCTACTGACAAACGAACCATATCGATACTGACACCTGCTGACTTTAATTCATCTTCATTAAGCTGACGATGTGTGGTTGTCGCAGGGTGGCAAGCTAAGCTTTTCGCATCACCAATATTGACCAAACGTGTGAATAGCTGTAAAGCGTCAATAAAGCGCGTTCCGCCTTCAAGTCCATCTTGAACGCCGAAAGACAAAATTGCTGAAGGTTTTCCTTTGACATATTTTTGTGCCAAAGCATGTTGAGGATGATCTGTTAAACCTGCGTAATTGACCCATTTCACTTTTGGATGTTGTTGCAAATATTCAGCAACTTTTTGTGCGTTTTCAGTATGACGTTCCATACGTAGGCTTAAGGTTTCTAAACCTTGTAAAATTAAAAATACACTCAATGGGCTGATTGCTGCACCAGTATTACGCAGTGGAACCACACGTGCACGTGCGATATAAGCCGCTTCGCCTAAAGCTTCAACATAATTCACACCATGATAGCTTGGGTCAGGTGTATTTAAGACTTTAAAACGCTCAGGGTATTTACCCCAAGGGAATTTACCGCTATCGATGATCGCCCCGCCAATAGAATTGCCATGACCACCAATATATTTAGTGAGTGAGTGCACCACGATATCGGCACCATGCTCAAACGGTTTGAGTAGAGCAGGGGTTGCAACAGTATTATCGACAATTACAGGGATACCATATTCATGTGCAATTTTTGAAATGGCCTCTAGGTCAATGATATTACCCAATGGATTACCAATTGATTCTACAAAAACCAATTTGGTTTTTTCATCAATTAAACCACGTAAAGCTTCAGGATTTTGATAGTCAAAGAAACGAACCTCAATGCCCTGTTTAGGTAAAGTATGCGCAAATAAGTTGTATGTTCCGCCATATAAGGTTGAAACAGAGGCAATATTATCACCCGCTTCTGCAATGGTTTGAATGGAATAGGTGATTGCAGACATGCCCGAAGCCAAGGCCAATGCACCAATACCCCCTTCAAGTGCAGCTAAGCGTTGTTCAAGCACCGCAGTTGTGGGGTTCATGATACGAGTATAAATATTGCCTTGTACTTTTAAGTCAAACAGGTCTGCGCCATGTTGGGTATTATCAAATGCATAAGAAGTGGTTTGATAAATAGGTACGGCAACAGCTTTGGTGGTTGCTTCGGGGCTATAGCCTGCATGAATCGCAAGGGTTTCATCTTTATAAGTCATCTTTTTTCAGCTTTTTTGTTAAATTTCAAATGAGTGTATCAAATAAATATTTCAAGTAAACATTGGTTTATGTATTTTTAAATCATAAAAAATGATAAGCGTTGTTGTTTGGTATTTTAATAAAGCATTAAATTTGAGTACTTTTGCTCGAAACTGAGCTTTGTTGATATTGTCATTCGGATGTCATTTGTCCCGATTAATATAAGCAACTCAATAAACCATACAACAAACAAAAATGACGATGAAAATTGCAATAATGAAAAAAACGATTTTAACGCTGGCTTTATGTGCTTTGATGAGTCTAACTGGATGTTCAGATGATGATGACGCTCAATCTTCTACAAAAAACTTGAGTGAAACCATTGCTTTAGAGTTTGGTAATGAAGCGTGTTCGATGGGTGGTACACGTGTTCAAAGTGGCTTAGACAATAATCAAAATGCTAAACTCGAAGCCAACGAAATAACCAAAACAGAAGACAGTTGTAAAACGAATCTTTTCGCACAAGGTGTCGAACTTCCATTCACAGTATTGGGAAGAAATAATGCCAATGGAACAACCATTGATACTACTTTTGATATCCGTCAGGGTGGTTTCGGTTCAGATGTTGCAGCACATCCAAGCAATAAAAAGCAATTTTATGCCTTAACAGATCGTGGACCGAATGCTGATTTTAATGATGGTGTGCATGGGGCAGGCAAGATTTTTGCGATTGCTGATTATGTACCTAAAATTGGTTTGTTTGAGGTTCAAGACAACGGCACAGTGAAACTGGTTAAAACGACTTCTTTAAAAGACCGCAATGGTAAAGAGATCAGTGGGCTACCTAATAGCTCTGCTTTAGGTGGTACAGGTGAAACACCTTATGATATGAATGGTAAAGTGATTACTGTTGATTCAAGCAAACCTTTTGATGCAGTCAATAATCCAATCAAGTTAGATGATTATGGCTTAGACAGTGAGGGAATTGCAGCCTTAAAAGATGGCACTTTTTGGGTCAGTGATGAATATGGTCCACACATGGTGCACTATGATGCGAATGGTCAAGAAATTGGTCGTATTAACCCATTTAAGGCAGATAAGCGTAACAATTGGACATTACCAGCAGAATTCAGCTATCGCCGTGCAAACCGTGGTATGGAAGGTTTAACCATTACCCCAGACCAAAAAACGTTGGTGGGTATTATGCAATCCACTTTGAGTTTGCCCAATAAAAATGTCAATAAATCAACATTGACTCGTATTGTAACCCTCAATCTAGAAACAGGAAAAGTAGCGCAGTATTTGTATCAACAAGAAATAAAAGAGAATTCAAACTCTGCGATAGTGGCTTTAAGTGATACGCAATTTTTGGTTTTAGAACGTGATGGTTTATTTTATAAAGATTCAGCGAATGTTATGAAAAATGTCTATCGTATCGATCTTAGTAAAGCGACTAATTTAGAAAATATTCAAGAGCAAAATAATCTTAAACAAGATGAAAAATTAGGACTAACCATTGCTGGAAAGACTTTAGAAGAATACCAGCTTGAGCAAGGTTGGGATGCGCTCAAAGCCTTGAATATTGTACCTGCACCAAAGACGTTGGTGCTAGATATGGGTAAAGCTGTGAAATATCCACATGACAAAATGGAAGGTTTGTGGCTGATCAATCATACAACTTTAGGTATTTTAAATGATGACGATATGGGGCTGTGGTTTAACAGCAAAGGGATGGAACCCAAATACTTGGACGCTGCCCGAACTCGTATCGACATAAACACCTTGTATATTGTGGATAAATTAAATTTAAAAGCACCATAAGCCCATGATCTGCCACCAAAACGGTGGCTTTTTTATAACAATTTTCAAATTTTAAAAAGAAAAGCAGGATTGAAAATGAATAAAAGATTTCTTCTCATACTGTGCAGTGGTTTTGTCATTTCAAACACTTGGGCAGCACCACAAGTGACGTCACGTGAATATAAGTTGTTATTACAAGCCGATCAATTTAGTTATTCCAATGAATCGGCGAATGTAAATACTTATATACAGCAAGCTAAGAATATGATCGCTCAACAAACAGGTCGTAGTGTTTCGGGAAATTTAACACTAGATAAGCAACGTCAAATTCGCTTTTATGATTCTCCAAGTAGTTGCTTACTCAATAATATTGGCTACAGTTTTAGAGAGCGTATTGAAAATGGCACATCTGAAGTGACGCTTAAATTTAGAAGTTACGACCATTATCTGGCCGATTTTGCAGATTTAAGCAGTCCAACTTCAGGTGCAAAAACCAAACTTGAAGATGATATTACTCGAACAGCAACCCAAGGATTCTTGGTGGGCGCAAGTCAATCGACCACTGTTCCTAATACACGTACTTTGAATGACTTTTTAGACATTCATACACATTTTCCAAAGTTTAAAGAAAGTTTTGCAATCAGTGATAATCAGGCTTTAGCACTTGTAGGTGGTTTAACCATTTATGAACGAAGTTATAGTGGTGTGACCATTGATTTGGGGGAGTTTGATGCAGAGATGGATATGAGCTTATGGTACACACAAATGCCATATGCGGGTTTGAAACCTGCTGTGGTTGAAGTGTCTTTTAAATATCAAGATCCAAATGCAAACTATACCCATAAGGTCGTTCAGCGTGCTGCGATTAGCTTTTCCGCTTTGAAATCACTGTCGAATTACAATGCACCAAGTTCAACTCAAACCAAGACACAATTTGTTTATCAGTATCAACCCAATTTTTGTGCTTAATGCACTTTGAGATAAGCAAATGGTTGGTTTGTTATGCTTGGAAAATAGTCAAGAGATCTTTTTAAAATATCTTGATCAAATTGGGTGAATCTAAACAAAAATAGATAAATTCAGCGTATAATTATTGCCATTTATTTGTTCGCGTTTTGCGAATTTCTACTCATTATAGAGGAGTCCTACGTGGCCCAATATATTTACACGATGAACCGTGTGTCGAAAATGGTTCCGCCTAAGCGCGAAATCCTAAAAGACATCTCTTTATCATTCTTTCCAGGTGCAAAAATTGGTGTGCTTGGTTTAAACGGTGCAGGTAAGTCAACCTTGCTTCGTATTATGGCTGGCGTAGATAAAGATTTCTCAGGTGAAGCTCGTGCGCAACCAGGTATCAAAATCGGCTATTTAGAGCAAGAACCACCATTAGATCCAAATAAAGACGTTCGCGGTAACGTTGAAGATGGTTTACGTGAACCATTAGATGCATTGGCACGTTTGGATGAAGTTTTTGCTGAATATGCTGCTGAAGATGCAGACTTTGATGCGCTTGCGAAAGAGCAAGAAAAACTTGAAGCGATTATCCATTCTTGGGATGCACATAACTTAAGTAACCAAATGGATCAAGCCGCTGCTGCATTAAACCTTCCAGCTTGGGATGCAGATGTAAGCTTGCTTTCAGGTGGTGAACGCCGTCGTGTTGCATTGTGTCGTTTATTATTGTCTAAACCAGACATGTTACTTCTAGACGAACCGACAAACCATTTGGATGCAGAATCTGTATCTTGGTTAGAACGTTTCTTGAAAGATTTCCCTGGTACGATTGTTGCCATTACGCATGACCGTTATTTCTTGGATAACGTTGCTGAATGGATTCTTGAGCTTGACCGTGGCATGGGTATTCCATATCAAGGTAACTATTCTTCTTGGTTAGAACAAAAGAATGCACGTTTAGAGCAGGAACAGAAACAAGAAGAGTCTTTTGCTAAAGCATTGAAAAAAGAACTTGAATGGGTTCGTTCAAATGCCAAAGGTCAGCAAAAGAAAAACAAAGCGCGTATGGAGCGTTTTGAAGAACTTAACTCACGTGAGTTCCAACAACGTAACGAAACGTCTGAAATCTACATTCCACCTGGTCCACGCCTGGGCAATAAGGTTGTAGAAATTGAAGGTATCAGTAAATCATTTGACGGTCGTTTGTTGTATAAAGATTTAACTTTCACTGTTCCACCAACTGCGATTGTCGGTATTGTGGGGCCTAACGGTGCAGGTAAAACGACGCTATTCCGTATGATGACTGGCGAACAGCAACCTGATACAGGTACTGTGACCCTAGGTGAGTCAGTAAAAGTGGCTTATGTAGGACAGATCCGTGATACTTTGGATAACAACAAAACAGTTTGGGAAGAAGTTTCAGGCGGTTTAGATATCTTAAGAATCGGTGAATACGAAATCGCATCTCGTGCTTATATTGGGCGTTTTAACTTTAAAGGCCAAGATCAGCAGAAACGTGTAGGTGAGTTGTCAGGTGGTGAGCGTAACCGTTTACAACTTGCAAAAATCCTGCAAATGGGTGCAAACGTGATCTTACTCGATGAACCATCGAACGACTTGGATATTGAAACATTACGTGCGCTTGAGGATGCGATTCTTGTATTCCCAGGTACTGTCATGGTGGTATCGCATGACCGTTGGTTCCTTGACCGTATTGCGACTCATATCTTGTCATTTGAAAATGAACAGCCAGAATTCTACGAAGGTAACTATGCTGAATATGAAGCATACCGCCAATCTCGTTTAGGTGATGATGCTGTACAAAAACGTACAAAGTATAAAAAAATTGGCGGTTAATCGCTGATTTAAAGTAAAACCAGCTTTTGGGCTAATACTGGTCAGTGAAGAGTAATTTAGTCGTTACTCATTTAAGAATCTTCCCTAACCCCTCTTTAAAAAAGAGGGGGAACGATTGAGAATTTAAAATAATTTTAGATTCTTGATGCGCCCTCCTTTGAAAAAGGTGAGGATTTAAAAAGACTTAACTGACTAGAATTAAGCTTTCGAGCTGGTTTTTTATTGCCTAAAGAAAGGTAAAGCGTTGAGTTGGTTCTGAGCCTCAACATGACCTTGGTTCGCTGCTAAAACGAGCCATTTTTGTGCTTTTAAAATATTGCTGTCTAAGCCTAACTGCCCATGTAAATACAGCATTCCCAATTTATATTGTGCTCGGCTATAACCTTTTAATGCTGCATGCAAAAAAAACCAAATAGCGTTTCTTTGGTAATGATGCAGTTGTTGATTAAACGCATTTTCAATACCAACACGATATCTTTGATTGGCCGCTAAATGTTCATAAGCTGTCGCCCGATGGTAGGTATTTTGAACTTCTGAAACCATAAAGGTATGATTATTCACATAATGTTGTAAAGGCATTATTGATTTCCATATCATCCGAATTATTTTTATTAAATTCATTTCCCTCTACTCACTCTATTGCTAATAAAGCTTTCATTTCTAAGATTAAAATAAATAAATAGAATAAGAAATACTCTAATTCTGAGATTGATAAAAATAGTCCACTAAAAATGAGATATTTATCATTTATTATAAACTTATTGTTAATTTGTTTACATAAAAATAATAATTTTGTAATTTTAGCAAAGTAAAAGGTGAAACATTTTCATTAAATTGACATTTTATTTTAAAAAATATTTAACATGGCTTCATAGTTGCTTGTTGAATTCTTGAATTAAAGAATAAATCGATAGCAGAATTTTCTATGCATATTAATGTGTTGTTGCAACACACTAAGATATATTTTAGCTCAATAAAAAAGAGTGTTATTTCAACACTCTTTGAGTCGATCAGTATTTATTTACCAATCAAAGACGCATTTCAATGCCTTGATCTGCTAAATATTGTTTTGCTTCTGGAATGGTGTATTGTCCAAAGTGGAAAATAGAGGCTGCAAGAACAGCATCTGCACCGCCTTTTAAGATACCATCTGCCAAATGTTGTAAATTCCCGACGCCACCAGAGGCAATCGTTGGAATGGTGACACGCTCATTGATTTGGCGCATTAATTCGATGTCATAGCCTGCTTTGGTGCCATCAGCATCCATTGAGGTAATTAACAGTTCGCCTGCACCGAAGTCTGCCATTTTGACAGCCCAATCAATCGCATCGATCCCTGTCGGTTTACGACCACCGTGGGTGAAAATTTCCCACTTGTTCTCTGCCGTTTTTTTCGCATCAATTGCAACCACGATGCATTGTGCACCGAAACGTTGTGAAGCTTCTTGTACAAACTCAGGATTAAAGACTGCAGCAGAGTTAATGCTGACTTTATCTGCGCCTGCATTTAACAGTAGGCGAATGTCTTCAACTTTGCGAACCCCACCACCGACAGTCAAAGGAACGAATACACTTTCAGCCATACGCTCTACAGTGCGATAGGTTGTGTCTCGTTCACCTGAGGTTGCAGTGATATCTAAAAAGGTAATTTCATCAGCACCTTGTTCATTATAACGGCGTGCAACTTCTACGGGGTCGCCTGCATCACGAATATCAAGGAACTGAACACCTTTGACTACACGCCCATTATCTACATCTAGGCAAGGAATAATACGTTTAGCAAGCATAATTTTTTCCAAAAATAACAGCCGATTATGAAACTGAGCGATGTTGGTGCTACACCTCGCGAGTCAGAGAGGGTATTCTATCAAACTTATGTAAGTTTTTTCGCAGGTTTTATATGTCGGTTTATACCACTTTGAGTTTAAAGGAAGTTCAAGCCTTTGCAGCAGCTTATGGATTAGAGGTGATTGAGCTGAATCCAATTCAAGGAGGTATTCAAAATACCAATTATTTTATTGTTTGTGCAGATGGATCACAGTTTGTTTTAACACTGTTTGAAAATATGGACATGCAAGCAGCAGCGGAATTGATTCCAGTTTTAGAGTATTTAGGACAACAGGGCTTAGCTGTACCAGTACCATTAAAATATAGTGGGCAATCTATTCACACATTGAAAGATAAGCCTGCACAAATTGCCCCACGCATGTTAGGACAACATCCTATGCCGTCGACAATTGAGCAAGTTGAGCAAATTGCAATTGCGCAGGCTCAAATGCATGTGGCTTTGCAAGATTTTCCATTGGAACGCAAAGTGGCACGTGATCATGCCTATTGGTATAACGTTGCGAAACAAATTAAACCGACTTTAAATGCTGCAGACACCGCATTACTCAACAATCTTTTAGGTTTGTATGAGGCCTTGACTGCAATGTATCCAAATCGCCCTAAAGGTTTCATTCACTCTGACTTGTTCCGTGACAATACTTTATTTGAAGGCAATACACTCAAAGGTATTCTTGATTTTTATGAAATGAATCGAGATGAATTACTGTTTGATATTGCGATTACACTCAATGATTTTTGCACAGAATATCCCGAAGTGACTTTGAATGAAGCTAAAGCAACGGCTTTTTTAAATGCATATTCATCAGTCCGTCCGTTAACTGAAGATGAGAAGTCTTGTTTGGAGTTGTATTTAGCGATGGCTGCTGGGCGTTTTTGGATGATGCGTTTGCAAGTGGCTCAAATGAATCAAGCAGAAGGACGTACAGGGGATGATATTTTGCAGAAAAATCCTTTAGAAATGCGTGATATGCTGGTAGAAAGATTAAAGTTTGTAACGGCTTAATAGCTTATGACTTCTTTTATTTATAGCGATTGTTATATGCAGCAATCTATGTATAAACAATAAAAATAGATCAAAGAAGTCAAAATAATTTGGGATAAATAAATGCGTGATCAAGGTCGTTTGGTGGAGTGGTTTGATGATAAAGGCTATGGCTTTATCCAGCCCAATGATGAAACTAAAGATCGTGTATTTTTACACATCAAAGACTTTGCACAGAAAGGGCCACGCCCGCTTGTCGGTTGCGCACTGGAATATGTGGTGCAACTGGATGGACACGGACGCTTTAAAGCAAAGCAAGTGACTTATTTAAAAGCCAATCAGGCAAAGAAATTATCCAAAGCATCGAACCGCGTAGATACACAATCATCATCAAAATTACAGCCCATGCAGATTTTGTGTGTGATTTATATTATTGCTTTGGGCATTTTGACTGCTACTGGTTTGCTGAATAGTCTAGCATTACTTTTTATCAGTATTATCAATGTGATGACTTACTGGTTTTATGCTCAAGACAAAGAAGCAGCACAGCTTGATCAACGTCGCGTACCAGAGAATACCTTACATGTCCTTGCCTTTTTAGGCGGGTGGCCTGCAGCGTGGTTAGCTCAACAACGTTTACGACATAAAACACAAAAACAACCTTTTAGAAAGGTATATTTCTGTACTATATTCTTTAATATTTTATTGATTTTATGGCTAATTTCTCCTTTAAATGTATTTAGAGCTTAAAGGCAAATAACGTATTACTCGAGGAATGAGAATGAATAATGATGTTGATCCAAACAACAGTAAATCACTGACTTTAATTTTATATATTCTTTATATTGTTGCGATTTTTTCGGGTGGAATATTCGCCATTGTGGCTTTAGTGATTAACTATGTGAAATTAGACTCGGTACGAGGCACTATTTTTGAAAGTCATTTTAGATGGCAAATACGCACTTTTTGGTGGTATTTAATTTGGACATTGCTGGCATTTGTACCATTCCTTTTCTTATTTTTCACCATGGATAATGCCAATGCTTTTGCAGGGGTTGCCGTGAGTGCAACGATATTCTGCGTTGCAGTCTTATTTATTTCATGGGTATGGATTGTATATCGTGCCATTCGAGGCATTATTGCTTTGAATGATAATCAGCCTGTACCGCTATAGCGGGTGCTCTTTTGATTAAAATCAGTGGCTTGTATGCAGGTCCGAACAGTGTCATGTAAATGAGATGATCTTGTGTTTGAATAGATGATAAATGTTCATAAAAGGTGAAAAATATGGTGATTGAACAGGCTCTATTTCACATCATTGATGGTCAGCAGATGGCTTTTGAAAAGAAATTTTATGAATTATCCGATATTTTTAGAAATGCGCAGGGTTGTGAAAAGTTTAAACTGATTCGTGGAATTGAAAATCCACAGAATTATGTTTTACAAATTTACTGGACTGATTTGGCAACACATATAGATGTTTTTATGAAAACAGATGAATTTAGACATTGGTTTATTGCCATGAAACCATTCTTAGCCCGTAAGATCGACATGCAACATTACGAAAGCACACTGGTTTAATCAAGGTATGTCACTCATGATCAAAACGGGATTAAGTGAATACCATTACAGTGGTCGCTAGAAACTAAAAAAGAGAACATGACGTTCTCTTTTTTATTTGATTGAAATGGTGAGTTTAGGGTTTAAAAACTTTGCTCATCCAATAACAATTGCGCTTCGCGAAGGTTTAAAGTCCCTTCATAGATTGCACGACCTGTAATCGCACCTAAAATACCGTGTTGACCTTTCAAGTTACGTACATCATCAAGATTGGTTACGCCACCAGAAGCAATCACGGGTAATCCTGAATATTGAGCAAGATGCACAGTTTGCTCAACATTAACACCTTGCATCATGCCATCACGTGCAATATCGGTATAGACAATGCTAGACACACCTGCATCGGCAAAACGTTTTGCCAAATCCGTTGCTTTTACATCAGTGACATTGGCCCAACCATCTGTTGCGACGAAACCATTCATCGCATCGATACCGACAATGATATGTCCTGCGAATTTTTTACATGCTTCTTCAACAAATTCAGGTTCTTTGACTGCTTTTGTACCAATAATCACAAAAGAAACACCCGCTTCAAGGTAGTGCTCAATGGTTTCTAAAGAACGAATACCACCACCAATTTGAATTGGAAGCTCAGGTTGCGCTTTTGCAATCGCTTCTACCACAGGTTTATGGATCGGCGTACCTGCGAAAGCACCATTTAAATCCACTAGATGCAAACGACGAGCACCCTCATTTACCCAATGCTGTGCGGTTGCCACAGGATCATCAGAAAATACGGTATCGTCTTCCATACGACCTTGTTTTAAACGGACACATTTGCCGTCTTTTAGGTCAATTGCAGGAATGATCAGCATGCTTTCGCTCCTTGCCTAATCTCATGAGAATTCATTGTGGCCCATCTTAGCAAAGTATTGATCAATTTCTAAGTGTCAGTTGTTGCTTTTATTAGGATGAATTCCCAATTTAAGCGCATTATTTTCAATGGTTTTGGAGAGTAAACCTAAACGAAGCAGCTCCTCAAAAATTAAAACAGGTGCATAAGCATCGGCAGCAGCATATTCAATCTGTTGTTGGGTTAGGGTTTTTCGTGCCCAATTTGAAGTGCTGATAGATTTACTTTTAGGAAAATTAATTTGAAATAACAAAGCCATGGCATTTTTAATACCGACTGGATTGTTGAGTCCAAAACTTGAAAAGCTTTTAGACAGTTCAATAATATTATTCAGTTCAATGTCTTTTTTTCGAAACAAATGCGCATCGTTTTTTAAACCAAAACCCACTTTGATTTGGTCTTTATTTTCAAATACAGGTTTTAAAAAAACTAGAATTTCGGTCGATACTTGAAATAAGTAAGCTTTTTCGCGAGTTGCGAGCTGAATAAGATGAGGGCCTGTTTGAACTTCGCCTTTGCTAAATGTTGGCTTCGACTCAGTATCAAAACCTAATAAAGGTGCAGTTTTTAAAGTATTTTCAATGCTTTTGCATTGTTGGAGTGAGTTGATCACCACAATATTTTCAAGAGAAAGATTTTTAAAACGAGGAAATGTCAGAATTTGCTCTTTGCTTGGAACGGGTTGAATAGAGTGATCCACGATCTTTCAGCATTAAAAAATTAATCATTTTGTTATAACAAACTTTGGACAAAGGTGATAGTTTTGTGGGATGAAAAAAGAGGTATGAAACAATGGCAGAAAAAGATGATGATCTTTTTATCGAAGGTGCAAAGCGTTTAAAACAACTCATTCAAGATAAAAACATTAAAGCCAGTGACATTGTAAGCGTGTTAGAGGCTTCAAAAGGTACGATGGGGAAATGGTTACAAAATTCGACACCCTCTAGTGCGCAAAGTTTGATTGAGTTAGCACGTTTGGTGGGGATGACTGAACGCTGGAATGCTGAATCTAAACAGCAAGATAAGCAAGATCGTGCAGATTTAGTCAGTAAAGCCTATATTGCTTCTGAGGTGGATTTAAGCCAAGCCACCATCGAACAGCTTATGGAAGAAATTAAACAGCGTTATCGTGCTTTAAATTTAAAAGCAGAGATTAAAATTAGTGTACAACCCATGGAAGGTGGTTTTGTGACTAGAGATGATGAAGCTGAAAAGTAGATATAGCCTTTTATCAATAAAAGGCTATGACCCAAACATTCAAGTTTTTAACATTACTGAGATTGTTCAATTTGTTGTTGATATTCTAATTGTTGTAGCTGAGCACGTTCAATATAGCTTTGATAAGCTGGAATTGAGATCGCAGCCAATACACCCATTAATGGAATTGTAATGATATAAATCCAAGCCAAAACTTTTTCCCAACCTCTAGTTACACGTGGTGCACCATAATTATTGGTACCTTCATCACCTTTTGCACAGCATAAATAAACCAAAAAGAAAAAATTAATTAAAGGTACAAGCATGATCAGTGATAACCAACCACTTTGGTTTTTGTCATGTAGGCGGCGAATTGTAAAGACGAAAGTGAAGTAGATAAATGCAATATAGAGAACTAAAAAAATACCCATTGCTGGGATAGAAAGTGCCGAAATACTTTCAGGATTCGTTCCAGCCATGAGCACAGCGACCACAATCGCAACGATAAAAAATACCAAAGTACTTAAAAAAGACCAGCCTAAATAAGACAGTCGTCCAAAACGACCACTTGCACTTAAAGGCGAATCATTGGTTTGAAAATTAGAACTCATTTTATTTTCCTATTTAACGGTTTATTTAATCAGTTATGAAATTTTTGTATTAAATTCGATCAAATCATAAAGAAAAAAACCACGAAAGGAAAGTTTAGTAAAAAAAACGCCATTCGAAATAAAATTAAGCCAATAAAAATTGGCTTAATTTTAATCAATCAGTTTTGTGTTTAGAAAAATTTAAATCTTCCATTCCACAAAGTTTTTAAGCAATTGTAAGCCCGCGGTGTGACTTTTTTCAGGATGGAACTGTGTTGCGAATAAGTTTTCTTTATGGATAGCTGTACAAAACGGTAAACCATAATCACAGGTTGCAGCAACCAGACTGTGATCTTTAGGTTCTACATAATAGCTATGTACAAAATAGAAACGAGTATCTTGGTCAATGTCTTTCCACATTGGATGATTTGGATCAGCTTGATGTACCTGATTCCAACCCATATGCGGTACTTTTAAACCTTCCACATTCGGAAAATGCTTCACCACACCTTCAAAAATTCCTAGAGCATCTGAACCACCATTTTCTTCTGAAGATTCAAGTAAGGCCTGCATCCCGACACAAATAGCTAAAACGGGCTTATTAAACGCAGCATGACGCACGACTTCATCGATACCTGCTTCACGCATGCCTTGCATGCAATCACGCATAGCACCCACGCCAGGGAAGACAATTTTATCTGCTTGGGCAATGATTTTCGGATCATTGGTTACATCAACAGAGGCGCCGACATACTCAAGTGCCTTCGCTGCTGAGTGAAGGTTTCCCATGCCGTAATCAAGAAGGGCAATACGGGTCATTACAAAGTTCCTTTGGTAGATGCAACAGTATTTTCAGCACGAGGATCAATTTCACATGCCATACGCAATGCACGTGCAAAAGCTTTAAACACACTTTCAATTTGGTGATGGCTATTTTTGCCCTTTAAATTGTCAATGTGTAAAGTCATCAATGCATGATTGACAAAGCCTTGGAAAAACTCAGAAAATAAATCGACATCAAATGTACCAATACGCGCACGTGTAAAAGGAATATCCATCCATAAACCTGGGCGACCTGATAAATCAACCACTACACGGCTTAGAGCTTCATCTAGCGGTGCATAGAAATGACCGTAGCGTTTTAAACCTTTTTTATCACCCAAAGCTTGTGCAAAGGCTTGCCCAAGTGTGATTCCACAGTCTTCTACAGTGTGGTGATCATCGATGTCTAAGTCGCCATCACAATGAATATCAATATCAAATAAGCCATGACGCTTGATTTGATCAATCATATGGTCTAAAAAGGGAACACCTGTATTGAGCGTGCCCTGACCAGTACCATCAAGATTCACACGAACTCGAATTTTGGTTTCGTTAGTGTTTCTTACTACTTCACTGATACGTTGTGTCATGACACGTTCCTCAAAAACGTCAAAAAAGTTTGATGTAAAGATGTTTCGCTGTGACGAAAGTGACAGCATATTAGATTGCTCAGGAGGGTTAATCAATGCCTATTACCATACATGCTAAAACTTCACTCGAAAATGCGGAAGTTCGCGAACAGCTTGAGCGATTATATGACACCAGTCCCGAGTTTGGTGATGGCAAAGATGCCATAGAACAACTTGAGCAAAACTTAGCTCAGTATACCTTACTTTACACCGCAGAATTTAATACCAAGATTATTGGTGCACTGTGGTGTACAGGTCAAGGAGAGAGTAAGGTTTTAGAAAATATTGTAGTGCATCCTGCAAATCGAGGTAGAGGTGTGGCTGAGCGTTTAGTTGAAGAAGTGTGTAAAAATGAAGAGGCGAAAGGGGTGAAAATTTTTGAACCGGGTTGTGGTGCAATACATCGTTGCCTTGCACATCTTGGTAAAATTTAAGATGTAATCATTTTTGTTGAATAAAAATCTGATCACATCAATTTATTGTATAAAGACAAGTCATTTCGACTGTCTTTATACATTTAACGATTGGGAAAAATGCGAAATATCGTTAATTTGCTGTAAAAATAGACTATCGAACAAAAACATGTAGACAACACTTGACGACATTGCGGTTAAATTGTTTAATACGCCCCATCGGCGTGATAGCTCAGTAGGTAGAGCAACGGATTGAAAATCCGTGTGTCCCCAGTTCGATCCTGGGTCTCGCCACCATATTTAAAAATCGTTTAAGATTTCAATCCCTGATCCCATCAGGGATTTTTTTTGCGTAAAAAATATTCGGTTGAATAAAAAACTCATGATTTATATTGACTATTAGCCTGAGATACGGCTTAATACACGGCATCGGCGTGATAGCTCAGTAGGTAGAGCAACGGATTGAAAATCCGTGTGTCCCCAGTTCGATCCTGGGTCTCGCCACCATATTTAAAAAAACCTCAATTTTTTGAGGTTTTTTTTTGCTTATTTAAAAGTGATCAATAAATCAAAGATTGCCCCTGAACGAATTGGACTGATTGTCTTACAAAATATATACTTGTGTGATGAAAATATCGTAAAATTATTCTTTATGAAAAAAATAGATTGTTATAAGAAAAATGAAAGATTTATTTTCAACAGCTAGTCAGCTTTATCAACAAGCTCGACCCAGTTATCCGCAGGATGTTATTCAGGAAATTTTAAAATATGTTCCTGAGCACCATTTTGTGTGGGACTGTGGCGCAGGTTCAGGTCAATTTACTCAACTCTTAGCACCTTATTTTGATCATGTTGTGGCAACTGATATCAGCGAACAGCAATTACAACATGCGCCTTATTTTGAAAATGTAAGCTATCAAGTACAACCTTCAGAGAAGACTTCATTTCCTGCGCAAGGTTTCGATTTAATTACTGTTGCACAAGCCATTCATTGGTTTGATTTTGAATCTTTCTACCGAGAAGTAAATCGCACATTAAAGCCAAATGGTATTTTGGCTGTGATTGGTTATGGTTTGATTCACGTGGAACATCATTTCATCAATCAAAAGATTCAGCAGCTTTATTTTGATACTTTAAAAGGCTATTGGGATGCCGAACGCCGTTATATTGATGAACAATATCAAACCATTCCTTTTCCTTTTGATGAAATAATGATGCCTGAACTGAAAATGCAGTATCAGTGGTCGTCTGCACAGCTATTAAAATATTTATCTACGTGGTCTGCAGTAAAGCATTATATTGATCAAAATAAAATCAATCCTTTGCATGATTTAGCAGAAGTTTTGAGTGCAGAGCAAGCACTGTTAACAATAGAATTTCCTATATTTTTAAGAGTAGGGAAGATTAAAAAATATAAGAAAAAAAGCTTTATGAAAAAAATTGGTCTGTAATTCACTTGTGGCAAGCTGGCCGTGATTGCTTTGCCACTTTATTGACTTGTGAAAGGCAAAGCAAAGCGTGCTCTAGTCTTGAATTAGACGCTTGCCTAAACAGACCACTTCAATTTCCTCATAGCCCAATTGCTCATAAAAGCTTTGTACGTCAATATTGTCTTTGCGAATCAAGAGTTGTAGTTTAGGACAACCCAATGCGATCAAGCGCTTCTCAAGTTGCTGTATCAGTGCTGTTGCCACGCCATTACGTTGAGCATGCGGATGCACCGCTAAATAGTTCACCCAACCACGATGGCCATCATAGCCACCCATCACGGTTGCGATGAGCTGTTCATCTTTGACTGCCAATAAAAATAAGCCATCTTTTTGTGCAACTTTACGAAAAATATCGATTTCAGGATTATTCCATGGGCGTGTAAGTTCACATACTTCCCATAAGGCGATCACATCTTCTAAATCTGTTTCTTGAAATTGACGGATGATAAACATGGCTTTTATTCTATCTCTTGTTTTTAAAGAATGTTTATAGCAGGGTAATACAAAATAAGTTAAATGATAAGTTTATTTTTTAAACAATAGATATGTTTGCATTCATTTAATTTTCTGTGAGATTTATCATAAAGCAAGGTCGTGATTCTGTGTAGAGAAGCATTCATTCTGCATAAAATTCATGCATAATGAACATATAAAGACAATACAAAAAAAGGATTTCATGTGAATAAGAAGGAATATGATTACATTATTATTGGGGGTGGAAGCTCAGGTTGTGTACTCGCGGGGCGTTTATCTGAGGATCCAACGGTATCTGTTTGTTTGCTAGAAGCGGGTGGGACTGGAGACGGCTGGAAGGTTGAAGTTCCGAGTGCTGCTGTGATCAGTATTCCGACAAAAATCAATAATTGGGCGTTTGAAACCATCCCACAAAAAGGTCTAAATGGTCGTAAAGGCTACCAACCGCGTGGAAAATGTCTAGGTGGTTCTTCTGCGATCAATGCCATGATTTATATTCGTGGGCATCGACAAGATTATGATGATTGGGCCGCTTTGGGTAATGCAGGTTGGTCTTATGACGATGTGTTGCCTTATTTTATCAAATCTGAAAATAATCAAAGAATTTCAAACCAATATCATGGCAATGCAGGCCCATTATCTGTCACTGATTTACACAGTGATAATCCACTTCAGGAAAAATTCCTGAGCGCAGCTCGAGAGCAGGGTTATACCATTCTTGATGATTTTAATGGTGCTGAACAAGAAGGACTCGGGGTTTATCAAGTTACCCATATCAACGGTGAGCGTTGCAGTTCGGCACGGGCTTACTTGTTCCCACATCGTGATCGGAACAACTTAACCGTTGAAACCTTTGCGCAGACACAGCGAATTTTGATTGAAAATGGCGTTGCTGTTGGTGTGGAATACAAACAACATGGACAACTGAAACAAATATATGCTCGTCGTGAAGTGCTGCTGAGTGCAGGAGCAATGCAGTCACCACAAATTCTAATGCTTTCAGGTGTGGGTGATCAGCAAGAATTGATGAAACATGGCATTGCCGTGAAAAAGCATTTACCCGGAGTCGGGCAAAATTTTCATGATCATCCTGATTTTATTTTTGGATATAAAGTTCGTGATATCCAAGGGACTTTTGGATTGTCTATACCGGGTTCGATTGATCTCATTAAGCAAATTCAGCGCTATCGCAAAGAACGTCGTGGTTTGATCACCACTAATTTTGCAGAATGTGGCGGTTTTCTGAAAAGTTCAGCAGAACAGCGCTTACCGAACTTGCAGTTACATTTTGTTGTGGCACTGGTCGATAATCATGCACGGACCATGCATGTTGGACATGGTATTTCCTGTCATGTGTGTTTACTTAATCCGAAAAGCCGTGGCTCAATTAAAATCAGTGGGCCGAGTATCGATGATCCATTATTGATTGATCCTGATTTTTATGGTGATGAATCTGATTTGGAAGAAATGGTCAAAGGTTTTAAGAAGACAAAGCAACTGATGGAATCAACTGTCTTTAAAAGTATGATGAAAGAAGATTTATTTACAGCAAATGTGCAAACGGATGAAGAAATCCGTGAAATTCTTAGAGATCGATCAGACACGGTGTATCACCCTGTTGGGAGTTGTAAAATGGGGAATGACGATATGGCTGTAGTCGATGCTCGTCTACGGGTTTACGGCATTCAAAATTTGCGTGTGGTGGATGCTTCAATTATGCCAAAAGTCGTCAATGGCAATACCAATGCTCCTGCAATCATGATTGCTGAGAAAGCTGCGGATATGATTCGTCAGGATCAGGCCAGTGTGGCCTTTATTCAGAAAAAAGAGAGCGTAGGAATCTAGTCTGTCTACAAATAAAAAACGCCCAATTGGGCGTTTTTTATATCAAATTCAAAATCTTATGCAGATTTTTTAACTTGATCTTGAGGTGCAAGCATATGACCTGACTCTTCAAAGTTTGAGTGCCATGCAAGTGCTTCACGAAGAATATGAGGCGTATGGCCACCTTTTTCACATGCACGATCAAAGTAGTCATTCAATGCATCACGATACATTGGATGAGCACAGTTATCGATGATTGCACGTGCACGTTCACGAGGTGCTAAACCACGTAAATCAGCAAGACCTTGTTCAGTCACAAGAATATCAACATCATGCTCAGAATGGTCAATATGAGAAGCAAACGGTACAACTGATGAAATGTCACCACCTTTCGCAATTGATTTGGTTACAAAAATTGCCAAGTGTGCATTTCGTGCAAAGTCACCTGAACCACCAATACCATTCATCATTTTAGTACCACAGACATGGGTCGAGTTTACGTTACCGTAAATATCAAACTCTAGTGCAGTGTTAATACCGATGATACCTAAACGACGAACCAATTCAGGATGGTTTGAGATTTCTTGCGGACGAAGAACCAATTTATCTTTGTATTGTTCAAGGTTATTAAACACTTTTTCGCCGTATTTAGCAGAAAGCGTAATTGAAGAACCTGAAGCAAACTTCATTTTACCTGCATCAATCAATTCGAACGTACAGTCTTGAAGAACTTCCGAATACATCACAAGATCTTCAAAGTTAGAATCTTTAAGACCAGTCAATACTGCATTGGCAATTGAACCAATCCCTGCTTGTAATGGACCTAAGTTTGCAGGTAAGCGTTTTTCAGCCACTTCTTTTTCAAAGAAAGCAATTAAATGGTTGGCAATCCCTTGAGTTTCATCATCTGGTAAAGTCACAGTCGATGGCGAATCATGGAATTCGCTGTTAAATACGATACCCACGATTTTTGCAGGATCAATGTTGATTGCAGATGTACCAATACGTTCGTCAACTTGAGTCAATGGAATCGGTTGACGAGTCGGGCGATACGTTGGGATATAAATATCGTGTAAGCCTTCAAACGCAGGGTTTAAGTTGGTATTGATTTCAACAATGACTTTCTCAGCAAAAATTGCAAAGCTTGCAGAGTTACCGACAGAAGTTGTTGGAATAATGCCACCATCTTCAGTAATCGCAATCGCTTCAATTACAGCAACATCAGGCTTTTTCAATTGAAGATTACGCATTTGTTCAACGGTTTCAGACAAATGCTGATCGATGAACATTACATCACCAGTGTTGATTGCTTTACGAAGCGTGTTATCCACTTGGAATGGTAAACGACGTGCAAGTACACCTGCTTCAGTCAATTGTTTGTCTAGATCGTTACCCAGACTTGCACCTGTGATTAACGTGATTTTTAAAGGATTCACTTTGGCTTGTTTTACCAATGCTAACGGCACAGCTTTCGCTTCACCAGCACGAGTAAAACCACTCATACCTACCGTCATACCATCTTGGATAAAAGTTGCAGCTTGTTCTGCGCTCATGACTTTGTCATGGAGAGATGCTAAACGGATACGATCTAAAGACATGGTTTACGCTCAATTCTTGTTCAAAACTAGACGGATTGTACCGCCCTAAAACTAAATTGTGCATGCCTCTAATGCTAAGGTCTAATTTTTTCAAAAAATGTGGGTATAAAAAATAATGATGATTTTCAAGTTGTTATTTATTAATAAAATAATGTCGGCTGTGCGTTAAATCAACACAACCGAATGTTGCTTAAATAACCGATCATTAAAAACGATCACTCAAAGTTTGCTTAATTTTTTGAATTGGATTGCTTAAAGGTACTTCTTCTTCAGTTTTTATTGCAATCGGTAATGAAATAATGGCTTGTAAGCCACCCGTCGCTCGGTTAGAAATTGACAATTCACCCTGATGAATATCGACAATACGTTTTACAATGGCCAAGCCTAAACCACTACCTTGTACGGTTCTTGCTGAATTTCCACGAACAAAAGGTTGCATCAGGTCTTCAATTTGGTCTTCAGGAATACCTTCACCATGATCAGCGACGCAGATTTTGATATGTTCGTCTTCAACATAAGCACTGAGTTCAATCGGCTCAGCACCATAGCGTTTTGCGTTATTAATCAAGTTTCCAATCAGTCGTTTCAAGGATAACGAACGTGCAGTCATCATCGGTAATTCATTCGGAGTAAAACGAATATCCAAAGGCTTGAATTGAATCACTAATTCTTGTAATAAAATATTGATATTGGTGTCTTGAAGCTCCTCATCTGAACCATCTCGCATATAGGAAATAAATTGACTTAGGATTGCATCCATATCATCCACATCGTAAATCATACCTTCTTTCAGAAAGTCATCATCCGACATCATTTCGGCGCTTAAACGGATTCGGGTGAGTGGTGTACGTAAATCATGTGAGATCCCTGCGAGCATGATCTGGCGATCTCGTTCAGTCTGTTCTAGGGTGTAAATCATATGATTAAAGGCTTGATTTACTTCACGAATCTCTTGTGGGCCGTGGTTGGTTTCTAAGTAGGGTGCTTTCCCTGTTTTACTATAATTATTGGCAGCATTTTGTAGACGGCGTAATGGACGGTTAAGCTGTCGAACCAAGGTTAAAATAATTGCCGCTGCGATCAGGGGAATACCCAATAACCAGCCTAAAATAAGTTCAGGGCTGTAATTGGCATAGGTCTTCAATGGTTCACGAACCCAATTACCATTCATTTCAGGGGTTTGTACCCAGATTCTTGGACTTGGTTTAAACTGAAAGTAGACCGTGACATTTTTCATATTCAACTCTTTAGCAAGTTGACGCTCAATACGGTTCGTGAAAAAGTCTGCAATTATTTTATCTTTAACATTTGGATATTCTTTAGGATCAGTGACATATTCAACCCCAACTCTTTGTTTTAACCATTGATCAATATCGAGTTGCACTTCATCATGATAAATCTGCAAACGGGGATTATTAATCATTTCCAATTCAACAGCTAAAAATCTTGCATGTTGTTGAATTTCAGGTAAGTAGAGTGTTTTCCAAAAGAACCACAGTGACATGAAGAGACTAAAAAAAACCACAAATAAAACCAACACAGTAGTACGCATGGCTGCGGAACGTGGTTTGATTTTGTCTAAGAAGCGTTCCCAAGGTGTACGTTTTCTTTCTTGGTAGGTCTCAAAATCTGTAAATGCTTGCGGATCTATAGGGTCTAATTTCACTGATACATCCAGATATTTTCAAGTGTGAATCAAATATTAATATTATAAAATTTAAGATGATAGGATTAAAAATAGCAAAATACTTTATCTAAATCATGTTTTGCTGTTGATATTGGATATGCAAAATAAAATAAGCCTATCGAGATAGGCTTATTTTAACTCAAATATTATTCAGCGCCATCTGGAACGAAGACATAACCTACGCCCCAAACAGTTTGGATATAGCGAGCACGGGCAGGGTTTTCTTCAATCAAACGACGTAAACGAGAGACTTGAACATCAATTGAACGTTCCATTGCACCCCATTCACGACCACGCGCAAGATTCATTAACTTATCACGGGTTAATGGCTCGCGAGGATGCTGTACCAATGCCTTCAGGACAGCAAATTCACCAGTCGTGAGCGTAACAACTTGACCTTCACGAGTTAATGTCCGTGTTGAAAGATCCAGTGACCATGGGCCAAATGAAACAACTTCTACGTTTTGACTCGGCGCACCTGGAACTTCACGGACTTGACGACGCAAGATTGCACGAATACGTGCCAATAACTCATTCGGATTAAATGGTTTTGGTAAGTAATCATCTGCACCTGCTTCAAGACCTGCAATACGGTCAGAATCGCTACCACGTGCTGTGAGCATGATGATCGGTGTATCAATATTTGATTGGCGCAAACGACGGCAAATGCTTAAACCATCTTCTACAGGAAGCATGAAATCTAAAACAATCAATGAAAACAGTTCACGTTGCAGTAAACGATCCATCTGTGTTGCATCGTGTGCAGTTTTTACCACAAAACCTTTATCTTCCAAGAACCGCTGTAAAAGGGTACGCAAACGCACATCATCATCGACAACTAAAATGCGTTCGACACGGTCAGTTTCGTTTTGTACAACATCTGTATTTTCAGCAGGTACAACCAAACTCATGATGCACTCCCTTAATATTGTAAATTATATCGATCGTTAATCTCAGTATAATGCCTAAGTTCTTGTTAAGACTATGTATCAAATTGCTCAAAATTACAATTTTAAGCCTGTTTTGAAACCAAAAAACAACATGTTGAAATTATCGAGCTGCTTCTATGTTTATAAATAAAAAGATATAACATTTGCAAATGAAAAATTGATGTATTTTGACAATAAGTTTTTGTTTAAGCATATATATTCATCATTTTTATCATTGGCAATACCAGTCACTATAAATGAGCTGTTTTGGAATAATTTTGAATCATGTCCTAATTGAAGTAATCCAAACAGGGATACACAATAAGTTTAGATTAAAAAAAGCAATATTACTTTTTATTTTTAGTTAAATAAAAAGGTAAAAAGACATCTTGGAAAAACTATTTTACAAAGCAATGTTGCATTCAAATATCAATAAAATCGCCTTTTACATGATAAAAAGTTAACAAAAATGATCTTTAATCATTTTTTTCACTGCTAATTTGTAAAACAATTGTGGATTTTATGGTCTCGGTCTTTATAATCACTAACTTTTAGTCCTTATCCTTGTGGAATTAAACACGATGACTGACTTAGTTCAGCAGTTGGCAAGTGAGCTTGCCGTACGTCCAAACCAAGTAGAAGCTGCCATTAAACTGATTGATGAAGGTTCTAGTGTTCCATTTATTGCACGTTACCGTAAAGAAGTAACGCAAGGCTTAGACGATACACAATTACGCCAACTTGATACACGCCTTGTTTATTTACGTGATTTGTTTGAGCGTCGTGAAAAAGTAATTGAATCTTTAAAAGAACAAAACAAGTTATCGGATGACTTACTTGCGCGAGTGAACGCTGCGGAAACAAAAAATGCATTAGAAGAACTTTATGCACCATACCGCCCGAAACGCACCAGTAAATCATTTAAAGCAAAAGAGGCTGGCTTAGGCCCAATTGCAGAAAAAATTCTCAATGAAAATATTGATCCAACAGAAGCTTTAGCTGGTTTCAGCCACGAAGATTATGCAGATGTTGAAAGTCAGTTAGATGCAATTCAACACATCATCATTGATGAGTGGGCTCAAAATATTGGCTTAACTGCGGAACTGAAAACAACATTCGCCAAAACAGCGGTATTAAAAAGTTTAGTGGCTTCTGATGAGAAAAAGGAAGTCGGTAAGAAATTCCGTGACTACTTTGATTTCTCTGAAAATCTCAATAAAGTACCTTCACACCGCTTATTGGCAATGTTACGTGGCCGCCAAGAAAATGTGTTGGGTCTGAAGGTTGATGGTCAAGATGATGCACCTTTAGCTCGTGTTGAAACAGAATACAATCTTGAAACGGCTCAACCACAAACGCGTCAAGATTTCTTAAAACAAACTGCAAAATTGTTCTGGTTAGGTAAAGTTCGTCCGACGATTGAACATTCATTACTCACAGAAAAACGTCTTGCTGCTGAAGCTGAAGCAATGGATGTCTTTGCTGAAAACCTTCGTCACTTATTACTTTCTGCGCCTGCTGGTTCACGTTGTACATTGGGTGTCGACCCAGGTATTCGTACGGGTGTGAAATTGGCTGTTGTGAATGAATCGGGTGATGTGGTTACACATAGCACAATCTATCCATTTGCACCAAAAGAAGATAAAGAAGGTTCTATTGCTGAACTTGCTCGCTTATGTCGTGAATATAATGTTGATTTGATTGCGATCGGCAACGGTACTGCAAGTCGTGAAACAGAAGCTGTTGTTGCAGAAATGATGACGACAAATAGTGATCTGAAATTAACACGTGTTTCAGTATCTGAAGCTGGTGCATCTGTTTATTCAGCATCTGAATTGGCATCTGCTGAATTGCCTGATCTTGATGTCTCTATTCGTGGAGCAGTGTCTATTGCTCGCCGTTTACAAGATCCTTTAGCGGAACTGGTAAAAATTGATCCTAAGTCGATTGGTGTAGGTCAATATCAACATGATGTGAATCAAACTGGTTTGGCTAAAACACTTGAAGCTGTGGTTGAAGACTGTGTGAACTCTGTGGGTGTCGATGTGAATACGGCATCACCTGCAATCCTGTCTTATATTGCAGGTTTAAATAAGTCTATTGCGCAACAAATTGTTGATTATCGTAAAGAACACGGTCGTTTTGATAATCGTCAAGCACTCAAAAATGTACCACGTTTAGGCGAGCGTACATTTGAACAAGCGGCTGGCTTCCTTCGTATTCAAGCGGGTTCTGAGCCTTTGGATGCATCTGCTGTTCACCCTGAATCTTATGGTTTGGTGAATAAAATTGTTGAAGCAAAAGCAACCACAGTAAAAGATATTATTGGTAATACTGAAATCATTCGTCAGGTACAAGCGGAAAGTTTTGTTGATGATCAGTTTGGTCTACCAACCATTCAAGATGTATTAAGTGAACTTGAGAAACCAGGTCGTGACCCTCGTCCAGAGTTCCGTACAGCGAAATTCCGTGAAGACATTACAGAAGTAGGTCAACTGACAGAAGGTTTACAATTGGAAGGTGTGATCACCAATGTGACCAACTTCGGTGCTTTTGTTGATGTTGGTGTGCATCAAGATGGTTTAATCCATATTTCTGAACTTGCCAATGAATTTGTTTCTGACCCACATAAAGTGGTAAAACCAGGTCAAATCGTTCAAGTACGCGTTTTAACTGTAGATGCTGAACGTAATCGCGTGAACCTGTCTATGCGTCCAGAAGGTTCAGAAGCACCTGCTAAAGCACCTCGCCAAAAACGTGAGTTCAATAATGAACAACGTGGTGAGCGTAAGCCACAAAGTAAACGTCCACAGGGTGCTCGTCCAAACCATGATAAAAATCATGACAATAAAGACAAAGCGCCTCGCCATGACAAGAAGCCACAAGAAAACAAAATTGGTGGTTTAGGTGCATTATTATTGCAAGCAGGGATTAAAGGTTCGAAGTAACTTTTGATTTCTAGAGTTATTCAGTAAAAGACCGCCGAAAGGCGGTTTTTTATTGTTTATGAATGTTTGAAACGTCGCAATCCTTCTGAAAAGGGCAGGGTTCTTGCGTGATTAAGTTTTCTAGTAAAGATTGAATGTTTTGTAGTTGCAAAATCTTGTTTCTTACAACATTCAGTTTGTCTTCTAAAATCTCATGGAATTGCTCAGCGGGAATCTCATTAACACTCATAAGATCTGTAATTTGTTTCACTTCAGTTAAAGTAAATCCTAAACTTTTTGCTGTTTGGATGAGCCTTAATTGTTGAATATTTTGTTCAGAATAATCTTTATAGCCATTATTTCGAATTAAGGGTTGAATAAGATCAAGTTTTTCATAAAAACGAATCGTATCACGGCTCAAATCCAAATATTTTGATAACTCACCAATCAGCATCAAATTCTCCAGTGCTCTTTTTATTCAAAATGTTTGATTATTGGGGCTTGACCATAGAGCATACTCCACAGTTTAGCTTATGTATGAAGAATTCAAAAGGGTATAACTTCATGCAAGATCATCAAACAACAAACAAGGTCGCTTTGGTTATCGGCGCAACAGGATTTACAGGTCGTTTTCTGATTGCACGTTTATTGCAAGATAACTTTCAGGTATTTGCAATGTGTCGGAATGTAGTAGAGCAAGCGGAATCATTACAAAATTGGTTAGAGCGAAAGAATATTGATACCCAATCATTAAAATGTATACAGGGTGATGTAACATCTGCCCATTTGGGGCTATCCGATGAGGATTGGCAAGCGCTTAAAAATGTCGATTATCTTTTTAACATGAGCGCTTTATTTGCATGGAATTTATCCATGCAGCAAGCTCGAGCGGTAAATGTTGAAGGGTTGGTGAACGTATTAAACTGTGTACATTTGCATTGTCAATTAAAACGAGCATTTCATCTGTCGGGTTATATGCTAACGTTAACTCAGCATTTACAAGCTGTTGGTGTGAACTTAGCGCAAATAGATCAAACGAATTGGGATAAAGTTTATAAGCGCTTAGGGGCTTATGAAGCTTCAAAAATAGAAGGTCACTTTACATGGATCAAAACTGCGGAGCGACTAAATATCAATTGGACAGTGATTCACCCTGCCACTGTAATTGGCGAAGAGGCTTCTGGTGAAATTACAGAAAATCAGCCTATTACGGATTTAATTTCTAAAATCAAACACGGTAAAATGGCAGCAATTCCTGCAACACCGCAACATTATTTACCAGTGGTTTCTTTAAATATGTTAGTGGATTCAATTATACATGCAGCACAAGATCCACATACGATTAATCAAGAAATCCTAATCGCTAATCCAGCACAGATGTCTTTACAGCAAATGATCATCAGCATGGCTGAAGCATTGAATGTGAAAGCGCCTACACAATTTATATCTTTATTGTTTTTAAAATTAATTTTGAAGTGTAAATACTTAGCGACAAGATTAGAAATGTCCCCTGAATCTTTAAATTTTTTAAGAACAGAGAAATTAAACATAGAACCATTTTTAGTTTTCAATCAAAAATGGCAAATTCCAGTCACTGATTTAGATAAAAATATTAGAAATACAACAGTTTGGGTAGATAAGAATATTCATTTATAATTTAACATAACACCCATTTAAATAAGTGGGTGTCTTTTCTATGGAGAGGATTAAGTTTTCAGAAAACTCAGTTCTTAAACAAAAAATATCCCCAATACACCGCAAGAGGAAGGATAAGGATTAAAAGCTGAATTGGCGCTTCTTCTGCCAAGCTATAACCATGTGATAGTCCAAGACGTAAATTCCAAAATACCACAGCTGCCCAAATAAGACTAAAAATGATCCCTACAATGATTTGGAATTTTTTAGGAATAAAACCCATTAAAGCTAAATCAATACAAAGACCTATCGCAATAATAATCAGCGTGCGCATATTTAATTCCAGCGGTTCTATTCACACATCTGTTGATAGAACCGCATATGATGAAATTGAAAGGAAGGGGATTAGCGTGTGGTATAACCGCCATTGGCGAAAATCGTTTGACCTGTAATCCACCAACCCTCAGTCACTAAAAAGCGTACTAAAGGTTCAATATCTTCAATCTTGGTTAAACCGCCGAGTGCCGCAGCAGATTTATGGTAAGCCACGGCTTCAGGTGCTTCCTGACCATAGAAGAACGGTGTATCCATTGGGCCGGGTGCGACAGCGGTCACTGAAATACCACGCTCACCAAATTCTTTAGATGCAGCACGAGTATAGTGCTCAACAGGTGCTTTTAAGCCTTCATAAGTTGAATATAAACCAGTATACGCGGCCAAAAGGCTGGTGACGATTGAACAGATTTTACCGTTATTATTTAAATGCTTACCTGCAGCTTGGATAAAGAAGTAAGCAATTTTATTATTGACGTCATTCATTTCGTCAAACTCTTGTTCAGTTGTATCGACAAAAGGTTTTTTTAATACACGACCTACAGTATTAATGGCAATATCTACACCACCAAATGCTTCTTTTGCTTTAATAAATAAGTTTTCAATTTGCTGAATATCAGATAAATTCGCTTGTACAAGGACAGCTTTGGCGCCTAGGCTTTGAACATCAGCAAGTGTTTTTTCAGCGTCTTCTAATGTTGCAGCACTATTATAATGAATCACCAAGTTTGCGCCATGTTCTGCAAATTTACGGGCAATCAGTCCACCTAAGTTTTTTGCACCGCCTGTAATAATTGCTGTTTTACCGTTTAAAGCATGTTGAGTCATTTTTTATTTTCCAATTAATCGCTAAGAAAATTGATTGTATGCGCTATTTTTTATGCTAAATAGTACGTAAAATTGAATAGACTGTTCGAATAAATTGAATAATAACTATGGATAAAATTGAACGCTTTAAAATATTTTGTTTGGTCGCAGAGAAGCAATCATTTGCCAAAGTCGCAAATCAGTTGGATCTTCCTCGGTCAAGTATTACCTATGCGGTGCAGTCACTTGAAAAAGAATATGAAGTTTTGTTATTGAATAGAACGACGAGGAAAGTGAATTTAACCAATGATGGTGTTTTATTCTATCAAGAAGTTAGACAGTTAATCTTTCAATCTGAAAAATTAAATCAATTTAAGCTACAGAATCGCGAACATGTTGGACAAATCAGAATTGGCTTACCGATAAGAATGGCAACGCAGTATTTGATTCCACATCTCAGTGAATTTTATCAACAATATCCAAAAGTAAAAGTGCTCATTCATAGCAGTGATGATTTCTCAAATTTACTTGAGGAACGTTTGGATTGTGTTGTTAGAGTGGGCAATGTCATGGAAAATCATTTCATTGTACGGCCGATTGCCAAAGCTGATTTATATACTGTCGTTTCCAAAAAATATTTGAGTAACAATCCTCATTCGATTCATATTGATCAGTTACACAATCATTTTATTGTCGGATATCAGGTGGAAAATACATATTTTGGGTTGAGTGAATTGGTGTTTCAAGATCGGCAGATCGAATTGCCTTATCAGTTAGTGGTTGAGGATACTGAAAGCTATTTAAAAGCAGGTTTACAAGGTCTAGGAATATTTCAAATACCTGATTTTGATGCAATACCATTGATACAAGAGCAAGAGTTAATCAGAGTTTTGGAAGAAGAGAAATGTTTAAAATTGGAAATTAATTTTTTATTTTTAGAGCGCAAATATCGTCCAGCTTATTTTCAGTATTTTATAAAATGGTTGGAAAGCCTACTTAAAAATAAACTTTCCAACTTGATTTAACGCATTGATGAATTAAAAACTTACCAATGCTCACCCGGGAACAAGCGTGCATAAGCACGTTGAACTAGATTCAACTTTTGAGGTTCACCTACAGATGCTGTAGAGCTTGGGAATAAGTTAAAACCAATTGACATCAATTTATTATTGATTTCAGGTGCAATTGAATAAGTGATTGATGCTAAACGGCCAAGATTTGTTGCAACTTTCTTCGGACGTTTCACAATTGCATAAGCGACTAAGTCAGCTGCTTGTTCTGGTGAAAGTGTCGGTACGTATTTATAAATTTTGGTTGGTGCAATCATCGGCGTGCGGACTAAAGGCATATAAACTGACGTAATTGAAATTTTATGTGAATGTACTTCCGCAGATAAGCAACGACTAAATGCATCTAATGCCGCTTTTGATGCAACATAAGCCGAGAAACGAGTTGCATTTGCCAAAACACCGATTGAACTGATATTGATGATTTGGCCGTCTTTACGAACCATCATTTGTGGTAAAACATTTAAAACCAAACGGACAGCACCGAAATAATTCAACTGCATTGTACGTTCAAAGTCATGGAAACGGTCTACAGACTCATGCACAGCGCGGCGAATTGAGCGACCAGCGTTATTGATTAAAATATCGATATGATCAACAGATGCGATGATCTTTTTAGAGACTTCATCAATCGCATTCATATCATTCAAATCACAAGGGAAAATATCAGCTTGACCACCTGCAGCAATAATATCAGCTTGAACTTCTTTTAAGGTTTCTTCTGTACGGGAAACGAGAAGTACATGTGCACCAGCAGCAGCGAGTTTTTTTGCAACCGTTAAACCAATACCACTTGATGCACCTGTAATTAGTGCAATTTTACCTTGAACTTTTGATTGAAAAAG
Organism: Acinetobacter rongchengensis; assembly: GCF_003611475.1. Taxonomy (GTDB): domain Bacteria; phylum Pseudomonadota; class Gammaproteobacteria; order Pseudomonadales; family Moraxellaceae; genus Acinetobacter; species Acinetobacter rongchengensis. The sequence continues at coordinate 177,005 of NZ_RAXT01000002.1, read as the reverse complement.
TTGCTCTAATTTTTGATTCATAGCTGTTTCCCTAATTGACTTTAAATGAATATATGGGCTGTATTTGTTGTTCCAGGGGCGATCATGGCTTTGTATAAAAGGTGATCAGATTTATTGGGCGCAATAATATACAAAAAAATAAAAATACTAGACTTAAGTTTATGAATTTACAAAATATTTTTAGAGTAATTGCTCTATTAGCTTCCCATTTATTAGATGATTTTTACCATATATCTTGCGAGATTCAAAGCCTAAATATGGCGAAATGGGTTGAAAAATAATCAAATAAATTCAATAAAATATGTCTAGATATTGCAAATAAACAGAGTTAGATTTAACTCTGTTTATAGACAAATAATGTAATATTTCTTTCGTAATTTATGAGAAAGCGAGTTCGTCATACGCTTTTTTGAGCTCTTCCTTTGCATGGCTATGACCTTGGTGGGCTGCTTGTTCAAGCCATTTTTCAGCATGGCTATAACTACGATCTAAACCAAGTTGTCCATTTAAATAACTTAAACCCATTTTATATTGCGCTTCTTGATCTCCTCGTAAAGCCGCTCTTAGATAACACCACATTGCATTACGATTATCCACCGAGTCTGATGGCGTTTCTTGAAACGAGTTTTTGCTTTCAAAATCGTGTGCTTGAGATTTTTCTAAAGATGCTTCCGAAACATTTTTTTCAAATGCGTAGCGAGATGTCGAATCTCCTAAAAAACGGTTCAAAATATGCACTAACATATACAACCTCCTTGCTAATCCATTAACAAAGTAAAAGAGACAGCTAATCACTAAAATGATTAGATATACTTAATTTAGCGTGTTTTCCTGACTTTGCAAATAACTAAATGTAATTTGTCAATTGCGAATTGTATGCTTTTTATTATATGTAGAGTTGTCGTGAATATTTATGGGATTTATCACATCTTTATCTTGGCCGAATGGGTGATGTAATTTTATTACATGTGTTTATTTGTTATATTGGCGTTGATTCAAAATTTGAGCCAAACGTGTGAAGCGTTCAGGAATTTTTATTACAGTCATATTGAGTTTATTCATGTTCCAAAGTCTTTGGAATGTGGCGGCGGCTTTTTGTGGACATGAAAACCTGAAAATCACCCATATCCAAAATGCCCAGTCACACTTTGGGCATCATGTTGCATTACATGGTGAAAGTGATGCCAGTCATCAAAAGACTGCTGTATATACAGATAGTCAACTTAGTAGCGACTTTTTGAATAATTTTCAGGATGATCATCGTGATCATTTGCCTTCATTTGCTCATTTTATTCTAGCAGATATACAACAACAGACAGATCAACCCAAATCGATGGCTTATTTGGGTTCTGCTTTTATTGACTGGGAAAATTTATACCAGTCCCCGCATTTATTTCTGCAAAATCCCCCGCCTATATCTGCCCCGCTATAAGGTGGGGTAGCCAAAAACATTGCTCACCACTCATTATTTCATTTAGTTAGTGGGGCATTCAGATGTCTAAAAATTTATGTCGTTTCAAAGTCAGACGTGGTGCTGTGCTTAAATTATCTGTGATCGGTGGATTGTGGTTGGGGGTATTTTCATCCTCAATCTATGCAAATACTGTGCAAAACACGCTGACATTAACCCAAGCTATTCAACGCGTTGAGCAGTATCAGCAATCACAAGACGTGTGGAAAACTCAACAGCAAATCGCATCTGCGAATATAAAACAATCAAAACTGTGGATAAATCCTGAGTTGTCCATAGAGCAATCGGGCTTTGATTCGGATAAGGAAAAAGAGTTTTCGATTGGTATTTCACAGCGCTTAGATGTGTTTGGTGAGCGAAAGGCAACCCAAAAGTTGGCACAAATTTCGAAAGATCAAACGCAGTTGAAACAAAAAATTTATCAAGCACAGCTTGCATTGGCTGTGAAATATCTATGGTCGCAGTTGGCTATTTTTGAACTTGAACGAAATATCGTTCAAGAACAGTTAAACGTAAGCCAAGAAAACCTGAATGCAATTCAAAAGCGTTATCAGGCCGGCAGTATTGCGCAGGTTGATGTGGATCGTGCTCGTTTAAGTCATGCTGAAAATGGTCGCTTGTATCATCAAGCCGATTTGCAAGTACAAGTGCTGACACAGCAATTGTCCAATCTGTGGGGAGAGGCCGATAAATCTTTTGCGATCGGTTTAACTCCACAGTCTTTATGGCCTTCATCGACCCATCAACAGGTACAACAGTATCTTGCTGAAAATCTGTTTGAAAAATCACGTCAGTTACAAGTGTTAGAAACTCAGGCCACAATTGACCAACTCAAGATCTCTGCACGTCCGAATCCAACACTCAATGTAGGGATGAATCGAACCCAATCCCCTGAAACATCGACAGAAAATACATTCGTCCTAGGTGTCTCGATTCCGTTAAATATTTTTAATCGTCAGCAATATGGTGTGGAGATTGCGCAAGCCAAACAGGATTTATTGGCTAAACAGCAGTCGTTTTATATCAAGCAAAATGCGCTACAAATAGGTGCATTATTAACTGAATTGCAGGGTTTGGAGGTGCAGTTTAAGACGCTTGAGCAAACTCAACTTCCGCTTGCAAGTCAGGTACAACATAAAACTTTGCAGGGGTTTAGTGCAGGCAAATTTGCAGTGACTGATGTACAGCAAGCAACTTTGCAGTTACAGGATGTACGTCTGCGCAAGGTGCAACTGTTAAAAGACGCTTGGCAACGTGCCATTGAAGCAGAGAGTTTAAGTTTGGGCATCGAGCCAAGTCAGGTGATGGCGAAGGATGCAGTTGCACAGATCAATCAAAGTTTATGGCAAGAGACACAGGCTTTACCAGTCATTGGTGGGGGGAATTAATATGCGAAATTTACACTCAAAACTGAATATCCAAACTGGTAAAGTTTCTCAAAAGCTATTGATCATGATCGTATTAATTATTACAGCTTTACTGGCGATAGGCTTGTTTATTTCAGGTAAAGACCAACCTGTCAAAGCTGATGCGGATGGACATGCGGAAACCGCAGAGCATGCGCATGAAGAAAGTGAAAAAGCAGGTGGAAAAGAAGGTGGAAAAGAAGGAAATAAAGCAGATCATGTTGAAGCTGAAGAACAACATGCTGAAACCATTATCCTGACTGCTCAGCAAATCACAGAGCAAGGTGTTCAGTTAGCAAAAGCTGAAATGGGCGTGGTGACTAAATCTGCTTCTTATCCTGCCAAAATTATGGTCAATACCGATCGTCAAGCGCATGTGTCACCTGCTTTTAGTGGTCATGTAGAGTCGGTGAATGTAGAGCTAGGTCAGCATGTGAAAAAGGGGCAAGCTTTAGCTACGTTACTGGTCCCTGATTTAGTTGATCAACAAGCCAATTTACACATTGTCCAAACCAATTTACAGCTCGCTCGACAGGATTATGAGCGTGAGCGCCAATTGTGGTCGCAAGGTATTTCAGCTAAGCAGGATTATCAACGTGCTTATAATGCATATAAGCAAGCACAGATTCAATTACAGGCAGCAAAGTCGCGCTTATCTGCTTTTGGTGCTGCATCTAGCTCAAATGGTCGCTATGTGTTAACTGCACCGATTTCAGGGGTGATTAGCAAAAAAGATTTGGTGGTGGGTGAGAATGTCCAACTTGCCGATCAACTTTTTATAATCGACCAATTGGATCAGTTATGGCTTGAGTTTATTGCGCCAAATGCAGAGTTTACAGCACTTTCACCAAATCAGAAGATTGAATTTAAATCCTTACAAACAGGCAATATTTTTACAGCGCAAGTGCAAAGTCTAAATAGTGAAGCTGATGCACAAACAGGTCGTCTTCAAGTCCGTGCCAAAGTTTTATCAAATGCGGCTGAGTTGCGTCCAAACCTCATGGTCAATGTTCAACTTCAACAAGCGGGTTCAACTCAAGCACTTCGTGTTTTAAAAAGTGCGATACAAAAGGTTGAAGGGAAGGATGTGGTTTTCGTTGCATCTGAACATGATCAGAAAATTGAATTTAAAGCGCAGGCTGTGATTCTCGGGCAAAGCTCTAGTGATGGGCAATGGATTGAAATTCAGTCGGGTCTAGTCCAAGGACAGCAATATGCTGCACAGGGCAGTTTTCTGTTGAAGTCTGAATTAGAAAAAGGAGAAGCCAGTCATGAGCACTAATGATTCTCCAAATTCTGAATCAAATGCGCATTCAAACTCAAACGTCCATTTAAACTCAGATACCAGTTCTGAGTTAGATGCGACATTACCGAAGCCTGAAGGTATATTTGATCGACTGATTCAATTTTCTATTCAAAATACAATTTGGGTGATGCTGTTTGCCATCACTTGGATTGCTGTGGGTATTTATAGCTATCAAAAGCTCCCCATAGATGCTGTACCTGACATTACCAATACTCAAGTACAGATTAATACGCAAGCACCAGGTTTTACTGCTTTAGAAATTGAACAACGGATTACCTATCCCATCGAAAACTCGATGGCTGGGTTGCCAAAGTTAGAGCAAACCCGTTCCATCTCTCGCTATGGCTTATCACAAGTGACCATTATTTTTAAAGATGGTACAGATATCTATTGGGCTAGACAGCAGATCAATCAGCGCTTACAGGAAGCGCAGGCTGAATTACCGAATAGCATTACACCGACCATGTCACCTGTTTCGACAGGCCTAGGTGAGATCTATCAATGGATTATTAAAGCTGAGCCGAATGCAAAAAAAGCCGATGGTACATCCTATACTGCGATGGACTTACGTGAAATCCAAGATTGGATTGTACGCCCACAGTTACAACGTGTTGCAGGCGTGGCTGAGGTCAATTCTATAGGTGGTTTTAATAAAACCTATGTGGTCAGACCTGATCTGAATCGTTTACAACAGTTACAGATTCCTGTGCGTGATCTACAAGCAGCTTTAACTGAAAATAATGAAAACCGTGGTGCTGGTTTTATTGAAAATAACGGTCAGCAAATGACGGTACGTGTACCAGGAACACTGAACAGTATTGAAGATATTCAAAATGTCAGTATTGCACATAAAAATGGTTTTCCAATCCGTGTTGCTGATGTTGCCACGGTATCGATTGGGCATGATTTGCGGACTGGTGGTGCAACCTATAATGGCGAGGAGGCTGTTTTGGGTATCGCCATGATGATGATGGGTGAAAATAGCCGAACTGTGGCGAAAGCAGTCGATGCGAAAGTCAAAGAAGTTCAGCAATCTTTACCGAAAGGTGTGGTGATTGAAACTGTTTATGATCGTACTGACTTAGTCGAACGAGCGATAACCACTGTTCAGAAAAATCTCGTTGAAGGGGCGATTCTGGTTATTGTGATTCTCTTTCTATTTTTAGGAAATTTCCGAGCTGCACTAATTACCGCCTGTGTCATTCCTTTGTCGATGCTCTTTACATTAGCGGGTATGGCTGAGCAAAAAATCAGTGCCAATCTGATGAGCTTGGGGGCTTTAGACTTCGGTATTATTGTGGATGGTGCAGTGGTGATTGTCGAAAATTGTATTCGACGCTTGGCTGAAGCACAGCATGCCAAAGGGCGTTTATTGACGAAAAATGAACGCTTTAAAGAAGTTTTTCTTGCCGCACGGCAGGCACGTCGTCCATTGATTTTTGGGCAATTGATCATCCTCGTCGTGTATTTACCGATCTTCGCTTTATTAGGTGTAGAAGCAAAATTGTTCCATCCTATGGCGATGACCGTGGTGTTGGCATTGGTCGGGGCAATCATTCTTTCAGTGACTTTTGTACCTGCTGCCGTGGCTTTATTCGTCACAGGAGAGGTGAAAGAAACGGAAAGTCGTTGGATGCTGTGGTTAAAGCGAAACTACGAAAAATTACTCAATATTGCTTATGAATTTAAATTCTTCGTGGTTACTTTTGCGGTATGCATTCTCATTCTAACAGGCGTGCTGTTTACTAAGATTGGCAGTGAATTCGCACCGACGTTAAGTGAAGGTGATTTCGCTGTACAGCAAATGCGTTCACCAAGTACAGGCTTAGAGCAGTCTTTGCGTATGCAGGAAAATACGGAAAAGTTACTCTTGAAGGCATTTCCAGAGATCAAAGCTATATTTGCACGTACTGGAACTGCAGAAGTCGCAACCGATGTCATGCCACCTAATATTTCCGATGCAGTGGTATTACTCAAGCCACAGCAACAATGGCCTAATCCCCAAGAAAGTACCGATGAATTGCGTCAACGGATGATCGCTTTTCTAAGTACACTGCCTGGAAATAATAGTGAATTCTCTCAACCGATTGAATTGCGTTTTAATGAACTTATTTCAGGTGTACGTAGTGATGTCGGAGTAAAAATCTTCGGTGATGATATGGCGGTTTTAAACCAACAAGCCAATCATATTGCACAGCAAATCAAGACTATTTCAGGCGCTACAGCGGTCAATGTAGAGCAAACGTCTGGTTTGCCTTTGATTAATGTGGAAGTGAATAAAGCGATTGCTGCTCAATATGGGCTTTCCGTGAGAGCCATTCAGGACTTGGTTGCAACCAGTGTCGGTGGGCAAAATGTTGGGCAGATTCTACAAGGCGATCGCCGTTTTGACTTTGTGATTCGTTTAGATGATGCACAACGGACATCTGAGCATTTGGCTGTATTGCCCATACAAACCCCGAATGGTGGTCTGATTCAGCTTCAAGATGTCGCCAAGGTTGAAAATATTCTCGGGATTAATCAAGTGAGTCGTGAGGATGGTAAACGCCGTGTGGTGGTGACTGCCAATGTCGAGGGGCGTGATTTAGGTTCATTTGTCATGGAACTACAAAATACGCTTGCTAAACAAGACATGCCAGCAGGGTATTGGCTGAATTACGGTGGACAGTTTGAAAATTTAACTTCTGCAAAAGCGAGAATGCAGTTGGTTGTGCCCTTGGCTTTGATCACCATCTTTATTTTACTCATGGCTGTTTTCCATAACGTTAAGGAAAGTTTATTGGTCTTTACGGGTGTGCCTTTTGCATTATGTGGTGGTTTGGTCGCATTGTGGTTACGTGATATTCCACTGTCAATGTCTGCAGGGGTAGGTTTTATTGCTTTATCTGGTGTGGCTGTTTTGAATGGTTTGGTAATGCTGACCTTTATTAAAGAACTACGCCAACACATGGCTATTGATCAAGCGACATGGCAAGGTGCAATCCTACGTCTAAGACCTGTGCTAATGACTGCATGTGTCGCTTCATTAGGCTTTATTCCTATGGCGCTTGCGACGGGCACAGGGGCAGAAGTACAACGTCCCTTGGCGACAGTGGTTATTGGTGGAATTGTTTCATCAACACTTTTAACCTTGTTAATTCTGCCAGTGATTTATCGCTGGATGAATGAGGGAAGTAAAATCAAGTCTAAGCGAGTACAGATCAGTAAAGCGACATTTTAATGTGAATAGTGATTTAGGAGGATGATGGTATCTGCCTAGATCCTTAAATAACCTATTCTTTCGAAGGATGGTGTATTGACGTTATAGAAAGCTTCCTTGCTTGTCTTAAAGTGAAATGAGGAAGCTTTCTATCAGCAGGTCTTGAATAGATGGTGATGAATCTACAAGCGCATGATTCAATCTATCGACCTTATTTATTCATTTATTATTCTGTCGAAACAGGTAAAACCCCCAAACTAATTATGGTGTAGTACTGATTCACAGGTTTTGTTGTGGTATCGATTGTTTCACTGACTTCAATTAAATATTGACCTGAATGAGGGAAATTTAAAGTCGCTGAGCCATCTGAACTGACTATAACTTTTTGAGCTTGTTTGTCTGTTTGACCTTGAGCTCGAACTAAAAGTTCTACATTTTTCAGTGCTTGATCTGATTTTTTAATGATGATTTGTACAGGTTGCTGCGCGTAAATGCTATTCGGATGTGTTTTAAACTCAACTTGAATTGGCGAAGTGGTGATGCTGTGTACTGGAGAAGTTTTCTCTTTAGATACAAAACTTTGAATAGACCATTCACGGGTAATTTCTACAGGTGTTGGGACTTTTTTAAAGTCGGATGGGATGACGTAATCACGTTCACTAATGGGTGAAGCTTGATCTGCTGGCATATCAAACAACATTTTCCATTGTTTATTGTGTTGAACATATTTTAATGGGTAAGCGGTTTGAGCAGAAATTTGATAAGTCCCCTGATCTTTGAGTGTTAAATCAAAGACAGTGGCTGTTTTTGCATTTTCTGAGGTTTGAATTTCAGATTTTTTATTGTCTGGTTGGATAATGGTGAACGATATTTTGCCGAGTGCATGTTCGGCATTTAACGCTTCCTCTGCATAACCACCGATGACAGGAATCTGGGTATTGGATGTGATATAGCCTAAGGGCGCAACATAGGGTTCATGGGCTTGTACGATCGAGCAAAAAAGTGAGCTAAGTACTAAGCTAGGAATGATGTATTTTTTCATGTGAAATAGTCCTATAAGTGTAAAACGATTATTTATACAAGCGCTCATTGGTTGAAGAGTATATATGAGAATATTATTGTTTGATAATAATTATCATTATTGTTTTTTGGTGTTGAATTTAAATGGTCATAAAAATGAACAACTCAAAAGAGGTAAGTCATGGGTGAGCACGCTGGGCATGATCACAATCATGCAGTTGTCACAGAAGGCAATGCTAAAAAGCTAACTTTTGCGCTGGCATTAACAACAGCATTTTTAATCATTGAAGTCATCGCTGGTTTTATGACACAGAGTTTGGCTTTGTTATCAGATGCAGCACATATGTTTACAGATGCTGCAGCACTTGCGATTGCTTTGGTGGCAATCAAAATTGGTAAATTACCTGCCGATGATAAACGCACTTTTGGGTATCAGCGCTTTGAGATTTTGGCTGCGTTGTTCAATGCTTGTATGTTATTCATGGTCGCCATTTATATCTTGTTTGAGGCATACCAACGTTTTAGCCATCCTCCCGAAATTCAAAGTATGGGCATGATGATTGTTGCGGTGATTGGACTGGTCATCAATTTGATTTCGATGAAAATTCTATTCTCAAGCTCGCAAGAGAGCCTAAATGTAAAAGGTGCTTATCTTGAAGTATTGAGTGATGCAGTCGGTTCGATCGGGGTCATTATCGGTGGTGCAATCATTTATTTTACAGGGTGGATGTGGGTCGATACAGTGATTGCGGTTTTAATCGGGTTTTGGGTTTTACCTCGAACTTGGATTTTATTGAAGCAAAGTATCAATATTTTATTGGAAGGTGTGCCTGAAGAAATTGATATAGAAAAACTCCGTCATGATTTATTAACAGTGGATGGCGTTGAAAGTATTCACCAATTAAAAGTTTGGGCAATTACCTCTAAAAATATACATTTAACTGTGCATTTATTTGCGCCTACCGCGGATCGTAAGCAAGTGTATCAAGATGCGATTGAAGTATTGAGCCATGAGCATGGTATTACTGAAATGACTTTGCAGATTGAGGATGATGAGTGCATGGTGTATTCACACGAATCAAAGGAACATGTCGATCACGATCACGATCACGATCACGATCACGATGAGAAAAAGAACTCATTATAAAAAAGATATAAAGAAAAACAGCACCAGATAAATCGGTGCTGTTGTATTTGACGAAGCCTATTTTTAAAAGCAATTTAGAAAATTAAATCTTCCATTGGTGATTACAATCACGACATTTCCATTCTTTATTGGCTTGCATGAAAGATTGCATAGAAATTTTAAAATCAGGAAGATCACGCCAAAATAATAAACCTGCGATCACGGTTGCAATAAACACAACCACAGTTGCGATTTGTAAGGTTTGTCCTGCACCATCGCCAAAAAGCCACATTGCAATACTAATGACAACCAACAACAGTAGAATAAAAAGCAAAGGAATCAAAAAAACAAGGCTTTTAGGTACAACGGGACGTACTGCAGGTTCATTTGCACTCGCAACTGGAATGATTTTCCGACTCTGACATTTTGGACATTGGTATTGCATGGTTGCTCCATATTTTTCATCTGACTGCCATTTTAATCGTAATTAGGCAGAATGCAAAAGCCGTAAGAAAATGCCAAGTCAATCTTATCAATAAAATTTAGGCAATAAAAAACCCAAGTCACAATGCTTGGGTTTTTTATTAAGATGTCGCCATCTTGAATATGGCGTCCCTACGGGGATTCGAACCCCGGTTACCGCCGTGAAAGGGCGATGTCCTAGGCCTCTAGACGATAGGGACAAGTGAGGCAACACAACAGAGGATTTAAAAGTGGTGGAGCCAAGCAGGATCGAACTGCTGACCTCTACAATGCCATTGTAGCGCTCTACCAACTGAGCTATGACCCCAGTCTGTGTGAGCGCAATATTAGGGATATTACGCTCATACGTCAACAGGAAATTTAATTATGCCTCATCGATTGCATCATTTTTCGGCAATTTTAAGCTTTCGTTGAGTTTTTCCCAAACTTTCGCTTCTTTTTTACTCGGGCCACCTACAATTTCCAGTGCATGACGTAAACGAGCGAAGGTTAAATCAGGACCGAGAGTCACCATAGATTGCATCACTGGTGTAGATGAAGTTGAACCTGCAATCGCAATGAAGAATGCAGGCATGAAATCACGCAGTTTAATCTCCATTTGATTTGCCAGATCCATTAAGGTTTGGCTTACCGTGTCATTATTCCACGTAAATAAACTCTCTAAACGCCAAATTGCAAACTGTAAACTTTGACGAACTTGTTCTTCAGACAGTTTCTTGCTTTCAAATTGCTCTTTTGACAGGGTTGGGAATTGGTTGAAATAGAATCCTGCCCAATTCACAGCTTCTGACAATAAATGAATACGTGGTTGAATTGCTGCTGCGATTTCTTCTAATGTTTGACGATCAGATTTCCACGCAATCAGTCTGTTTAACAATTCAGCAGGTGTTAAACCTTTGATCCATTGGCCATTCAGCCAGTTCAATTTTTCAACATCAAAAATTGGACCGCCTAAAGATACACGTTGAATATCGAAATGTTCAATCATTTCTGCCAATGTGAATTTTTCACTTTCATCAGGCATAGACCAACCCATACGACCTAGATAGTTCAACAAGGCTTCTGGAAGCACACCAATATCTTTGTAATAGTTGATTGAGGTTGGGTTTTTACGTTTAGATAATTTTGATTTATCTGGGTTACGCAATAATGGCATATGGCATAAAACAGGCATGTCCCAACCAAAGTATTGGTAAAGTAACTGGTGTTTAGGTGCAGATGGAATCCACTCCTCACCACGAATCACATGTGTGATTTGCATTAAATGATCGTCAACGACATTGGCCAAGTGGTAAGTCGGTAATCCATCAGTTTTCAGTAGGATTTGCATGTCGACTTGTGACCAAGGAATTTCAACTTCACCACGTAATAAGTCATTAAATTTACAAACACCTTCTTCAGGTATTTTCATACGAATGACATGTGGTTCGCCATTGGCTAAACGTTGTTGTACTTCGTCTTGGGAAAGTTTTAAACCACGACCGTCATAACGAGGTGTTTCACCACGTGCTTGTTGCTCTGCACGCATTTGATCAAGCTCTTCAGCTGTTGCAAAGCAATAGAAAGCATGGTTTTTTTCAATCAGTTCCAAAGCATAATCTTTATAAATGCCCATACGTTCAGATTGGCGATAAGGTGCATGTGGTCCACCAATATCCGGTCCTTCTGACCAATTTAAACCTAACCAACGTAGTGAATCTAAAATCATTTGCTCAGATTCAGGGGTTGAGCGCAGTTGATCGGTATCTTCAATACGAAGAATAAATTCGCCGCCATGTTGTTTAGCAAAACATAAGTTAAACAATGCAATATAGGCAGTACCTACATGCGGAAAACCAGTAGGAGAGGGTGCAATACGAGTACGGACTTTCATAACTAAATATTATTCAGAATGTAAATTAAGGACATTATAACGAAAAAGCCCAATCGCTTAACGGTTAATTCACCAATAAACAACTGGGCCAATAAATTCTTTTGGGGAGTTTTGAATTTATTTAATTTAAATCAAAATTTTAAGAGCTATGTGGTTGAAATAAAGCTTGAACAAAACGTGAAAATTTTTGGTGTTGTTCAGCTAAAAAACTCTGTGCTGGTGCCACTTTAATTGACGTTAACACTTTGATTTGGTCTTTATCTGAAACCAATAGATAATCGCCACGCTTTTGCTGGCTTAAAGCTTTTTCAATCGGTGATTGCTTATCTATAACAATCATAGATTGAATTGGTTTATTGGTATCTTTAATTGCAGCTGTATGACCAGTTTGCGCAAGTAAAGCAAGGCTAAAACCTAAAATACTGATGAATTGTTTGTCCATGCCATCAACTCCCCCTAGATGGTTGATTATTGTTTTCCACAGACTAAATTGTAGCAAACTTAGTTACTAAAATGTATAACTGCGTCACATTTTTTAATAATACTACACAAAAAATGTCTAACAAACAATCATTGAAACGAAATGTAATAATTTAATAAATAACATATAAATATGAATGAATAGTGAAGAATTTCACTTTAATCCATGTTGTTGCCTAGATATTCAAATAAATAAAGATAAAGTTAACATTTTTTTAGATATCACGAATTATGAATTTGATAGTATTAAATATTATAACTATATGATTGTTAAAATAAAATATCCTGAATATAGTGCATTTAATCGTCGATAAATTGATTTTTAATGAGAAATTAAATGAAAAAATTACTGATATTAGGTTTGATCAGCTTGGTGGGTGCGGGGCAAAGTTATGCAGCAAAAGAGTTTTTGAATGTGTCTTATGATCCAACCCGTGAGTTCTATCAGGAATATAACAAAAGCTTCGGTACTTTTTGGAAACAAAGAACGGGACAAGATGTTGAGTTTAAACAATCGCATGGAGGCTCTGGAAAACAGGCTCGTTCAGTTGTAGATGGCCTGCAAGCGGATGTTGTGACTTTGGCTTTGGCGAATGATATTGATGAAATCGTCAATGCAGGCTTAATCGATAAAAACTGGCAAAAAGAATTTCCAAATAATTCAGCGCCATATACTTCGACAGTGGTGTTTTTAGTACGAAAGGGCAATCCCAAAGGGATTAAAGACTGGAATGATCTTGTAAAACCTGAGGTTGAAATTATTACGCCGAATCCAAAAACAGGTGGAGCACCACGGTGGATTTATTTATCGGCATGGGGCTATGTTTTAAAGCAACCAGGCGGAAATGATACAAAAGCAAGGGCGCTGGTAAAGCAACTCTATAAAAATGTCAAAGTATTAGATTCAGGTGCGCGAGGTTCATTAACGACTTTTGCAGAACGTGGAATAGGAGATGTTTTGCTGTCTTGGGAAAACGAGGCGCTTTTGGCAACATCAGGGCCTGATAAAGATAAATATCAAATTATTTATCCTTCAATTTCAATTTTGGCAGAACCATCGGTTGCGATTGTCGATAAAACTGTAGATAAAGATGGCAATCGGAATTTAGCCAAAGGCTATTTGAATTATTTATATTCACCTGTAGGACAAGACCTTGCAGCAAAATATAATTTCCGTCCACGCAATGCTCAAGCAGCTAAAAAGTACGCAGGAAAATTCCCGAGAATTAAATTATTCACCATAGATCAAGTTTTTGGTGGCTGGGCAAAAGCACAGAAAACACATTTTGCCAATGGTGGAATTTACGACCAATTTACTGCTGAAAGGTAATCAATTTACCTCTGAGAGATAATCAATATGACTCAATTTAAGGCTTCTAAATTCAATTTTGTTGAAGAAGCCTTAAATTTTTTCCATGTATTTATTACTCAAAGTAGTAGAAATATAAAGGAATAACTTGATTTATTCTCACAGATTAAAAACTAAGCGAGGTAAAAGCTGAATCTATAAAACTTTCTATTTAATCATTTATGAATATGAAATTGAAGTTTATTAGCCAATCTCATATATTGAAGTTCATTAGAGATGAATGATTGATATAGTGATGAAAATCAATTTTAAAGCGTTATTCGCTTCAACACTTTGTGTCGCTGGTTTGAATTTAACGCTCACAACAGCGTCGCATGCTGCTGATCGTGAATTTTTGAATGTTTCTTATGATGCAACACGTGAATTTTATGATGAATTTAATCAATCATTTGGTGCATATTGGTTAAAACGCACTGGAAAAACGGTTAATTTCAAACAATCGCATGGCGGTTCTGGAAAACAGGCACGTGCAGTCGTTGATGGTTTAAAAGGCGATGTGGTGACTTTGGCTTTGGCAAATGACATCAATGAAATTGCTAAATCGGGGCAGATTAATGCAGGATGGGAGAAAGAATTCCCTTATAATTCTGCGCCTTATACTTCAACTATTGTGTTCATGGTACGTAAAGGTAACCCAAAAAATATTAAAGATTGGACTGATTTGACCAAGCCGGGTGTGCAGATTATTACGCCTAACCCTAAAACGGGTGGATTACCACGTTGGATTTATTTATCGGCATGGGGGTATGCACTTAAGCAACCGGGGGGTAATGATGCCAAAGCACGTGAATTTGTATCGAAGATGTACCATAATGTGAAGGTTATGGATCCAGCAGCACGTGCTTCAATGACAACATTTGCAGAACGTGGCATCGGTGATGTATTACTGACTTGGGAAAATGAAGCCATGATCAGTAAGAAAACCTTAGGAAATAAATTTGATATTATTTACCCATCTATTTCGATTTTAACTGAGCCCTCAGTCGCGATTGTGGATAAGACCGTAGAGAAGAATGGCAATAAATGGTTAGCAACAGGCTATATCAACTATTTATATTCTCCATTGGGTCAAGAAATGGCGGCTCGTCATTTCTATCGTCCACGAAATGAAAAAGTTTTAGCAAAATATGCAAAACAATTTCCGCCGTTAAAAACCTTCACCATTGACGAAGTGTTTGGTGGTTGGGCGAAAGCGCAACAAACGCATTTTGTAAATGGTGGGGTGTTTGATCAAATTTATAGTTCGAAACGCTAATTTTTTAATCCTCCCCCTTGCGGAGTGTACTCCTCACCTTTGATAAACAAGGGATGAGCAGTACTGCTACGCAAGGGATCTAAAATTATTTTAAATTCTAAGTAGTTCCCCCTCTTTTCCTTGCGCCATATATTGCACAGGGTTAGGGGGGCTTAGATGAGTAGCTACTCAATTACTCTTAACTGACTGGCATTATCTACTTTGGAGGTTTTTTTATTGTGATGAGAATGGTTTAATCACACACCAATTTGATTATGTTTTGGTGTTTTTTTGCACTTAAATTTGATTCAATCAATCATAAAACGGTTTTCCCTATAAAAAGTAATATTTCCCTACAAAAAGTCGTTTGGAGCTTTGGCAAAACAAGGTAATAATGTGCAGTTACTTTTTTGCTTGAACTGAACCATACTTATGTCTCATATTTCTGTATTACTACATGAAACTGTCGATGCTCTACTTGCAGATCGCAATACAGGAATTTACGTGGATGGAACATTTGGGCGGGGTGGTCATACCCGTTTATTGCTGTCTAAATTAGATGAAAATGCACGTGTATATGCTTTTGATAAAGATCCTCAAGCTTTAGAAGTGGCTTATCAGCTCGAAAAAGAAGATTCAAGATTTAAAATTATTCATGCCAGCTTTGCAGATTTACAACAAGAACTCAATCGACTTGATATTTATCAGGTGGATGGTGTTATGGCAGATTTAGGTGTTTCATCGCCACAGTTAGATCAAGCAGATCGTGGTTTTAGTTTTATGAAAGATGGACCACTAGATATGCGTATGGACAATTCACAAGGGCAGACCGCTGCTGAATGGTTGGTTGATGTTGAAGAGGAGCATTTGGCGAATGTGATTTTTCAATACGGTGAAGAGCGTTATAGTCGCCGTATTGCCAAAGCTATTAAAAATGCAGGTTATATTGAAACCACGGCTCAACTGGCTGAAATTGTGAAAGTTGCCCATCCAAAGTGGGAAAAAAATAAACATGCAGCAACACGGACCTTTCAAGCGATTCGTATTGAAATCAATAAAGAACTCGAAGATGTTCATCATTTTTTACCTCAAGCTGTAGATTTGTTAAAATCACATGCACGCTTAGCTGTGATTAGTTTTCACTCACTTGAAGACCGAATTATTAAACAATTCATTCAAAAAGAATCAACTTTAGCAGAAGATAATGGTTGGGGATTACCACAAAAAGTCCAAGATACACGTAGACTGAAAAAAGTAGATCGAATTCGTGCAAGTGAAGAAGAGGTGAAAGTAAACCCTCGTTCACGTAGTGCTTGGCTTCGAGTTGCAGAACGCTTAGAGCAAAAAGGCGCAGAATGAAAGAACAAATTGTAGAAGAATCAACGCAGAAGTTGACCATCAAAAAATTTATTGTTTATGGCATATTGATTTTTTTGGTATTGATGAGTGCATTTATGGTGGTCATGCAAGTTTTTGCTTATCGTCATGACTTTCGTGATTTAAATAGCTATATGCGTGAGCGTGAAGATATCAATGCCGAATGGGGGCGTTTGCTCATAGAACAACAAACTTTTGGCGCAACAGCTCAGATTGGTACTCGAGCCGTTACACAACTTAGAATGTATTCACCGCCAGCTGCTCAAACAGTTGTCATTTCATTACCGTCCGAATCAGAGCAGAAAAAGTAAGGCATCTGTATGGTAGATAAGCAAACGAAACAGACTCGGCAGCCACGTAAAAAGCAGCCATCAATTACAGAGAAAAATACAGTTTCTTTGGAAATGTGGCGTTTTTATTTATTGTGGGGTGTCGTTTTACTCTGCTTTGTCGGATTGGTTGGGCGTGCATTTTATGTTCAGGTGATTAATAAAGACTTTTTACAAAATAAAGCCAATGCCAATATTTTACGTTCTGAAAAGTTGAAAGCCATGCGTGGCGTGATTAGTGATCGACATGGTGTTCCTTTGGCCATCAGTTCGCCGATTATGAAAGTGGTGATTGATCCACGTGAATATTTTGAGACCAAAGAACAGTTCGACAAAATCACAGCCGAATTACAAAAAACACCGAACAGTCGTAAATTAAAACGTCAATTACCTGATGAAAATTTAAATTTAGATGAGTTGGCAGATGTTGTAGGTATCGATCGAGCTGATTTAAAGAAAAAGTTAGCAGATCGTCCGCGCTCACGTTATTTGGTCCTTAAAAAGGAAGTCCCACCACCGCAAGCTGATTTAATTACACAACGCAAGTTTGCAGGTGTGTATGCGGAAAAAACCTATAAACGCTATTACCCTCAGCCTCAACCGAATGCACAAATTATTGGTTTGACCAATAGCGAAGGTACAGGTATTGAAGGTTTGGAAATGCAGCTCAATACTCGTCTTGCTGGTGAGGACGGTGAGCAAAAAATTTCTCGTGACAAACACGGTAACCGCATTACAACACCTGAAGTCGTTAAAGAAGTTAAAACAGGTGAAAATATTACGCTGAGTATTGATTCACGGTTGCAATATATTATGTACCGTGAGTTAACTGCTGTTGGTGTTGCAAATAGTGCCCGTTCTGCTTCGGCAATTGCTGTTGATGTGAAGACGGGTGAAATTTTAGCCATGACCAGTTGGCCATCTTATAATCCAAATGATAAAGATGGATTAAGCAATAAAGATGCAATGCGTAACCGTGGTGCAATTGACATGTTTGAGCCTGGTTCAACCATGAAGCCTTTCACAATTGCTGCAGGTTTGGAAAGTGGTCAGTACACACCAAATACAGTGATTAATACGGGTCCGGGTTCTATGCGTTTGGGTTCTCATACCATTCGAGATACGCATAACT
Organism: Acinetobacter rongchengensis; assembly: GCF_003611475.1. Classification (GTDB taxonomy): domain Bacteria; phylum Pseudomonadota; class Gammaproteobacteria; order Pseudomonadales; family Moraxellaceae; genus Acinetobacter; species Acinetobacter rongchengensis. Next base: position 159,200 of record NZ_RAXT01000002.1, on the reverse strand, counting down.
ATGGTTCATTGACTGTGACTGGGGTGATTATTAAATCATCAAACGTTGGCTCTGCAAAAATTGCGTTATCTCTTCCTAAGGAAACATTACCCAGTTTCTTTAGAAAAGTTGGTTTTGGTCAGCGTTCAGCAGTCAAATTTCCGGGTGAAAGTGGTGGTTTAGTTCTTCCACCTGAAAAATTAAATTCGTCACAAATCGGAACAATGGCTTATGGTTATGGTCTAAATGCAACTATTCTACAGTTGGCTCAAGGCTATGCCATGTTGGCAAATCATGGTGTTGAATATCCGCTGAGTTTATATAAGCTCGAAGATCAACCTAAAGGTAAGCAAGTTTTAGAGCCTAAAATTGCGGATGAAGTCTTACTGATGCTTGAGCAGGTAACGATGCCGGGTGGTACTGCAAAACAGGCCAATATTCCAGGTTATCGTGTAGGTGGGAAGACAGGTACGGCACATAAGTTGCGTCCTGACCATAGAGGCTATTCAAATACTGAATATCGTGCTTTATTTGCAGGTGTTGCACCAATTAGTGACCCACGTTTAGCGATTATTGTAGTGGTCGAAAACCCGCGTGGACAATACTATGGTGGTCTGGTGGCAGCGCCCGTATTTGCTCGAATTATGCAAGAATCATTAAGATTGATGAATGTTCCATTAGATAAGCCGCTTGAAACTGCGCAAGTATCCAAATAGGTAAAATATGACGATACATTTTCAAGACATCGTAAATGTCGAAACGCAACTACCTTGGATGTCTGAGCCCTTTGCTGGATTCAGTTTAGATAGCCGCTATATACAAAAAGGGCAAATTTTTATTGCTTTGACCAGTTATTCGCAACCAGAGAAAACACTGCAATTTGCACAATCTGCTTTAGAAAAAGGTGCTTTGGCAGTTGTGAGTGAAACAGATTTGGGACTTGCAAATGCTCTGATTTATCCTGAAGTTCGTCAACACATGGGGCAATGGCAAAAGCAGTTTTTACAAGCAACTGATCCAGTTCAAGCAGCGCATGTACTCGCGGTGACAGGAACCAATGGTAAAACCACCATTTCGCGCTTAGTTGCTGAGTTATTGATGTTGCAAGGTCAAAAGTGTGCAGTGATGGGGACGACGGGGAATGGTATTTTACCTCAGCTAGAAGCCTCATCGCATACCACCTTGGATGCATTACATTTACAAAATTTACTGCATGATTTTGCTCAACAAGGTGCGGAATTTGTTTCGCTTGAAGCAAGTTCGCATGGTTTGGAGCAAGGTCGTTTAAATGGCTGTAATATTGAGATTGCCGCGTATAGTAATTTAAGTCGTGATCACTTGGATTATCACGGAACGCTTGAAGCATATGCAGAAGCTAAATCTCGCCTATTTAAATTCTCAAGCTTAAAAGTTGCTGTCATCAATATCGATGACACATATGCCAATATCATGCTGAATGCTGCAAGTAGTAATCTTGCTCATCCTAAAGTATTGACCTATTCAACGTCTAAAGCTGCGGATTATCAAGTCTTTGGAATTAAATACAGTCTGGAAGGCGCCAGTTTTCATTTAAAAACAGTGAGAGGTGAGTTCACTGTGAATAGTCCTTTGCTTGGGCATTTTAATATTGAAAACTTAGTTGCGAGTTTAATTGTTGCTGAACAGGCAGGTTTTGACCTTGAGCAACTAATTGCAGCCGTTCCTAAACTTAAAGGCGCACCAGGGCGAATGCAGGTGATTCGTGATCAGGATCGTCTATTTGTCGTTGATTATGCGCATACCCCCGATGCTTTAACACAAGTATTAAAAACCTTAAAGCGTCATGTTGAAAATCAACTTTGGGCTGTGTTTGGGTGTGGTGGTGATCGCGATCGTGGTAAACGACCATTGATGACGAAAGCAGCATTGGAACAAGCGAATCCTGTGATGCTAACGTCAGATAATCCTCGCACAGAAGATCCTGAGCAAATTTTTGCAGATATGAAACGTGATATTGATTTTAGCCAACATGATGTTTATGAAATTCATGATCGTCGTGAAGCAATTAAGTATGCTGTAAAACATGCTCAAGCAGGTGATATCGTTGTGATCGCAGGCAAAGGGCATGAAAATTATCAAGAAATTGATGGCGTACGCCATTGGTTTGATGATGTCGTGGAGGTGCAATCAGCGATTGATGCACAACACCATAAACCAAATTCAGCTTATCCAGCTCAGTAGGAAAAGAGATGCACACCTCTACCACCAGTACTGTGCCTTTGGAGCCATGGTCAGCAGAGCAACTTGCTGAAGCGACTCAAGGTTATTGGTATTTAGATAAAGCACCACAAGGTGAAATTAAACGTATTTTAACCGATTCTCGTCATGCAGAATCTGGCGATGCATTTTTAGCCCTTAAAGGCGAGCGTTTTGATGCACATGATTTTGTAGCGCAGGTTGCGGCCAATGGTTGTCAAATTGCGATAGTAAGTCATCCTGTTGAAGTTGATATTTGCCAATGGGTTGTAGCAGATACGCGTTTGGCATTGGGGCATTTAGGTGCTTATCGTCGAGCGCAACATCCTCAGTTAAAAGTGATTGCATTGACAGGTAGTAGTGGTAAAACCACTACTAAAGAAATGTTGGGCAGTATTCTTTCACGTTTAGCGCCGACCTTAATTACACGTGGTAACCTCAATAATGATTTGGGTGTGCCGATGATGTTGTTAGAACTTCGAGCTGAACATCAATATGCAGTGATGGAGTTGGGTGCAAGTCATCAAGGTGAAATTGATTACACTTCAAACTTAGTTCAACCACATGTGGCAGGTATTCTCAATATCGGAACTGCGCATTTGGGTGAGTTTGGTGGGCGTGATGGCATTTGCCGTGCTAAATCAGAAATTTATGCACATATTGATTCGACAGGAACCTCAATCGTCCCTGCTGTTGATGATTTTACGGATACGATTCGCCAAGCAGTACAGACTGAAAAGGCGTTGAGTTTTGGGCAGAGTGGTGAAGTATTTGCAACAGAAATCCAATTACAGGCTCAATCTGCAACATTTACAATCAATACGCCTGTAGGTGTTCGTACAGTAAACTTACCTTTTGCAGGTGAGCATAATGTACATAATGCCGAAGCCGCGACAGCATTTGCTTTGGCGATTGGTATTGATTTAGATGATATTGTACAGGGTTTAGAGTCTGCCCAAGGTGCCAAAGGTCGTTTAAACTTTATCCATAAAGGCAATTATTTATTTATTGATGATACTTATAATGCTAACCCGACCTCGATGCGTGCAGCAGCAGAAGTACTCGCTCAACAAGAAGGGATCCGGGTAATGGTGATTGGTGATATTGGCGAGCTTGGGGATTCGGCTGCTCAACAGCATTATATGTTGGGACGTGACCTTGTTTCAGTAAAAGGGATTAATTTTGTGGTTGCTGTTGGTGAATTTTCACCTGCGACACAAGAAGGTGCAAGAAGCACTCAGTACGGTAAAAAAATGCAAGCTTTTCTTAACCAAGAACAAGCATTACCTTTATTATTAAGTTTAATTGAAACACATCAACCACAGTCCATGAGTTTCCTGTTTAAAGGTTCTCGTTATACCCATATGGAAACGTTGATGGCTGATTTGATGGAGAAAGTTTAATGCTGTTTTGGTTATTTCAGCACTTGGCGGGTTATGAAAATGCATTCCAAGTTGTTCGATATTTGTCATTTCGAGCACTGCTAAGTGTATTGACTGCATTGGCGATTGGTTGGGCTTTAGGTCCAGTCATGATTCGTAGATTGCAGGCCTTGAAATATGGGCAAGCTGTGAGTTCATTTGCACCTGAAAACCATGCAAAGAAAATGGGAACGCCAACGATGGGTGGGATTCTAATCCTACTTTCAATTGGTATCAGTACCTTACTTTGGGCTGATTTATCTAATCCGTATGTATGGATTGTACTGGGTGTTATGGTAATTTTTGGTGCTGTTGGATGGGCGGATGATTGGATTAAAGTTCGTTACAAAGACAATGCTGGATTACCTGCCAAGAAGAAATTCTTTTGGACTTCTGTGGGTTCATTGGGTGCTGGGATTGCGTTGTATATCATTGCGACACAACAAGAAAATCCTGTACATACTGCAAATATGCTAGATTTATTGATCCCATTCTTTAAAAATCTCAGTATTCCACTCTCTGCAATCCCATTGGGTATAGGTTTCATTATTTTCACGTATTTGGTGATTAATGGTGGTTCAAATGCAGTGAATCTAACAGATGGCTTGGATGGTTTGGCTATTATGCCAATTGTATTGGTTGCGGCAGGTTTAGGTGTATTTGCCTATTTGGCTGGTGATATTCGTTTTGCCAATTATTTACATATTCCGTATGTTAAATATACTTCTGAATTGGTCATTGTCTGCGCAGCAATGATTGGTGCAGGCTTGGCTTTCCTTTGGTATAACGCACACCCAGCTCAAGTATTTATGGGGGATGTTGGTGCATTATCATTGGGTGCAATGCTTGGTACGATTGCAGTAATGGTTCGTCAGGAGATTGTATTTGCAATAATGGGCGGTGTGTTTGTGGTTGAAGCCATTTCTGTATTTTTGCAAATCGGTTCATTGCGTATGCGTAATAAGCGTGTATTTCTTATGGCGCCTTTGCATCATCATTATGAGAAAAAAGGTTGGCGTGAAACCCAAGTGGTGATTCGTTTCTGGATTATTACAATTATGCTGGTAGTTTTAGGTCTAATGACTTTAAAATTGCGTTAAGCAAAAGTTGTTTGAGAAAGTCGGCAGTTGCCGGCTTTTTTTATGGCTTTAAAAGAGTTTGGAGAATGTTATGAATGTGTTGATGTGCCCAGTCTGTCGTGAAGCACTCAGCTTAACGGATAAAACGTGGCGCTGTATAAACAATCATAGCTATGATGTGGCAAAACAAGGCTATGTCAATTTACATGTCGTACAGCATAAACACAGTAAAAATCCGGGAGACACGCCTGAATCTGTTCAAGCACGCCGTGCATTTTTGAGTGGTGGTTTTTATGCACCCTTGCAACAAGCCATTGTTGAAAAAATTCGTGATTTAAGAATTGAAAATCTGTTGGATATAGGCTGTGGTGAAGGCTATTACACAGATGCAATGCAACAGGAAGTCATGCAATGTGTAGGCGTAGATATTGCCAAAAATGCAGTACAAGTTGCGGCGAAACTCAATAAAGAGGTGACTTGGGTTGTCGGTACTGGGGCAACTTTACCTGTATTAGATCATTCTATTGATTTGTGTACTAGTTTATTTAGTCCAATTCCGCAAGAAGAAATTCTACGTGTACTTAAAGCTAAAGCATATCTTATCGTTGTCACACCTGCACCTGAGCACTTATTGGCTATGCGTGAAGGGTTGTTTGAAGAAGTTAAAGCACATGAACCGCATAAGTTTGTGGAGCAGTTAAGAGAACATTTTGAATTGCTTGAGCATCCTATTGTTGAGTCTGTTTTCGAATTAGATCAAGTGCAATTGAAAAATCTTATCGCCATGACCCCTTATGCATATAAAGCAAAACCTGAAAAGCGTTTGGCTTTAGAAGCTCAAACAAAGACTCAATTAAAAGCAGCATTTCAAATTTATTTATTCCAGAAAAAATAATCTGGTCTATTTTCACAATCAATTTTCAATAAAAAACGCCATCATTGGATGGCGTTTTTTGAGAGCTGATTATTGGACTTCATTAATCAAGTTTTCCAATGCGTCACTTTCACGTTTTGGTGGACTTTGATCCATTGATGGTGGTGTTGCAGTACTTGGCTTAAGCGGTTGTTCTGCCTCATCAGGTAAATCATCAAAGTCATTTGATGGATTACGCGTTGGCGTAGTTGGTGTTGGGCGATAAAGAGGACGTGCTAAAGGTGGCGAAGTACGGTATTCCTCATTATTTTGATCAGCGGAAGGCTGTCCTCGTTGTTCACGAGAAATAGGTGCTTTGGCATTTTTATCGAAATGTACCCATGAAGATGGTGTGCCATCCAAAGCTTTACCCATGAAACTTGTCCATACAGGTAATGCTGCGATCCCCCCATATTCACGACGCCCTAGCGTAGTGGGTTGGTCAAAACCGACCCAAGCGATGGCAACCAACTTACCGTTGAAGCCAGCAAACCACGCATCTTTTGCATCGTTGGTGGTTCCTGTTTTACCGCCAATATCATCACGACCAATTTTAAGTGCTGCACGACCAGTACCATGTACAATCACATCACGTAAAATATTTGCCATATCAAAGGCAGACTGTGATTTTAAAATACGTTGTGCTTGGCGGTATTTGCTTTGTTCTTCTTTGCTAAGAGTAGTTTCTGGTTCAACAGCATCTTGAGTTGCACCTTCAATTACTTCGTCATCTGGGGTAACTTCAGGATCAGCACTAGTATCTTTAGTGTTAATACATGGAATACATGCATAATCGGGATTGGCTTCATAAATCACTTTGCCATAAGCATCTTCAATACGACTGATAAAGTGGGGTTGGATACGATAACCACCATTTGCAATGGTTGCATAACCTGTTGCCATTTGCACAGGCAATACTTGTGGTGTTCCTAGGGCAATGGTGAAATTACGTGGAATTTGATCTTCTTGAAGTCCAAAATCCATCAATAATTGTCGTGCACGTTCTACCCCAACATTTTGTAGTAATCGAACAGAAACAGTATTACGGGACAAATACAAGGCACGTCGTAAAGGAATCATTCCTAAATAACGTCCATCAGAGTTCTTTGGTGACCAGCGACCAATTGAAATTGGGCTGTCATTTACCATCGAATAAGGGGTCATACCACGTTCAAGTGCCAATGCATAAATGAATGGTTTAATGGTTGAACCAGGTTGACGCCAGCCTTGGATTGCACGGTTAAATTTAGATTGATAAAAGTTATAGCCACCTACAACAGCTTCAATCGAGCCATCATTGGGATTGATCGCAATCAATTGGCCTTGAACTTTAGGGGTTTGAACCAGTGACCATGCTGTTTTGTTGTCATTCGGTCTTAAACGGATAATATCTTTTACCGTAACAATTTGAGATGCTCGGCTTGGTGCTCCACCCACAGCATTGGCATTAATATATTTTCGAGCCCATGACATGCCTGACCAAGGCACAGTAACGGTTGAACCATCTTGTAATTTTGCTTCAAAACTATTATTACTGACTTTGACTACTTCAGCAGGGTAAGTATTTGCATAAGGTGTAAAATCTTTTAAGGGCTTATCATGTGCTTCCGCACCACGCCAGCCATGGCGTCGATCGTAATCCTCTAAACCTTTTTGTACGGCATCCTCAGCATACTGTTGGCGTTTACTGTCAATAGTTGTGTACACCTTATAGCCAGAATCAATCGCTAGTTCACCAAATTTTTCGACCAATTCTGAACGAACCATTTCTCCAACATATGGAAATTTATTGCTTAAACCACGATCTGGCATGCTCAGATTAATCGGCTCGGCAACTGCTTTTTGATACTCGGTTTGGTTGAGGTAACCCAGTTGTAACATTCGCCCTAAAATCCAATTGCGACGTTCTAAAGCACGTTCAGGATTAACCACAGGGTTATACTTGGAAGGTGCTTTGGGTAAGCCTGCAATCATGGCCATTTGGGCAACACTAAGCTGATCTAAATTCTTGTTATAATAAATTTTTGCAGCAGCGGCGATACCATATGCATTTTTACCCAAAAAGATTTTATTGACATATAACGATAAAATTTCTTCTTTAGATAAGTTCTGTTCTATTTTACGTGCTAAAAAAACTTCAGTCAGTTTGCGCTTTAAAGTTCGTTCTGGGGATAAATAATAGTTTTTAGCCACTTGCATGGTGATGGTCGAGCCACCAGTTTGGACGTTCGAGCCTGTCACACTTTCACTCACAGCTCGACCTAAACCTTTGAAGCTAATTCCACTATGTTCAAAAAATGAAGAATCTTCTGCAGCTAAAAATGCATGAATGAAATGCGGAGGGATCTGATCGTATTCAACAGGTACAGAAAGTTTGCCTCCATATTCTGCAATTAGCTGATTATCAGCTGAATAAACTTGCATAGGTTTAAGCAATGGCGCCTTTTTTAAAGAGCTCATTTCTGGCAACGATGGGGCAATATATAGATACATACCATAAAAGCCCATCGGAATTGCGACTAAAATAATAATAATCAGCAAAAAAAATGGATGAATATGACCTGAACAAGATAGCTTTTTCATAACAAGTAAGTTTTAATAATAGCTAATGGCAAACTAATTGCTGGTCAGTATAGCTTTTCATTTGATAGATTGTTAGATGGGATATTGTATCTGTAAAAAATTAAGACCAATTGCAGTCGGTTTGTGTTATGTATTGGGGATAAAAAAATAATAGGAAATGTATCGTGCTTAGACTATATCGTAAGCCAAATAAGGGGTTAATAGGAGTAGATATTAGTTCTACTTCTGTAAAAATATTAGAACTCTCTGTTAAGAACGGTCGTTACTGGGTTGAAAGCTATGGATTAAGCCCCTTGCTTGATGGGAGTGTTGTAGAAAAAAACATTCTGAATCCAGAAGCAGTTGCTGATGCGTTGGAAAGAGCAGTCAATATTGCCAATCCTCAATCGCAAAATGTAGCTGTTGCAGTTCCAACCTCTATGGTGATTCATAAAGTCATAGAAATGGATGCTGATATGTCTGATGAAGAGCGGGAAGTTCAGATTCGAATGGATGCAGAGCAATACATTCCATTCCCATTGGATGAAGTGAGTCTGGATTTTGAGGTTCTTCAAGATAAATTAGCAGTTTCAAACCGTGTGAATGTTTTATTGGTTGCAACACGTACAGAAAATATTGATTCTCGTATTGAAGTCTTAGAGATTGCAGGTCTATCCCCAAAAATTGCTGATGTCGAAAGTTATGCAATTGAACGGGCTTTTGATGTTTTTTCAGATACCTTGCCGATCGGCGCAAATATGGTGGGTGTCTTGGATATCGGCCATACCATGACGACACTTTCTGTGATGCAAAATGGCAAGATTATCTATACCCGTGAACAAGTTTTTGGTGGAAAGCAATTAACCCAAGACGTGCAAAATCGTTATGGTTTGTCTTATGAAGAAGCAGGCCGTGCCAAAAAAGATCGAACTTTACCTGATGATTTTGAAACAGAAGTACTCATGCCATTTCTTGAAGCTGTTGTTCAACAAGCTGCACGTTCATTGCAATTCTTTTTTTCATCTTCTCAGTTTAATGAGATTGACCATATTCTGTTGGCTGGGGGGAATGCAAATATTCCAGGGCTAGCAAAATTATTACAACAAAAACTAGGCTACCGCGTCACTATAGCAAACCCTTTTTTACAAATGGGATTCTCTCCACAAATTGACTTAAACAAAATAGAGAATGATGCGCCATCGTTGATGGTAGCGTGCGGCTTAGCTTTGAGGAGTTTTGATTAATGGCAAAGATTAACTTACTCCCTTGGCGTGATGAGCTAAGAGAACAGCGAAAAAAACAATTTATTGCGATTTGTATTGGGGTTGCACTTTTAGGTCTATTGAGTGTATTACTGACTTGGTTCTATTTTGATCATAAATTAGAAGATCAAGAGCAAGCCAATCAACTGATTACCAGTACTAATCAAAATTTGGATGCCCAATTAAAAACATTAGATGGCTTGCAAGAGCGTCGCAATGCCATTATTGAGCGAATGAAGTTGATTCAAGGCTTACAAGGACAACGCCCTGTTACGGTACGTTTGGTTGATGAATTAGTGCGAGTTACACCTGCACAAATGTATTTGACGAAATTCAGTAGAGTAGGTGATAAATTTACCATCGAAGGTCGAGCTGAAAGTCCAAACACAGTTGCAGAGCTTTTACGTGGCTTAGAGGCTTCAGAATGGTATCGTAATGCGTTTATGAATTCTTTCTTAGCTGTAGAAGAAAACAAAAATAAAACACCAACATCTGTTATTCCACGCGTTGAAGAGTCGTATGGAAGTTTTGTGGTTACGGTAGATTTAGGGGAAATTGCAGTATCTACAACAACAGATGAAAATACTGCGAATAAAGCTGAACAAGTTCCAGCTGCTGGGGGTGCGAAATGAATCGTGAAGATTTAGAAAAAATAGATTCATCCGTCAAAGATGCGCCAAAGAAAAACAGCATGACCGTTGAGAAATTTTTTCAACAGTTTAATACATTGGATATGAATAACTATGGAAGTTGGCCTTTCTCGGTCAAAATCACTTGTTGGTTATTCTTATTCTTTGTTGTATGTGCAATCGGTTATTTCTTAGCGATTAAACCGAAATTGGATGCGATTGATCAAGCCCGCACGGTTGAACAAAATTTATTGAATGAGTTTAAAGAGAAAGATTCTAAGCTAAGAAATTTGCAGCAATATCAGGCGCAATTACAGCAAATGGAAATCAACTTTACTCAGCAATTAGAACAACTTCCGAAAGAAACTGAAATTCCAAGTTTGGTTGAAGATATTAACGTTACTGGCGTAAGTTCTGGTTTGAAATTTAAAAATATCAAATTGGAACCTGAGGTTAAGCAAGAATTCTTTATTGAACAACCGATTTCGATTGATGCGACAGGTGATTATCACTCTTTTGGTAGTTTTGTGAGTAGTATTGCAGTGTTGCCACGTATTGTGACGCTCCATGATTTTACGATTACTGGAACACCGAGTAATGATAAAAAATCGGATGTACCTGTCATTGATTATACAATTAAAGCAAAAACTTATCGTTATGTCGGTAGCGATGAAAATCAAAAAAATACGCAAACAAATAATGTTGCTCCTGGTACAACGACACCACCGCAAGGAGGGAAGCCACAATGAAAAAGGTCTATAAAATAATTTGTGGGATCTCATTTGCTGCGTTATTGGTGGGTTGTGATTCACGAATTGATGCAGTAAATCAACAAATGGCTAATATTAGGAATGAACAGCCATTACCCATTGAGCCTGCTCCTGTATTTACACCTGTTCCGAGTTTTAACTATTCAGCTCAACAGTTGCGTAGTCCCTTTTTACCAAGCTCCTTGGCAAATGAATTAAAAATTATGTCTGGTAAGCGCGTTTATCCGAACTTTTCTAGACAGTCTCAACCCCTTGAAAGTTACCCTTTGGAGTCCTTGACACTTAAAGGCAGCATGAAAAGCAATACGGGACAAATAGTTGGTTTAATTCAAACGCCTGATGGTGAAATTGAACGTGTACAACGTGGTAACTATATGGGAATGAATCAGGGACGAATCATTGAGATTACACCTACTCGTATTGATTTATTAGAAATAGTACCAGATGGTCGGGACGGTTATATAGAGCGACCACGTAGTTTGGTTCTAATAGGTCCAGTGGATTGAAACTGAATTAAGGAATAAAAATGAAAAATAGTTTGAAAAGCATGTTTAGTGGGGATGGTCAATTTATGAATAGTCACCTTCGTCAATTCACTATGGCGGCTGTATCGATTGCAGTAATGCAAGTTGCAACAGCACAAACAACGATGACCAATGTCGTGCCAATGAAAATACCTGGGCAAGGGACTGAGATTCGTGTCATGTTTAATGGCCTACCACCACAGCCACAAGCATATCAATTAGAAAATCCATCTCGATTAATTTTGGATTTTGATAATGCAAAACAAAATCTAACGCAAACGACAATTCCAGTAGCAAGTGAAGAGGCATCCTCTGTAGATGTAAGTGCTGATGATCAGCGTTCCCGTTTAACGGTGAATTTAAAAAATAGCGGTGTTTTTACAACAAGAGTTGAAGGCAATACCTTTATTTTGAAAATGAATAGTGCAAGCCAAGCAACAGCGTTACCAACGTATTCAACGCCTGTTGCTACAAAGCAGGCTCAACAAGGGATTGCAGATATTGGTTTTCAGCGAGGAAATGTTGGTGAAGGTCAGGTTTTTGTGACCTTGGCTGGAGCGAATACGCCGATTGATGTGCAACAACAGGGGAGTAAAGTTGTTATTCGTACCTTGGGGAATAAAATCCCAGCACATTTAATTCGTCGTTTAAACGTCAATGATTTTGCAACGCCAGTCTCATCAGTTGATGCTTATAACGATGGTGCAAATGGTGTTATCACAATTCAGTCTTCTGGTAGTTATGAATATATGGCTTATCAGGCTGAAAATAAGCTAACTGTCAGTTTGAAACGTCCTGTTGAAAATAAACTTGCTCGACCAAGTGCAAGCCAATCCTATACAGGGAAGAAAATATCTTTAGATTTCCAAGATATTGAAGTACGTCGTGTACTACAATTACTTGCTGACTTTACGGGAATCAATATGGTGGCTTCGGATAGCGTACAGGGCAATATTACCTTGCGCTTAAAAGATGTACCATGGGATCAGGCGCTAGATATTGTTTTAAAAACCAAAAATCTCGATAAACGTCGTAATGGTAATGTGATTTGGATTGCGCCAGTAACAGAGTTGATTAAAGCCGAAGAAGAAGAGGCTAAAGCACTTGCGCAAAGCATAAAACTTGCGCCAATACAAACGGAATATATCCAACTAAGTTATACCAAAGCTGCTGATATTTTAAAGTTATTAGAAGATTCAAGAGAACCTAAGAATGCGCAGACTAATCGTACAAGCGCCTCAGATTCTTTGGCTTTAGAGAGTTTATTGAGCTCAAGAGGAAGTGTGGTTGCAGATACCCGTACCAATACATTAATTATCAATGATACCGCTCAGAATATTGATAAAGTGCGTAAAATGATTGATTTATTAGATGTGTCGGTAAAACAAGTCATGGTTGAGGCGCGTATTGTGCGAGCGAGTACTGATTTTACCAAAGAGATGGGGGTAAAGTGGGGTATTTTATCTAAAGGAATTAACCAAAATAATGATTTGCTGGTTGGCGGCAGTGATACAACTTTATGGGATTTAAAAACACCTGACGATGATGGAAAATATACAATCAATCGTCCAGATAACCTAAACGTAGATTTAGGTATTGAGAATGCAGCGGGTAAAATTGCCTTTGGTTTAATCAGTTTGTCTGATTTTATGTTGGACTTAGAGCTATCTGCATTACAGGCTGATGGTTATGGTGAGGTCATTTCTACTCCAAAAGTGATGACTGCGGATAAGCAAAAAGCCAAAGTAGCTTCGGGTCAACAGGTTCCTTACCAATCTGTAGAAACGGCCGGAGGTACTGCAACTGCAACAACTTCATTTAAAGATGTGTTGTTGAGTTTAGATGTAACACCTAGTATTACCCCTGACGGTAAAGTACAAATGCAACTCAATATTACCAGTGATACTGTGGGTGCTCCTGCACCAAATGGTGAGTTGACATTGAATAAAAATGAAATCAATACCAATGTATTGGTGGATAATGGCGAAACTGTTGTTTTGGGGGGGATTTTTGAACAACAAACTCAAAATAGCCAGACTAAAGTTCCGTTCTTAGGGGATATTCCTTATCTAGGTCGTTTATTCCGTAAAGATGTGAAATCTGATAACAAGCGTGAGTTATTAATCTTTGTGACACCTAGAATTGTTAATGACAGTCGCACTAGAAATCATTAATATACTTTCAATGAAAGCAATTCGATAGGTGACTCCTTGCCAAGCAAAGAGTTTGAAACCCTACCAAATATTTATTTGGTAGGGCCCATGGGAGCAGGCAAAACAACAGTCGGTCGGCATTTGGCAGAACTGTTAGGTCGTGAATTTTTAGATAGCGATCATGAAATAGAACGAAAAACTGGGGCGTCGATTCCTTGGATTTTTGAGAAAGAAGGTGAGCAAGGTTTCCGCACAAGAGAAACCATCGTTATAGATGATTTAACTTCCAAGAAAAATTTAGTTGTCGCAACAGGTGGTGGCGCTGTGACACAAGTGATGAATCGAGAGTATCTCAAGCATAGAGGTATTGTGATCTATTTATACACACCTGTGGAAATTCAACTGTTACGTACACATCGAGATAAAAATCGTCCTTTATTACAAGTTGAGCATCCAGAACAGAAATTAAAAGATTTGCTTAAAATCCGTGATCCGCTATATCGAGATGTTGCACATTATATTATTGAAACCAATCAAGGTGCTGCACGAGATTTAGCTTTGAAAATATTGCAGCTTATTGTTTCAAAAGAGATTGTTTAATTTATAAATCAGCTTTATTTATTATTTGGCAGAATCATGCAAACTTTACATGTAGAACTGGGTGAACGTCGTTATCCAATTTTTATTGGTAGTCATTTAAATCCACAGCAATTACTTGAGCCCTATATCCATGGGCGTCAGGTCATGGTTGTCACCAATACTACAGTGCAACCTTTATATTTATCTCATTATGTAGAAGCGATTGAAGAACTGGGTAAGCAGGTTGCGGTATGTGTATTGCCTGATGGCGAAAAGTATAAAAACATTGAACATTTAAATCTTATTTTCAATGCTTTGCTTGAAGCAGGTTTTAATCGTGATTGTACGGTACTGGCTTTAGGTGGTGGTGTTATTGGTGATATGGCAGGTTTTGCATCCGCATGTTTCCAACGTGGCGTATATTTTATTCAAGTACCTACAACTTTATTGTCACAAGTGGATTCAAGTGTAGGTGGAAAAACGGGGATTAATCACCCATTGGGTAAAAATATGATAGGGGCTTTTCAACAACCCCAAGTTGTTTTAGCTGATATGGCTCAGTTAAAAACTTTACCAGCACGTGAATTATCAGCAGGTCTAGCCGAAGTAATTAAATATGCTTTGTTGGGTGATGAAGACTTTTTGATTTGGTTGGAAACCAATATTGAGGGGTTGGTAGCAAGAGATTTTGAATTACTCGCTGAGGCGGTCTATCGTTCTTGTGCGCATAAAGCACGTATTGTTGCAAATGATGAAAAAGAGCAAGGAGAGCGAGCTTTACTTAACCTAGGACATACTTTTGGTCATGCCATTGAGTCATATCTTGGTTATGGGATATGGTTGCATGGTGAGGCTGTGGCAACAGGTATGGTGATGGCTGCAGACTTATCTTATCGAATGGGGTGGATTTCGCAAAATGATGTAGAGCGTACAAAAAACATCATACAACGTGCTCAATTGCCTGTAGCATGTCCTAAAATTCCACTCGATGAGTTTTTAGCATATATGTCGCATGATAAAAAGGTATTGAATGGGCAACTCCGTTTAGTCTTGTTGAAGCAGCTTGGTCAGGCGATTATCACGAAAGATTTTGATGTAGAATTGATGAAACAAGCGATTTTAGCAAATCAAGTATAGAAAAAGGTTAGTTTTACATGGTAGCAATTCGTACAAATTGGCAAAATATTCGACAATATATTTGGTTAGTTGGCGGATTGCTGTGTCTCCTTGTGGCTTTGATTTTTTGGGCAATCACGGATACCAAAGATTTGGTTACGGTAACAAATCCAATTGGTGAAACTCAAGTCCAGATTCAGCCTGAAAAAGTTGCTGCATCTGCTCATTTGGGAAGTTTGATGGACGAGGTGCGCCCACTTGAAATGACGACTCGTGTTGTAACCGCAGGGAATCATGCTGCTGAATTTCGTGGGACTAAATTCTTCCAAGAAAATAAGAAGACTTGGACAGTCGAGCTATTTAAAGTAACGGATGAAGATATTATTCGTAGCTTTTTACAAAAGCAGCTCGATCGTAAGAACTTTATCTATTTCCGTCTAAGTGGTGAAAATCAAACTGAACAATATGTTTTGGTTTATGGTGTATTCAAAAATGATGATCAAGCTCAGGCGCAATTAAAACAACTAAACTTTAAGTTTCCTAATACGATCCATCCTCAAGCAATTCAATTCGAAAAATATGCATCCTTGGTGAATGATCTAGGATCAGATGAAATGATGGGTACAAATAAGCTTTATGAAGTGAAATTGAAATCAGCACCACTTCCTGTGATTGATGAATCTTTATTGGCTCAAGCAAAATCAGCGCTTACGGCCATTGGTTCAGCAGCGCTCAATACTACACAAACAACAATTACTCGTCGTGATGAATCGGGTACGGTCGTAGATGTGCAAAAATCACAATCAACAATTGCACAACCACAAAACAAGACCAAAGATCCAACTGTGACTTCTACTGAGAAAAAGCCAGTAGAGCACGAAATCAGTGATCCTTTTAATTAATATTCAGCTCTAATATGGTGCAATTTTAAGTAATAAACTTATTTTTGATCACTATTGGTGCTTAAAGATTGATTAGGTATTTAAGCAAATTTATAGCAAGGCTTTTATTTTAATATATTTGAGTAGTTTGGTGACTAAGAATAATAATTGGCATATTTTTTGCTTTATTGTTGCGCTAATTGAGTTAATTGTCCCTATTTTGGCGCGAAATGATTCAATTGGTGTGCGATATTCGTCTATTTAAGTGCTTTAATACAGTGCGAAAGTTGTAAAACAATTTTTCAATTAAAGTGAAAAGAGACTGGTGTTTCATTGTAACTAAGTGGTTTACTAGCTTACGAAAATGCCTGAAAAGTCGTAATTTAAGGTTTGAATGTTTTTCGCCCTTAATGGGCCTATGTAGAAAGAAGGGTACGCTATGCACATGCCATCGCCTAACACTGTAGCTCCCGCTCAAGGTTTATACCAACCGGATGAGTTTAAAGATAACTGTGGTTTCGGCTTAATCGCCCATATGCAAGGTGATGCAAGTCACGACTTGGTCAAGACCGCAATTCATAGTCTAAGTTGTATGACGCACCGTGGTGGTATTGCTGCAGATGGTAAGACCGGTGATGGTTGCGGATTGCTCTTGGCTATGCCGAAAGCATTCTTCCGTGAAGAAGCAAAAAAAATTAGTGATATTACACTGAGCGAAATATTTGCTGTTGGAACTGTATTCTTAAATTTAGATCCAGCATTAGCCGCGCATGCAAAGCAAATTTTGACCAAAGAAATCGAAGAAGAAGGTTGCCGTGTGATTGGTTGGCGTGTTGTTCCAACCAATAATGATGCTTTAGGTTCGATTGCAATGCAGTCATTACCTGCGTTTGAGCAAATTTTTGTGAATTGCCCAATGGGTGTAACAGAAGCAGAATTCAATCGTAAGTTATTTATGGCACGTCGTCGTGCAGAACAAAAAATTACTAATGATCCATACTTTTATGTGACTACACTGTGTTCTACCGTGATTAGCTATAAAGGTTTGATGATGCCTGCATATATTGCAGAATTCTATACAGACCTTGCAGATGAGCGTTTAGATTCACATATTGTTGTGTTCCATCAGCGTTTCTCAACCAATACTTTACCACGTTGGCCTTTGGCACAACCATTTCGCTATTTAGCGCACAATGGTGAAATAAATACTATTACAGCAAACCGTAATTGGGCTGCTGCGCGTACACCTAAATTTGAAAACCCACTATTACCAGGTTTAACTGAGCTTAATCCGATCGTCAATCGTACAGGCTCAGATTCATCAAGTATGGACAATATGCTTGAAATCCTCGTTGGTGGTGGTATGGACTTGTTCCGTGCATTACGTATGCTTGTTCCACCAGCTTGGCAGAACGTAGAAACTTTAGATGCAGACTTACGTGCATTCTATGAGTTTAACTCGAAGCATATGGAAGCTTGGGATGGCCCTGCAGGTCTAGTTATTCAAGATGGTCGTCATGCGATTTGTATGTTAGACCGTAATGGATTACGTCCAGCGCGTTGGGTCATTACTAAAAATGGCTATATTACACTTGCATCAGAAATTGGTGTATGGGGTTATGAGCCTGAAGATGTGGTGTCTAAAGGTCGTGTAGGCCCAGGTCAAATCCTTGTGGTTGATACCTTTACAGGTAAAATGCTTGACACTAAAGATGTTAGCAACCATTTGAAAAAAATGCGCCCTTATCGTGAATGGTTACGTGAACACTCGATCCATTTACAAGGTAGCCCAGAGCTTGAAGAATACTTATGTGATCAAGGTTTGAAAGGTGATGATCTAAAAGCTGCTCAGAAAATGTTTATGGTGACATTTGAAGAGCGTGATCAACTTCTTCGTCCTATCGCTGAAAGTGGTCAGGAAGCTGTAGGTTCGATGGGTGACGATACGCCAATGGCAGTCTTGTCACGCCAAGTACGTCATGTAACGGATTATTTCCGTCAACAATTTGCTCAGGTAACTAATCCACCAATTGATCCATTACGTGAATCAATTGTGATGTCATTGGAAACGTGTCTAGGCCGTGAGCAAAATGTATTTGAGCAAAGCCCAGAACATGCGGATCGTTTGATTATTTCAAGCCCGGTACTTTCAAATTCAAAAATGCACCAAATTCGTACCATTGGTCGTAAAGGTTACGAAATTGCTGATATTGATATGAACTATGCGGAAGCGGAAGGTTTAGAAGCAGCAATTACACGTATTTGTGAAGAAGCGGCGCAAGCGGTACGTGATGGTAAAACTTTATTGGTTATTTCCGATAAAAAAATTCGTGAAGGTTATTTACCTGCGAATACTGCGATGGTGACTGGTGCGATCCACCATTACCTGATCAGCGTTGGTTTACGTACGGATGCCAATATTATTGTCGAAACTGCGATTGCACGTGATCCGCATCAATTTGCTGTGATCTTGGGCTTTGGTGCAACGGCAATTTACCCATATTTAGCGTATGACGTGATCAATGATTTGATTGCGAAGGGTGAGTTATTGGGTGACCCAATCCATGCTCAAGCAAACTTCCGTAAAGGTATTGAAAAAGGCTTACTAAAAGTCCTTTCGAAAATGGGTATTTCTACGGTCGCGTCTTATCGTGGTGGTCAATTATTTGAAGCGGTGGGTTTATCTGAAGAAGTTGTGAATAAATGCTTCACAGGTGTACCAAGCCGTATCAAAGGTGCAACTTTTGTTGACCTTGAAAATGATCAGAAAAAACTCGCTGAACTTGCTTGGAAAGCACGTAAACCTATTGAACAAGGCGGATTATTAAAATTCGTTTTCGATAAGGAATATCATGCATTTAACCCTGATGTAATCAATGCATTACATAAATCAGTGCGTTCAGGCAACTATGCTGACTTTAAAGAATATGCGGAATTGGTAAATAATCGTCCAATTGCAACGATTCGTGATTTATTTAAATTAAAAACGGATCATTCGATTCCATTGGAAGCAGTTGAGTCTGTGGAAGAAATTTTGCCACGCTTTGACTCTGCGGGTATGTCCTTGGGTGCTTTATCACCTGAAGCGCATGAAGCGATTGCGATTGCAATGAACACAATTGGTGGTCGTTCAAACTCAGGTGAGGGCGGTGAAGATCCTGCACGTTACGGTACGATTCGTAACTCGAAAATCAAACAGATTGCTTCGGGTCGTTTCGGTGTAACACCTGCATATTTAACTTCTGCTGAAGTTCTACAAATTAAAGTTGCTCAAGGTGCAAAACCGGGTGAGGGCGGTCAGTTACCGGGTGGTAAAGTGAATGGCTTAATTGCACGTTTACGTTATTCAGTTCCGGGTGTAACACTTATTTCTCCACCACCGCATCATGATATTTATTCAATCGAAGACTTATCACAATTGATTTTTGACTTGAAACAAGTCAACCCTCAAGCTATGGTTTCTGTGAAACTCGTATCAGAGCCAGGTGTGGGAACCATTGCAGCGGGTGTAGCAAAAGCATACGCAGACTTCATTACCATTTCTGGTTATGACGGTGGTACTGCAGCTTCTCCATTGTCTTCGATTCACCACGCGGGTTCGCCATGGGAATTAGGTCTTTCTGAAGCGCACCAAGCACTTCGGGTAAATGATTTACGTGGTAAAGTACGTGTACAAACAGATGGCGGTTTAAAAACAGGTTTAGACGTTGTGAAAGCCGCAATTCTTGGTGCTGAAAGCTTCGGCTTTGGTTCAACGCCAATGATCGCATTGGGTTGTAAATACCTACGTATTTGCCATTTAAATAACTGTGCGACTGGTGTTGCTACACAACAAGATAAATTACGCCAAGAGCATTATATTGGTGAGCCAGAAATGCTCATCAACTTCTTCCACTTTATTGCGGAAGAAACACGTGAATGGCTCGCTGCTTTAGGTGTTGCATCACTGAAAGACTTGATTGGCCGTACAGATTTACTAGAAGTACTGCCTGGTGAGACTGAGAAACACGCACACCTTGATTTAAGTGCTTTACTTGAATCACATCCATCTGCTGAAGGTAAGGCACAGTATTGTCAAGTTCAGGGGAATGCTCCATTTGACAAAGGTGTACTTGCAGAAAAAATGATTGCCGAAATGCTTCCAGCAATTGAAGCAGGTACAGGTGGTGAATATCATTTTACCGTAGGTAACTGTGACCGTTCTATCGGGGCGCGTATTTCAGGTGAAATTGCGAAACGCTATGGTAACTTGAGCATGGAAGCGCATCCTGTAAAAGTGAATTTAACCGGTACTGCGGGTCAATCATTGGGTGTTTGGAATGCAGGTGGTTTGCATATCAAACTTGAAGGTGATGCGAACGATTACGTTGGTAAAGGTATGGCAGGTGGTCGAGTATCGATTTTCCCACCAAAAGGTTCGCCTTTCCAAACTCAAGAAACAGCAATCATTGGTAACACATGTTTATATGGTGCAACTGGTGGTAAACTATTTGCTGCTGGTACTGCGGGTGAGCGTTTCGCTGTACGTAACTCTGGTGCATTTGCCGTGATTGAAGGTGCAGGTGATCACTGTTGTGAATACATGACGGGTGGTATTGTGACTGTACTTGGTAAAGTGGGTCATAACTTTGGTGCAGGTATGACGGGTGGTTTTGCCTATGTGCTTGATTTAGATAATGACTTTGTCGATCATTATAATCACGAGTTGATTGAGTTAAATCGTATTTCTACAGAATCGATGGAAGAGCACAAAGAGTTCTTAGGTCGTATCTTAGATGAGCATATTAAAGAAACAGGTAGTGCTTGGGCGTATAAGATCCGCAATGAGTTTGATTTCTATGGTCGTAAATTCTGGCTAGTAAAACCAAAAGCTGCAAATTTACAGACGTTGTTGAAAACAACTCAAGCTGATCCACAATAATTCCACTACTGTAGATATATAGGCAGGTGCAGCTGATAAATAAACAGTGCGCACCTACCCACGGAGAGAGACATGGCAGAGCGCCTAAACAATGACTTTCAATTTCTGGATGTAGCACGCCAAGATCCAGAGAAAAAAGATCTAACTGTCCGCAAAGCTGAGTTTGTGGAAATTTATAAACCTTTTACAGCGGAAGTGGCAGCAAACCAAACGCATCGCTGTTTGGGCTGTGGTAACCCATATTGCGAATGGAAATGTCCAGTACATAACTACATTCCAAACTGGTTAAAATTGATTGCAGAAGGTCGTATTTTCCAAGCGGCTGAACTTTGTCACCAAACCAACACATTGCCAGAAGTCTGTGGTCGTGTATGTCCTCAGGACCGTTTGTGTGAAGGTGCTTGTACCTTAAATGATGGTTTTGGTGCAGTAACCATTGGTAATGCAGAAAAATATATTAACGATACCGCTTTTGCACTCGGCTGGCGTCCAGATATGTCTTCTGTAAAGTGGACCAATAAGAAGGTAGCCATCATTGGTGCTGGCCCAGCAGGTTTAGGCTGTGCTGATATTCTCGTACGTAATGGGGTGAAACCTGTTGTATTTGATAAACGTCCTGAAATTGGTGGTTTATTAACGTTCGGTATTCCAGAATTTAAAATGGAAAAGGATGTGATGAAACGTCGTCGTGAAATTTTCACAGGTATGGGCGTGGAATTCCGTTTAAATACTGAAATTGGTACAGATATTACTATCGATCAATTACTTGCAGACTATGATGCTGTGTTCATGGGTATGGGAACCTATACCTACATGAAAGGCGGTTTTGCAGGCGAAGATTTTGATGGTGTTTATGATGCGCTTGATTTCCTAATCGCCAATGTGAACCGTACTCAAGGTTGGGAAAAAGATCCAGCAGAATACATCAGTGTTGAAGGCAAAAAGGTGATTGTACTAGGTGGTGGTGATACTGCCATGGACTGTAACCGTACTTCGATTCGTCAGGGTGCTGAATCTGTTGTTTGTGCATATCGTCGTGATGAGGAAAATATGCCAGGTTCACGTCGTGAAGTGAAAAATGCACGTGAAGAAGGGGTTGAATTCCAATTCAATCGTCAACCAATTGAAATCATTGGTGAGAATGGCAAAGTGACAGGTGTTAAAGTTGTGACGACACAACTTGGCGACCCTGATAGCCGTGGCCGTCGTAGCCCTGAGCCAATCCCAGGTTCTGAAGAAGTATTGCCAGCAGACGCTGTATTGCTTGCCTTTGGTTTCCGTACTAGTCCAGCAGATTGGTTTGCAGATGCAAATATTGGTTTAGATGGTTCTGGTCGAGTGATTGCAGCTGAACAGCAAGAATTTAAATTCCAAACCTCTAACCCAAAAATCTTTGCGGGTGGTGATATGGTACGTGGTTCTGACCTTGTTGTGACTGCGATTTGGGAAGGTCGTGAAGCGGCTGAAGGTATTTTAGATTACCTTGGTGTTTAATTCTAAAACCTCAATCTCTTAAACTTATTTTCAAAGCCTGCATATATGCGGGCTTTGTTTTTCATCGGATACGCAATCGTTTTAGTGACAAGATGTGAATCACATTGAAAATAAAAAAAACTGTTAAACTTATAATAATCATAAAGTTTTATTTTATTCATGCACATATTTGCAGTTTCATATCATTGCTTTTTCCATAAACTGAGCATTCTGGCCATTCTGAGATTTATTTTGCAATATACAAATGTATAGTTTCTGCCAATATAGATTTATATTCAGACAAATGTAGGATTAGACCTATGACAGTAGCTCAAGCGACGGCAGAAAAAGCATATTTAAATCGTCCAAAAGCCATTGGTATTAAAGTCCGTAAACCCAGCTTTAATCCGAAAGCCATTCGTAGGCATTTTTTTGCTAACTCACCTGTAATGTCACATTTATTAACCGCATTATCATCCACATTCCCTATTGGTGAGCAATTTTTTGTGCGTAGTGTGCGTAATGTGCGTGACAAAATCAGCGATGAAAAACTACAAGCTCAGATTGCTGCCTTTATTGGTCAAGAAGCCATGCATTCTAAAGCACATGCAGAATTTAATGATGCGTGGCGTCGTGATGACTATAACCTAGATAATTTTCAAGCATGGCTGGCTCGCCGTGATGATTTTATTAAAAGTGTTCATCCAAAATTGCAGTTGGCGGTAACCTGCGCTTTTGAGCATTTTACCGCTTTATTAGGCGGATATATTTTACGTAATCCACAAGTACTGAGTACTTTAGATGATGATGCAATCAAACTTTGGGTTTGGCATGCGATTGAGGAAATAGAGCATCGTGCAGTGGCTTTTGATGTCTACCAAGCGATTTATAAGGATAATCAGACTCGTCGGACAGTCATGCGTAATGTAACCACAGGTTTTGCAAGTTTAACTTTTTATTCTGCAACGCGTTTGTTTATACAGGATTGGCGCCAAAGTGTACCGAAAGTGACACAGAATCTGTATGGTATCTATCTGATTTCAAAAATGTTGATTTCATTGATCCCTGAATATTTATCTTATTACAAAGCTGACTTTCATCCTGACGAAATTGATTACAGTAAAATTGTGGCATATTGGAAAGAAAAATTAGCGGAAGAATATGGTATGGAAAGCTTTCAAGAAGAAGTACATCCAAAGCTATATAGTTAATGGATTGCTCTGTCTATGAAATAAATAGAAATAAATAAAAAGCCAATGATGAATATTGAATGCCAGTCAGTTAAGTCTTTTTAAATCCTCCCCAACCCTCCTTTGATAAAGGAGGGAGTATCCAGAATCTAAAATTATTTTTAAATTCTCAACAATTCCCCTCTTTTTTAAAGAGGGGTTAGGGGAGATTCTTAAATGAGTAACTACTAAATTACTCTTAACTGATCAGTATTAAATGATGAACATTGGCTTTTTATTGCAGTTATTTTTATACGGATTCTAGATCCTTAAAATTTACCATCTTTAAATTGTTTGATCACTTTTTGGCGTTGCCATGGCAATGGTCGATCTAACGCTTCAGGGACATCACCAGATCTGGAACGTAACCGCAAATGTATTGCAGCTTGGGCAATTAAGTTTGCAGATACAGGTGCAGTAATGAAGGCAAGTAAAGTAATTAATCCTTCTGCGAAACCAAAGCGGTGATTAAATGCTGCATATATCATCGCCGCGATCAAAAAACTTCCCAACCCTAAAGTACTGGACTTGGTTGGTGCATGTAAACGCATAAACAAGTCAGGAAGCTTTACGATGCCAATCCCTCCAACCAGAGTAAAAAAGGCACCAATGATTAAAAAGAAAGAAACAATAATTTCCATAATAAGTTGCATATTATTTTCCATGAATCTCTCCTTTTAATCCACAACATGACCCGTTGTGAAATAGCGTGCTAATGCAGCGGTAGATACAAAACCGAGCATTGCAACCAATAATGCACCTTCGAACATAGAGGTACTTGCCCAATAAATTCCGAGAATGATAATTAGACAAGTTGCATTCAAGAATAATGTGTCTAAAGCCAATAATCGGTCAACGATAGAAGGCCCTATGACGAGGCGAACAAGGCAAAGCAACATGGAGATTGTGACAGCAATCAAGCAAATCCCGAGTGCATAAGGCAATATCATGATGATGATTCTCCTTGTTGAACGCTAAAAATGGCCAGCAAACGATATTCATAACGTGCTTTAATTTCCTGAATTTCAGCTTCAGGGTCATCTGAACTTAAGGCATGCACCAGAATATCACCACGTTCTTGATCGATCCCTGCACTGACAGTTCCAGGGGTTGTAGTAATAATCATCGCAAGCAGTGAATTTACATGTTCGTGGTCAGTATCTAAAGGAACACGGAACCATTTTGGCTGTAAATCTTTCGTTGGACCAAGCACTTGTTTTGCGACACGAATATTGGAAATACAAATATCCCAAACCACGATAAAAAACAATTCAACTGCCAAACGCCAATGAATATTGGGTGTATTGACAATAAAGGGTTGAATCATTTTGGGAATAATGAAGCCAAGAATAATCGCAACAACAAAATCAAATAATTCTGCACTGTGATTCAGCATCAACCAACTCACAGCAACAATCACCGAAACAAATGGATGCGGTAAGCAACGATCAAGTAAAGACATGTTTTGCTTCATTTATTGCTCCATTGGTTTGAGTTTAGCATCGTCAGGTGTATGGCTTTGTTTCACCTGCTGCTGTATTTGCTGTTGTTTGTATTGTGAAATATGCTCGCCTTGTAGAGTATTTTTATCAATGATATGCGGAATATATTGTGCATTTTTGTCGGCAATTTCTCCACCATATTTGGTTTCAGGCACGTAGTGAGCATCATAAGGTTGTACACTGATGGTATTACCTTGTGCATCTTTCTTCAAAATAGCCTGCTCGTATGCAGTACTATTTACAAGTTGTAATGCCGTTTGATCCATATATTTGAGAATAGGCGCCGCACAAATGACATAGAGCATTAAACCTGAAAGTAAAAGGTAAATACTTTTGTCGTTACGAGGTGGTGCTTTTTCAGGTAGCGCTTGATAGGCTGCAAAAGTAGGTTTTCGAGCATCTGTTTCGGGTGTGGTCGCACGCCAAAAGAGGATAAAACCAACACGGGTAAACGCAATAATACTTAAAAGACTAACAACCAAGACAATTGCAATCACCCATGCTTGATAAGGGAAATCTGCTGTTGATTGAAGTAACAGTACCTTGCCTAAGAAGCCACTAAAGGGTGGTAAGCCTGCCATCATTAAAGCAATAATAAAGAATGTTGCAGCGACCAATCCATCTTGCTTCATTTTTGGAGCAACTTTTAAATGATCTTTAAACTCGCCACGTTGTGATGTGATCCAACCGCACAGTAAATAAAATGCGGCTGCAATAAGCGTACTATGAACCAAATAATAAAGTCCTGCTGCCCAAGCAGAGGTATTCATAATCGATATGGCAATCAGAATAGTTCCGACGGATGACAGCACCATAAAGCCAGCAAAGCGTCTTAAACGATCTGCCCCCATCGCCGCAATCACCCCATAAAGTGAAGTGATTAAACCAATCGGTAATAACCAATAGTTCAAATAGTTTTGTGCTAAATCATCATGAAAAACTGTACCATTGACACGTAAAATCGCATAAATACCGACTTTGGTCATGATGGTAAAAATAGCCGCAACAGGGGTTGCAGCGACAGCATAGGTTTTGGGTAACCAGAAGCCAACTGGAAGCATAGCTGCTTTAATTCCAAAAACTGCGAATAACAGTAAACCACCAGAAATGGCTAATTGATGTTGATCATTTTCAAGTGTTGGTAATAAGCGAGCAACATCCGCCATGTTTAAGCTGCCTACTGCGCCATAAATCATGCCTAAGCCGATAAGAAATAGTGCAGAAGCAACTAAATTGATGGTGACGTAATGAATACCGAGTTGGAAGCGCGCTTTACCTTGCCCATGCAAGAGAAGAACATAGGAGGCCATTAACAATATTTCAAAAAATACAAATAAGTTAAATAAGTCGCCTGTTAAAAATGCACCACAAATTCCCATTAACAAAAAATGAAACATGGCATGGAAATAACGACCACGTTCATCCCATTGTTTACTTGAAAACCACAAGACAGGAACGGCAAGCGTATATGTTAAAACCACCATCAAGGCTGATAAACGATCTAATACAAGGACAATACCAAAAGGTGCAGACCATTCACTCAGTTGATAAACAAAGATTTGTCCTGAACTGGCTTGAATCAAATAAGTGATTGCTGTTGCTAGTCCAAGTATCGCAGAAATTAAACTGAGGGCTCGACGCCAAGGTTGACGCCAGTCACGCGCTAAAGAGCCTGAACCCGGATTGCCCAGTAATACCAATAAAAATGCTGTAAAAGCAGGGATTAAAATACTCAGAATAGGCGTGTGAGTATGCCAAAAATTGAGAAAAGTCATCATCAAGGCTCATCCTCACGCGAGTCAAAAGTATTTAATTCATCTTTAGAATCGACATGGTCGTTTCCAGATTCAAAACGACTGCGTAAAGCCAATTGAACGATAAAAGCGGTTGTGGCAAAGCCAATAACAATGGCTGTTAAAACCAAAGCTTGTGGAAGCGGGTCGGTCACTTTACTTGCATTGGTTAAAATAGCAGGGGAGCTGACTTGTAATCGCCCCATGGCAAATAGAAAAATATTGACAGCATAACCAATCATTGCCAAACCAAGAACCACTGGAAAGGTACGTGCACGCAGGATTAAATAAATCCCTGTTGAAATGAGTAATCCAATCGCAGATGCAATTAAAAATTCTAAACTGATCATGGCTTACTCCTTAGGCACAGGACCAGACATACTCGAATGTCGAGAGTCGCCCAGTACAGAAATTAACAACATGGTTGCGCCGACAACAGTGCCGTATACACCGAGGTCAAATGCAGCTGCAGATGCAAAGTGGAATTTTCCAAAAATACCTGATTCAACATAGACATGCGCACTGGTGAGGAATGGTCGGTTCCAAAGCCATGCTGCGATACCTGTTAAGCCTGCGATCATTAAACCAATCCCAATCCACACTTCATATAGACGCCCTGATTTGGCTTTTAGCATGTTTTCAGCTTGATCTTGTCCAAGTGCAATATATTGAATAATCAACGCCATTGAGGTGATTAGACCTGCAATAAAGCCACCACCTGGGTAGTTATGACCACGTAAGAAAATGTAGAGGCTTACCACCAATGCAATCGGTAGTACCCACGATGCCGTCATACGGAACATCAGTGGTGAAGGGTTAAAACGGTAGCTTAAACCTTGGGTCATGGTGGTGCCGTGTGCACGCATACCATCCATTAAACAAAGTGCGCCAATGGCAGCAATCCCGAGTACTGTGATTTCACCGAAGGTATCAAAACCACGGAAATCGACGAGGATAACGTTGACAATATTTGAACCACCACCAAGCGGTAAAGACTGCTGTACAAAGAACCATGAGATAGAATTATGATCTCGGGTCATGATTAACCATGCAATCCAACCAACCCCTAAGCCACCACCAATTGCAACGATGGCATCTCTCCAGCGGCGTGTTTGGCTAGATTCATAAGGAGTAAGTTGTGGTAATAATGATAAACTCATCAACAGTAGAACCGTTGTTACCACATCGACTGTGATTTGGGTTAGGGCCAAGTCAGGTGCAGACAAAGTCACAAAAATCATGGTGACCACTAAACCTACTGCACCACTGATCAGCACGGCTTTAATGCGTTCATGGTGAAACCAGAGCATCATCCAGCACGCTGAAAACAGCAATAACCAAAGTACAATGGCAATGAATGGCGCATGCGTTAATTCGCGAGCACCTGTGGTCAAATTTTGATTCAGTAGTGGTGTAGCAACCAGCGCAATACTGAATACAACGATCCATAAAAGATAATTTTGTAATGAACCTGTTTCAGTTTTGAGTTTAACTTTGCGTGAGAATAACAATAAATCTTTAAGGAAATTTTCAAAAACAAGTTTACCTTGGAGCTTTCCAATCATTGGGTCAAGGTCAATATGGCGAATACGACTACCTTTTGCCAAAAAGAAATAAAAAGCGATACCACCCAATAGTGCAATTGCACTCATCAATAACGGAAGATTGAAACCATGCCAAAGGGCTAAATGAATCCCTTCAAAAGCAGGCAGTTGTGTACTGGCACGTGTTCCCGAATTGACAATATTTTCAACCAATAGCGCAGGTAGAATACCCACCAAAATACACAATGTCGCCAATAAAATTGCAGGTGCACGCATGCCTAAAGGTGGCTCATGTGCATCTTTATTTGGAACATCTTTCCCGACATCACCATCAAAAAATACGCCATGTACGAGGCGAACTGAATAAGCAACAGCAAATAAACCAGCCAGTGTTGCAACAATAGCCGCCAGTACGACAAAACCACCAGATAAATTCGCCAATAACTCGGTAAAGAACATTTCTTTAGATAAGAAGCCATTGGTGAGTGGTACACCAGCCATGCTTGCTGCGGTAATCATGGTGAGTGTTGCAGTAAATGGAAGCAGTTGCCACAGTCCACTTAATTTTCTTAAATCACGTGTCCCAGACTCATGGTCAATAATACCAGCAAGCATGAATAATGCAGCTTTAAATGTCGCATGGTTGATAATGTGGAAAATCGCAGCAGCGACAGCAAGCGGGGAGCCTATTCCCAATAAACACATGATCAGGCCTAAATGGCTGATCGTTGAATATGCCAATAAGCCTTTTAAGTCTTCTTTGAATATGGCAAAAAAAGCGGCCATGCATAGGGTAAAGAGACCAATTGTTGTAACTAGGTTGTGATACAGCGCTGAACCAACAAATATTGGCAACAAGCGAGCCAATAAGAAAATCCCAGCTTTGACCATGGTTGCTGAATGTAAATAGGCAGATACTGGGGTTGGGGCTGCCATGGCATTGGGTAGCCAAAAGTGAAACGGAAATTGTGCACTTTTGGTGAATGCACCAAGTAAAATGAGTAATAAAGCAGGAACAAACAGTGGGCTACTTTGAATGGTTGTCGCCATCGTGGTGAGTTGGTCAATCTGATATGTTCCTGTGATTTGTCCCAATAAGACGAAACCACCGAGCATAGCCAAACCACCCATTCCCGTGATGGTCAGTGCCATACGAGAACCACGTTGTGCAGCATCATAGTTGCTCCAATATCCCACCAATAAGAACGAGGAAATACTGGTTAGTTCCCAAAAGACCAACAGAATCATTAAATTATTAGACAGCGATATTCCCAACATTGCTGTCATAAACATCATGAGCAATACATAAAGTTTGCTGAGAGAGTTTTTAGGATTTAAATAATAATAGGCATAAATATAGATCAATGTACCTATGCCACTGATCAACAAAGCAAAAATAAGGCTGAGCGCATCTAAGCGAAAGCTGAAATCGATACCAATTTGAGGTAACCATTGCCAATGTTCTAAAACAGTTTGACCGCTGAATACTGATTTGGTTTGAGTCAGTAATAGAATAAAACTGCTTAGACTAACCCCTATCGCTCCTAAAGCTGTTAACCCGCGAGAAAACTGCTTCAGCCACAGGACAAGGGTTGTGCCAAGTATTAATGGTAACAATACAATAATCGGAAGCACACGCGTATCCATTGTCGTGAATAGGTCAGAAACCTATGTAAATCTTATCTTTCAAGGACTTGAGGAGCGCAAAGAGCAATCCAAGAACTTAAATCTTGAAAGCCGAATTAAATTAATAAGCAAAAACAAGTTGTGTTGCGCAACTTGATAAAACGATTGGAAGATCAATTTAGATTGATAAAATCGAATTTAAATCAATTTTTTCATCTTATTACATGATCGGAATAACATCAAATTATTTTGTCAATTTTTGCGCAAACAAGACAAATTATACGCCTCATCACACTTTTATAGTGTTTGAAAATGATTTCTAACCGATGAAATTGTTTATTGAATATTTTTTATTTTTATACAGAAAGACTCGATTTCTCAGCTTGATCATCGCCTGCTGAGAAATATCGTATCGTTTTTGAATCAAGAGCTGTAGCAGTAGAACGGTGTAAGAACCATATTTAAAGTAATGATTTATGTGGAGATAAGTCATCACCTTGTTGAATTAATCGTTTTAATTCAACTTGTTGTTCTTCAGTTAAAGCCTGAAATTGTAAATACAGTTGTTGTGCATTCAATGCATCCACGTTCGGTTCAATCAATTCTTGTTCTGCATATTGCGATGCTTCTTTGAGTAAATTTTCATAAATATGTTGATATTCTTGCCATGCAGAATCAGCTTGAACTTCATGTAATTGCTTATTTTTCAAATGGAAACATTGATATTCATCTGCTTGTTCGAGCAATTCTTCATGACTACCAGTTGCAATGATTTGTATTAATGGAAAGGCTTGATGTAAACGATCTAAAATCACCTGAATCGAATATTGGTCTAAATCTACATCAATTTGATCAATCAACAGCACACCATCGCCCTCTAAACAAGGGTATAGACTGAGAGGATTCAGCAAGCACAGACGACGTACCAAATCACCGACTAAACCAATCCAATTTTTCACAGTATTCGATAGTTGTTGATAGGTAAAAGTTTGGTTTTTATAGCTAACCATCAATTGCAATTTGGGATGATATTCTAAAAAAATATCGGTAATTTCTGGAATTACGGTTCTCAGTGCGGTTTTTAAAGCCTGTAAGCTTGGCGCATGTAACTGTGAATACGCAAGATATAATGTATTTTGAAAGTCTTGATTTGATTTATTCGATGTATCTTTATGTTTAAGAATATTTTGAAAAAGTTGCGCCGTTTGTGCATTTTCAATATCACTGATTTCTCTGAACCATTCAAAAAAACGTGCAAATGTCGTGTATGGAATACTTGCCAATTCATAAGCATTGTACTGTTGTAGAACAAGCGGATTATTTTTACTGAGAATGTTTACTTCGTTAACAAAGCGTTCAGCAGGGTAGTAGGCAAGTAATGGGAGACCTTGAACAGGGTCTTTTTTAATGACTTGATTATACAAAGTAACGGTTTGTTCTAATTGTTCTAATTCAACTTTGCTGATGCCTACACCATTGGCATTCAATGTTTTATACAGTTGCCAACGACAACTTTGTGTATCTGTTTCAGTGGTTCCATCACTTTCAGGTAATGTACCAAATTCAGTTGGAATATGGATAGTTACATCAATTTTTGCTTGCACTCGATCAAGCATAATATCTTGATCAAGCATGACCACACCAGGTGTACGTAAGTCTTTATAACGTGCAGGAAACCAGGTTAAAGCTTGGTAAATATTTTTAATAATTGCTGTTTTACCTGAAGCTTGGTCGCCGACAATTATGGTGATGGGTTTATGTGAATGGTTAAAATTTATTTTTAAATCGGCAAAATGATAAACATGTCGAAAATGAATGGCTTGTAGTTTCATGGGACACCTGTAAAGAAAAAACTACAGTGTTATGCAGTCGCTTTATTTTTGAATGGCACTTTTTGTTTAAGTTGTTGTACTAGATCATAAATATGATGAATATTTAAACTAACTTTTGCTCGTGTACAAGCAACATATAACAGTCTTAATTCTTCGTCACTGATTTTATGTTCAAGACCATTGATCTTAAATTGGTAATCATCTTCGATATGCACACGATTCCATTCTAAACCTTTGGCTTTGTGCGCAGTAGAGATAACATAATCAGCTTGCTCTATTGGGGTAATTTTAGCAAGTGCTTTTTTCAGCGGTTCAGTACCGTGATCATCAACCAGTTTAACTAAAGGTTTGATATCACTACCATCATTGGTTTCGCAATATTCATGTACGTCATGCCAAGAATTAAACCAAGCCAATTCAGGCACATCTGTGACACGTTTACCTTGTTTGAGCAGGCTTGCTGCATCGACAAAACGATTTAATTTGACATGATCCGCTTGTAAGCTAACTTTATCACCCTGCACTAAACCTGAAAGTAAGAGTTCCATCGCACGTGCATTGGTGCGACATAAAATTGCATCACGCATTTTGGTATGTGGCTTATTGACCACATGAGATTTCATATCAGGATTACCCAATAACGGCACAGTTTCATCTAAAGCACCAAGTAAGTGATTGGCAACATCAGCAATGGCATCGCCAAAACGGAAAGATGTGGTTAAACGTGACTCAGGTAAAGGCATTTTCTGCATGGCATTGACAGCACCACGCCATGCATAAATCTGTTGATGTGCATCACCGACATAGATCACTTGAGTGCTACGTTGGCGTAGTAAAATACCCAACATCAAAGGATCTGCATCTTGTGCTTCATCAAATAAAACATAATCCGCAGGAATATACGGGTCTGATAATGCCCATAATTTCAAGTAAATATCATGTCCAATGCCTGCTTGATGGTTTGGATCAATGGATTCTAACCAACGCTTTTCGACAGCAGGATAAAGATGTTTTTGTAAAGACTCTACATCATCAGGATGTAACCAACTCGGTGCTTGTATGTGACGAGGTGCAGGGTATTGTGAGCTGGTTGAACAATAATAACTGACAGCATTGGCCACTAAACTGGCTAAGCGACTCGGCATCAAGATATATTTTTCATAACGCCCCCCCATCAGTCGTCGTAGTGTGATGGGTTCGAGACGATATTCTTTGGCAATAAAACTTGGACTTAACCGAGGTAAACGTAATTTATCCGTCACACCACGTGGCACACTTCGAAACGCCAATGAGTGAAAGGTTCGACAGTCGACATTGTTGTGAAATTTATTTTGTGCTTCGCTGGCTATGGCTTTATTAAAAGCCAAATACATCCCCCGTCGATTCGGCATTGCGTCGCTAATCAACTGTAAAGTCGTGGTTTTACCTGTGCCAGCATAGGCAATCACTTTAAAGGATTGTCCCTTTTTTGCTTCTGCAATTGCAAAACTTTGTTCTGTTGTTGGGGTAAAGGAATAAGGCACAGGTTTATAAAATCTTATACGTTAAAATTTAATACAGCTTGGAGTATAGCAAAATTTGCTCAATACAAGGGGTAATTCTAGCGTGATATAGTTTGAAACATCTATATGAGAATCATCTAGGACTTATCCCTATAATTTTTATCACAATATGAATTTTTAAGTTTTTGTCTTTAAATTGACTTAAAAGTGAAATCGAACTGTCATACCGCATTTTTAAAATCAGCTGAGGAAAAATTCTAAAATTAAATTGGAAACTCTAGATGACAAACTCAGCCAACCAACACACCCGTCGTGAAATTTTAAAATGGTTAGCCAGTGTACCTTTTCTTCCACTTGGGGCTATGGCAACTTCAGCAACGCTTGCTGGATGTAATGATGACAATAATAACGAAACGGCAGTGAAGCCTCCTGTAAATTTAGCTAAATTGAAATCAGCGACATTTACTCCAATGGATGCACCGACATTGGCAAATGCAGCGGCGATGGCAACTACCACTGTGGCGTCAGGTTTGGCTGTAACTTGGGATGATAATACCAAGACTGAATATAAACTTGCGTATAAAACCTTTTTCCAAACGGGTGATATGGTGAGTGATGGAAAGGGTGGTCAAATTTTAGCTGGTGGTTATTATGATATTAATAATAAAGCCATTATGGATAAATCTGTTGCAGGTAAAGAACGTCAATTCTTTTCAGATTGCCCAGACGGTACTTCTTTATTGACCGTTAAAGATGCCAAAGTTGACGGTGTGAAAGGTAATCCTGTATTTGCAGTTGTGCAATTTGAATATACCACTCGTGATTTAGCAGGCAGTGATATGTATGGAAAATTGCCATCGCCAATTGCCGTGATTTCGCTAGATCAAGACCCAAAAACGGGACACTTAACTTTAGTGAAATATCACAATGTCGATATGTCTAAAGTACATGGATTATGGATTACTTGTGGTGCAAGTTTATCGCCATGGGGAACACATCTTTCAAGTGAAGAATATGAGCCTGATGCTTTTGGTCAGGGTTTAGGGACTGATATGGCGACCATGAAAGCCTATAGTAAAAATGTCTATGGCGATGAGACCTCTGCCAAACCATATAATTATGGACACTTACCTGAAATTACAGTGAATAAAGACGGGACAGGTTCTGCGAAAAAGCATTATTGCTTAGGTCGTATTTCACATGAGTTGATTCAAGTCATGCCTGATAATCGAACCGCGTTAATGGGGGATGACTATACCAATGGTGGACTGTTCATGTTTGTTGCGGATAAAGAAAAAGATTTATCTGCTGGAACACTGTATGTCGCCAAGTATTTAAATGAATTGAATGAAAGCTCAACTGCACAAATTCAATGGATTAAATTGGGTCATGCGACCAGCCAAGAAATTGAAGATTTGGTGAATGTTAAAAATATTC
This sequence comes from Acinetobacter rongchengensis, assembly GCF_003611475.1. GTDB lineage: Bacteria > Pseudomonadota > Gammaproteobacteria > Pseudomonadales > Moraxellaceae > Acinetobacter > Acinetobacter rongchengensis. The sequence continues at coordinate 124,238 of NZ_RAXT01000002.1, read as the reverse complement.
AACCAACAGATATTATGGAAAGTTTAGACAAAGACCCACAAGATGCTAGTTTCACCAAAATCATTCTGCAAAAGAAAACCATGTGGGTCAAAGTCAAAGTGGGTATGGAAAAAGCAGCCGCTTTCTTGGAAACCCATCGTTATGCTGCTTTGATGGGCGGTAGTATGGCATTTACCAAAATGGAAGGTACAACAGTCAATGCCAAAGACAAAGTAGCCTATTCTGCTTTAGCCAATATTCAAGATTCGATGGTCAAAGGTCATGCGGCTTGGACAGAAACGAATAATGTGACCTTTGCCAAGAAAATCTCTGCAGGTGGTATTGTTGCGCATGATCTTGCAGGGGCTAAAAATGATAAATCAGGTAGCCCAATTATCAGTGACTGGGTGCCATATCAATCACATATGCTATTGATTGGTAAAGATATCGATCCAGCAACTGATCCTCTCGGTATCGGAAATACGGCAGATCCAAACACGATTGCAAGCGCGGATAACTTAAAATTCTCTGAAACTTTCCGTACCTTATTCATTGGTGAAGACAGTGGCAACCACGTGAATAATTATTTATGGGCTTATCATGTGGATACGAAAAAGTTAGATCGAATTCTTTCTTGCCCAGCAGGTGCGGAATCTACAGGCTTACATGCGGTCGATTCAATCAATGGATGGACTTATATTATGAGTAATTTCCAGCATCCGGGCGATTGGGGTTCTTTGCACAGTAAAGTTCAAGCAACTTTAGATCCAATGATCCGTGCCAATTATAAAGATCGTTATGCAGCGGCAGTAGGGTATCTAACGGCTGATCCGATTGCACCTTCTGTAGAGAAGAAGCCTGTTTAATGTGTTTTTAGAGAAATACAAATCTATTCTCTAAGCTTGACTACTTATGACTCACGCTTAGAGGAATATTCAACGATTTAAGAATTTCTTCCTGATATTGAAGAATCTCCACCTATGCCCCCTCTTTACCAAAGAGGGGGAACTACTCAGCATATAAAATTATTTTGATATTTTTGAAATGCGCTGCTTTTTCAAAGCTGAGGAGCTTTCGTAAGAAAGGAGATTTCTAAGTGTTTAATGGCTACGATTGGCTTTTTCAACTAGGCCTGAAAGGCCTTGGCGACGTGCCAATTCATTTAACACCAATTGAATGTCTAAGTCGAAATAACCCAGCATCACAATTGTGTGGAACCACAAATCAGCAACTTCATAAATTAAATCATTTTTGTTATCGGTATTCGCTTCAGTATTGAAATCTTTGGCAGCGATGATGGTTTCGACACTTTCTTCACCAATTTTTTCTAAAATCTTATTTAAACCTTTTTGATAAAGCTTTGCCACATAAGAAGAATCGGCATCTGCTGATTTTCTTTCAGCCATCATTTTGCCCAAATAATCGAGTACTTCAACTTGTTCAGCTTGGGTATTTGACGCATTCATTGCAAGAGTATGTGGGTTTGTTGATGCTTTTTCAGCATAAATAGCAGAAGGATCTTTGAGTTGTGCATCGACAATTTCCCAACCATTCGGCGTAAGCTTGCGATAGAAGCAAGATTCACGACCTGTATGGCATGCGATTCCGCCGTGTTGTTCAATTTGTAATATGATGACATCTGCATCACAATCTAAACGAATTTCATAAACAGTTTGAAAATGTCCAGACTCTTCGCCTTTAAACCAGAGTTTATTGCGTGAACGAGAAAAATAAACACCACGATTTTTTTCGGCAGTGAGTTGCAGTGCTTCACGGTTCATCCATGCCACCATCAAAATACGTCCCGTTTGATGATGTTGTGCAATAGCAGGAATAAGTCCTTGTTCGTTAAATTTTACTTCATCGAGCCATTGCAGATTGTTCATAAGATTTCACCAAGCGAATAATTATTGAGAGTGCTACGATGTCTATGTAGCGCGCTATAGTTTACGTGATTTAAGCAGGATTGAGGAGAAACTTTCTACAGTTATCTCACAGTGATTGAATAGATGTATTTTAGAAATTCATCTTTAAACCACCAATCCAAAGCTGATTACAATCATTTTGTTGCCGTAATCTACACAGGATTATTGTTTCGTTTTGCAATATCCTCATACTTCATCTGACTCAACATACCTGATTTTAAACCAGAAACAGTGATCGCCATTTCTTTACGGAAATAGGGGATTCGATACATCCAAGCAAAGCTTAAATCACGTAAACCACCCGCCCACCAAAGATCAGACTGATAAAGCGGAGTGAGTAAGCGACTTAAAAATTGATAAAAGGCAGTCGAACTTTTACGGTGTTGATGGTAAGTTTGCCAAAGTTGAACATAATCAAGACTTTCATTTTTTCTTGCGCTTTGAACTGCTTGCCCCAAAGCCCATGCATCCAAAAGAGCCATATTCGCACCTTGACCAAGTTGTGGACTCATTGCATGTGCAGCATCTCCAATGACACCAATACGACCCTCCCCAAACTTTGACAGCACTACATCACGATAATTTGCAGTTAACCATTGTGGTTTTTGTTCAGGTTTGGCAATGACTTGTTCTAACCAATCTGCAGCAGGTTTCCAACGCTTAGAGACTTCATTTAACCAGTCTGAGTGCGATTGTGAATTATGCAAAAAGTTATTCAGTTGATGGCTTGGAAGACTCCAAAATACACTCGACAGTCTTTGCTTGGGTTCATGCGGGACTGTACCTGTGGGTAAGATTCCCATCATGATTTTAGAGCGGTCATAAAATTGATGTAAAATTTCTGTATCTAATTCAAGGCATTCGGGAACAATTGTCCATTTAGCTCCCCAAGGATAAGCTTGATCAACCTTCACCCATTTTTTTGGTCTTAAAAGGCTACGTGCGCCATTGGCAATGATCACCGCATCAAAAGCTTGATCAAATGATTCACCATCTTTTGTACCCAAAACCTGAACTTGATTTGATGTTTCTTCTAATTTTTGAATGTCAGTATTCATATACCACGTGATTAATTTGGAATATTCACGGCATTTATTTTCTAAAACATGACATAACGTTGCTCGATGAATACCCACTCCATAAAAATCAGGATGTGCTTGTTGATAATGGCTATTGACCAATAAATTTCCACTTGGTAACTGACCTTGGAGTCCAGTCACTTTTGCACCAAGTCTTAAAACTTCATCTAAAAGGCCTAAATGCTCAAAAACAGCTAAACCAGAGGGCTGTAGTAAAAGTCCTGCTCCGACAGGTTTAAGTTCGGAGGCTTTTTCTAAAATAGTGACTTGAATATTTTGCTGAGCAAGTAAAATCGCAGTGGCTAATCCTGCTGTTCCTGCACCGATGAAGGCAAAGTGGGGTGATTTGATCATTATTTTAAGTATTTAAATTTTAATCGTAATTTAGCAGATAATGCGATGAATAGCATACAGGTTAAATCTAGTTTAAGTATTTATTCTATTTGGGGAATATATTTTATGAATCCGTTCATGCTTTAACAGCAGATTAAAACGATGGATAAAAAATGAGGAACACATTCAGGGGAATTTATTCCTCAATGATATACGTAAAGTTTTTGGAAATTAAAATTTAAAGTGTTTGAATAACTTGAGCAAAACTTTGCTTTTCAACCAATTCTAAAAACTCATCACCCATACGCTGACTTTCTGCAACAGATTGTTTCCACAATTGAATACGTTGCTTTTCATCTAAGCCTTTTAATACAAAATCTTTACGATCAGGTAAACGCCCCAAAGGTAAAGATTTTAAATAGTCTTGAGAGGGAGAGATTAATAAAGTCCGAGCTTGATTTTCAGGATTGGCTTTACGTGATTTAAACATTTTATCAAACCAGCCGGGAGTAATACTGTCGGTAAAATGTGGATATAAAACAATACCTTTACTTTGAAATGGTAAATCAATATGGTAATCAATCAAACCACCATCACGGTATGCACCTTGAGGTGCATCGGCAATATTTTTTACAGCAGGCGTAACCCCAGGAATTGAACCTGAGGCCATGAGCCAATCTGCAACATTGTCTTGATTAAAGTTGACATAATGGGTTTTAAAAGCATCTTCCTGAATTTTAAATTGTGGAAAATCAGCAGGCTGACAAATGACACGTTGCATAAATTTATTTAAATGATCGCGTGAAATTGCGTTACCACCAATAATGCCAAGTAAGGACCCATACAATGCAAGCTTTTGATCACTTTGAAATAAATGTTGAGCTTTTGCTGCGATAATGGTCAGATGATAGTCGGGATGATCCACCAATTTATGTGTTTGATCGGTGATGATTCCAGACAGCATTTCTCTCGAAATCTTTTCAATTTCAGCAATCTTCATGCCTTTCTGGAAAGGAAGGTTGATATACAATTCAGCCAATTTTTCAGGCCCAATCTTTTCACCTTGTGCCACAATTCCTGCAAAGCGCCATGCACCAACAGATGAGCCAATTAAGAAACGGCGTTGTTTTGCTTGAGGGAGAAACTCACCAAAAATGGCTTGATCGATTCCTGTCAATCCGATGCCTTTTGGACCACCTGCCGCACCCGGAATGATATCTACTTGATTCGCATAAAAACCTTCTTTTTCAATTAGTTGCTTGGCGATTGAGCCTGCTCGTATACTGATTGAAGAAGGGCGCTTTTGCAGAATTTGGGTCATCGCTGTACTCACTCAAATTGATGGATTTATTTTAAGTTGAGTAGAAAACTGAACAATGGCGAGAGGTTCCAGTAAGTGACTTTGGAGTCATTGTTATACAAAAAATAGCGACATTGTTGTCGCTATTATGCTGATTGCTTTGATCTTATTTTGAATTACAGCCTAAAGCATTATTACTTGGCAATCCGCCAAAGCGCTAAAATACTCGCTAAAATAATTAGTACAATACCCACATACCACGGCGCAATAATCGCAATGGATAATAAAATCGCCATGATACTACCGAAAATCCAGCTTCGCTTTTGTTGATGTTCAACTTCCAACCGCATCATTTGTAATTCATGCAATTGTTTAGCATGCCATGCAGACTGGTTTTTTAGACCATTTAAACTGTCAACGATCAGTGTTGGGAAATCTTGCGCACCTAACAGTAAATCAGGAATTTTCTGTCCCAATTCTTTTAGGTTTTTCTGTGGATTCATCTGCGCTTTGACCCATTCGGTAAGAATCGGTTTTGCCAGTTTCCAAATATCCAATTCAGGATATAAATCGGTTCCTAAGCCTTCTACATGTACCAATGTTTTTAGGAGCAACATCAACTGTGGCGGAATTTCTAAATGGAAGCGTCGAGCAATATCCATAACTTGCAGCAAAATCCCTGCAAAGTCCAATTCATGCATCGGTTTAGACACCATCGGGCCTACAGTACGACGCATTTCACGTGCTAAAGCATCTTGATCGGTTCCCGGTGGAATCCATCCTGCTTGATGCACAATTTGAATCAGTTGCATAAAATCGCTGTTCATGACCGCAAGTAACATGCGGGCAACAGTCATTTGGTCTTGCTTAGACAACTCTCCCATGATTGCGCAGTCTAGTGCAATATAACGAGGCTGAGTTGGATTCAATGTTTCAACAAAGACATTTCCAGGGTGCATATCTGCATGGAAAAAATTGTCACGAAACACTTGGGTAAAAAAGATCGTTAAACCTTTTTCAGCAAGATCTTTGCGATCCATTCCAAGTCTTTCAAAGGTTTCAATATCTGAAATTGGAACGCCAGTAATACGCTCAGCGACCATCACCTCTTTGCTGTCCATATACACTTCAGGCACGTACATCATGCTCGAACCTGTGAAGTAATGGCGCATACGGCGAGTATTATCGGCTTCTAGCGTCAGATCTAATTCATTTAAAATCACTTGACGATAGTTCTGAATAATCTCAGATAAATGCACAGCGCGAGCGGCTTCTAAGCGCTTTTCAAGGTTTGCACCGAGCCAAGTCAAAATTTCAAAGTCTTGTAAAATTTGGCTACGAATATCAGGGCGAGTGACTTTAACCACCACTTCACGACCATCATGCAAAGCGGCGGTATGAACTTGAGCGATGGATGCTGCGGCTAAGGGTTGGTCATCAAATCGTGCAAATAACGTGTTGATATTGGCTTTCAGCGATTCTTCAACTCGAGCTTTCGCTACTTTTGAATCAAAAGGTTTGACACGATCTTGCAATAACACCAATTGTTGTAAAATTTCAGGTGAGATCAAATCACGGCGAGTTGAAAGTAATTGTCCCAGTTTGATCGTTAAAGGCCCCATTTCCTCCAAAGCCAGTTTAAGCTTCAATGGATTTTTACGTTCTTTACTTGACCAAGCTGCAGGGTGTAGGCGGATCAATGCCAAAGCATGTTTTGCTTTTTCTGGGAGTTCATCCGCAGGAACCAGTGTGTCGAGTCTATAGTGCGCGGCAATGCGCCAAAGTTCGAATAAACGGGTAATGTGCGGAATCATAAAATCAATCACCGAGTTGAGTAGGAGTAAAAGCCGCTTGAAGCTGTTTAATTTTTGCTTCTAGACGGTCAATATTTTGGTTAAGTTGGCGAGTATCTTGTTGTAGATCATCCATTTGCCAACGAGGTGCGAACAAGCCGCTATCTTCTTTTAAAAAGTCTTCAGCAAAAAACAAATGGCTTTGCAAAGAGCGTTTCAGATGCTTAGGTGCGAGCTGAATTTTAGCAACCTCATGGGCAAGTGCAGGGCCAATCCAAGGACTTAAATGTGATGCTAAATCAGGTTCAGCCTGTTGGATAATGCGTTGAATATCCTGTAAAAGGTGATAATCACCTTGTAAAGGAATATTACCCACATCGTCCGCCAGTAAAAGCTTTAATAATTCGACAGCATTTTTTACATGCAAGGTTGCAGTTGCTTCGGATATCGCCGTTTTTTGATCAAAAGGACGTTGTTCAAAGATTGAAGAAACCTCACTATGACCCGTCACTGTTGGTTCTAAACGAACTTTATTTTCATCAAAATAAACATCAACTGAAAGCTGTGGCGTATCAATCACGACACGCAACATTTGAGACTGCAATCTATTCAATTGGATACGAGTAATCGCATCCAAGTTTATGAATTGATTGATGAATCGTTCAACTGCACCGAGTGCCAGAATCGACCACATAGTTTACCTGATCCGTTGACTGTGAATGATTACAGTTTAAAGCCACGATGAACTGCGACAATACCACCTGTAAGGTTGTGGTAATCACAATTTTGGAAGCCTGCATTTTCCATCATACTTTTGAGTGTACGTTGATCAGGATGCATACGGATCGACTCTGCTAAATATTTATAACTTTCAGCATCATTGGCAATGATTTTGCCCATGATTGGAAGTGCTGTAAATGAGTATAAATCATAGAGTTTTGAGAACGGTTCAAACACAGGTTTAGAGAATTCTAATACCAATAAACGACCACCTGGTTTAAGTACACGATACATGGCAGCAAGCGCGGCATCTTTATCGGTCACATTACGTAAACCAAAACTGATGGTTAAAAGATCAAAACTATTATCTTCAAAAGGTTCTAGTGTTTCAGCATTGGCCAAAACAAAATCAACATTGGTACAGCCCGCATCGATTAAACGATCACGACCGACATTTAACATCGATTCATTAATATCAGACAATACAACATGACCTGTTGGGCCAACTTCACGGCTGAAAACTTTGGCTAAGTCACCTGTACCGCCTGCGATATCAAGTACACGCTGACCACGACGTACACCAGACATATTGATTGCAAAACGCTTCCATAGACGGTGAATACCAAAAGACATTAAGTCATTCATAATGTCGTATTTGCTTGCCACAGAATGGAAAACTTCAGCAACTTTTTGCGCTTTGTCTTCACTGCTTACAGTTTGATAACCAAAGTGAGTTGTTGCGCCTACATTTCCTGTATTGGCACCACGTGGCAAATTGTATTTAGGTACAGTGCCTGAAACTGGCGTATCTACCGACTGTTGTTGTAATGATTGTTGCTGCCCCTGTGGGGTGCCTTGCGGTAATGGTTCACTTAAAAAAGGACTGACTTTGTCTGTATGTGTTGCCGACTCTGTTTGTGGGGTTGGCTTTTGGTTTTCATTCGACATTTAAGTCACTCCTGAACACAAAAATTAGAAATTTCGTCTTGCGTTGCATAATGACAGATTCTGTAAATTTTTGCAGTGTTCATCATGCAATTGTTATGAATAATATACAGAAAATGATTGTGAATAAAGTGAGGGAAGGTCGTGATCTTTATTCTAATTATCTGAAATAATTTAAAAAATACAATAATTTTTGTCGATTTACCACGATATAAGAAATTCATTCTCCAGCCTTATATTTGATAAAAGGCAAGACGTTTATGGCATTTAAGTGAGGTTTAACAAGTGGAAAGAATTTTTTTATGCAAGCCACATCATGAAGATATACCTAGAGAAAATGAAATGGATTCAACATAAGATTTTAAATGAGTCAAAACACACATCACTTTGACTCATTGATTTGTAAGTGGATTTTAAATTAGCCTAACCAGCGTCTATCTTATATAAATACGAATTAACGAAATGGATATGCTTGTCCTGAATGGACTTTTTCCACGATTTCACGCTCTTTTAGCGTAAATTCATGAATAAATTTTTCTGCCGATTTCATGGGTTTCATGGCAACAAAACCCTCACCAATAAAGTCATACATCAGCTCAAAATGATATTTAGCGGCAGTGCCTTTACACATTTTAAATGCAGCATACATGATGAATGAACGCATGTATTTATCTAATGCTACGCCCAAATCATCTAATAATTGTAATTGTTGATAACGTGCTTGTTTTTGATCCAGTTTAATCAAGGTTAAACGCATCATTTCATCATCAATCGCCTGATTAGCTGGATAATCTTTCAGAAGTTGAGCTGCAACCGCTTCATCGAGTTGCATGGCCAATACAGCCAAACCAACCGATTTTAATCCTGTTTTAATTGCATTTTCAGGAATCATTTTTTCAGCTTTGTGAGCATATTTTAGCAGACGCTCGATTTGAATTGCTAAATCATCAAATTCTGGTCCACCATATAAACGATTGATAAAATATTTTGCCATCAATTGATATTCAGGCTGATTAAACAGTGCATGGTGAGTATGTTGAATGCGTATTTTTAACCAATCTTGCGCATCGTGTAAGCGTTGTTTCAAAATTGGATCGCTATGATAGCTCAGTTGTTGGTATTGTTCTAAAAGCTGATCCAGTGCTGCAAGTTTCGACATGTAAAAACTCTAAATATCATTTTTTAAAAGCATAAAGACAGTTTAACGCTATCTCTATGACAATTAAATCAAAAGAAAGCATGAATAATGCCAGTCAGCTTTTTTTTAATCGTATTATTTTTTATTTTCTATACATAAAATATATAAATTTCAATATGTGAAGTGGTTATACTCAAATGAAACAACTCATTTGAATGTGAAACTTATGTTAGAACAACAATTACAAATAGCTGTACGTGATGAAGAAGAATTATCAGTCGATTTAATTGAAGCACAGTACGCTTTGAAAAATTCTCGAGATCAAAATAACGCAAAAAGCTTAGTCATTTTGGTCAGCGGAATTGAAATGGCGGGAAAAGGTGAAGCGGTAAAACAACTACGTGAATGGGTTGATCCTCGCTATTTACGCGTTAAAGCAGATCCTGCACATCTATTTGAAAGCAAAAAAACGTTTTGGCAACCGTACTCCCGTTTTATTCCTGCCGAAGGTCAAATTCAGGTGTTTTTTGGCAATTGGTACAGTGACTTATTGGCTACAGCTTTACATGTATCGACGCCTTTAGATGACACCTTGTTTGATGCCTATGTCGAAAATATGCGTGCTTATGAGCAGGATTTAAAAAATAATAATGTCGACGTAATCAAGGTTTGGTTTGATTTACCTTGGAAAAATTTACAAAAACGCATGGACGATATGGATGCTTCGCAACAACGTTGGCATAAATTATTCGGTTTGGATTGGCGGAATAAAAAGCAATATGACAATGTCCAAAAACTTCGTCAACGCTTTACAGATGATTGGTATGTGATTGACTGTGAAGATGAAACAGTTCGTGATCAGCAATTTGCACAGTATATTTTACATGCTTTAAAACAATTGCCGAAACACAAAACAACGGTACGTACTAAATGGCGACAAGCACCCGTTCCAGAGCAATTGTTAAATCCATCGACTGAACAAATGAGTAAAGAAGATTACCAAACTGAATTAAAAAAACTGACCAAGAAAGTATCCGATGCATTACGTAATGATTCACGCAATGTGATCATCACTTTCGAAGGTATGGATGCAGCAGGTAAAGGCGGAGCAATTAAGCGGATTGTGAAAAAGCTTGATCCTCGTGAATATGAAATTCACACCATTGCAGCACCTGAAAAGTACGAGTTACGGCGTCCTTATTTATGGCGGTTTTGGACTAAGCTGTCAGATCAAGGGGAAATCACGATTTTTGATCGCACTTGGTATGGGCGAGTTCTAGTGGAGCGGATTGAAGGTTTTGCTAAACCAATTGAATGGCAACGTGCTTATGATGAGATCAATCGTTTTGAAAAAGATTTAACGGATAATCAAACGGTAATTATCAAATTTTGGCTGGCGATTACGAAAGATGAGCAAGAGGCTCGTTTTAAAGCACGTGAAGAAACACCACATAAACGTTTTAAAATCACCCCTGATGATTGGCGAAATCGTGGACATTGGGATGATTATTTGAATGCTGCTGCAGATATGTTTGCACGGACCAATACTGCTTATGCGCCTTGGCATGTTATTGCGACCAATGATAAATATTCGGCACGTATTCAGGTTCTAAAAGCAATTCTAAAACAGTTAAAAGCGGATTAGTTTAGTTAAAACTCCCTCCTTTATCAAAGGAGGGTTGGGGAGTAATACCAGTCAGTTAAGAGTAATTCAGTAGTAACTCATCTAAGAATCTCCCCTAGCCCCTCTTTAAAAAAGAGGGGAACTACTGAGAATTTAAAATAATTTTAGATTCCTTGCGCAGCAGTGCTGCTCATCCCTCCTTTCTCTAGGAGGGTTGGGGAGGATTTGTACTTTATAGTCCTCTTTTTTTCAAAAGAGGGGGTAAAAACCCTCAAATATGTAAATCAAGCAGATTTCACCACACTGGCGTGTTGTTTCTGCTGAATGCTCTTGGCAAGTTTGTAGCAGTCTTCTACATGAGCTTCGGCAACTTTTTTCATCACTATATAGCCTAAGCTGGCAGCAATGATCGAGCCACCTAAAGGAATAAACTTAGTCACTTGTTTGGTGATAACTTTGGCTGCAATATTATTTAAAGATGATTTTACCGCAGTCCGTGCAACCACTAAGCCTGAAAACTCAAAGCCGCGTTTACGCAATTCATTCCAGTGGATTTTTTTGGTTTCAGGGTCATAAACACTGATTTGATCAGGTGCTAAACCAAAACGTGTGTTAATTTCTGGAATCAAAAAAGACAGCATTCCGACATCAATCACGACATCAAAGAAAGGCACAGGAACCACCGCTGCACCTGCTGACACATAAGAACGTTTTTTGACCAGTTCTAAACATTCTTCTCGAATTTTTTCTAGGTTTAAATTTGGGTCGATCGAGTCTGGAATTTTATCAATTTTCATAAAACAATTACCTTTGATTCAAGCTTATTATCATATTTCTAGGGAAGCTACTTTTAAGCTTGAAATTGTGAAGTTATTTCCAAATAATGCTCAAAAATGCCATAGTACAATCTAGATGTATAGTGGCGAATGTTTATGTTTTTGTGCACTTATACAAATCATTGTATATAAACAGTTGAGGGATTATGGCAATTCATGTGATTCAAAGTCAAAGCATTGAGGTATTGGTGCAAGGTCTATTGCAAAATACAGTCAAGCCTTCGAAGAATCCTTTTGCTGTACTCCAAACACAACATTTTATTGTTCCAAGTCCTGCGGTGCAGGAATGGTTAACACAAAAAATTGCAGAACAACAAGGGATTAGCGCCAATAGCTTTTTTCATCAACGTATTCGTGGGTTTCAATGGTTTACTTATCAACAGGTTTTAGAGGATAAGGACAAAGTCCGTAAAGCCAATATTCCACGTTTGATTATGAAATGGCGAATTTATCAAACTTTAAAAAGCTTTATTGAAACAGATGAAAATACAGTTACAGAAGATCACCCGCTTCATTCAATTATCCAGCGTATTTATGATTCTGCTTCACAGCTTGAAAATGGTTTAGATAAGCAACTGAAAAAACAAAACATGCTGTACTGGGTGTCTGAACAAGTCTCGAAATTGTTCAATCATTATATGCAATATCGTGGGGATTGTTTACGGGGTTGTGAACAGAATTATGCTGAAATATGTACATGTCCAAGCAATTGGTTAGGACAATGGGGGCGAGGTCAAGAACTTGATTTAGAAAAACAATTTTTTCAGACCAATCAACAAATTTCAGCTTTTACATTCAATCAGGCGCAGCAATTAGAACGTTGGCAGCGATGGTTGTGGCAACATACTTTTCATGAAGATTTCACCGAAATGCAAAGTATTGACGCCGATTTTTGGCAAGTGATGGATGATCCTGAACGTCGTCACAACGCATTGAAAAAATTACCGAGTCGATTGATTGTTTTTACTTTGTTAGATTTACCCCCTAGCCAATTACAATTTTTAAGACGTTTGGGGCAATATTTAGATGTGGTGATTTTACATTACAACCCATCGCAAGAATATTGGGCGGACAGTGTCGATCCAAACTGGAAAAAGCAATACGATTTAAGGGTCAAAGAGCGCTTTATTTCGAAGCATCCAAAAGCAACCGATGAAGATATTCAAAAATTCTTTGATGAATTTACTTTAAATTTTAATGCTGAAATTCGTGAATCACGTCATCCGCTATTAACACGTTTTGGTAAGCAAGCCCGTGACCATTTCTCTATTTTATCCAATCTTTCATCAGGTGAAGAAGGGCAATGGGTCGATGCTTTTGTTGATGAAGAACCGACGCATTTATTGTCCAAGTTACAGTCCGATATTTTGTACTTGGTTGAACCAGAAGCACATGCATATCGCTTAGCAAAACAGGATGATTCAATCCAAATTCATGTGTGTCATTCCTCACTTCGGCAACTTGAAGTCTTGAAAGATCAATTGATTCACTGGTTAGCGCAAAGCAGTGTCGAACATCCACGTCGGCCAAGTGATGTATTGGTTTTAGTCCCTGATTTAAAACAGATTGAACCACTGGTTCGTAGCGTATTTCCACATGTTCCCAATCAAGAGGGGGTTTATCTACCTGTTAAAATTGCAGGGGTAACGCAACTGGATGCCGTCAATGCATGGCGTGCTGTTTTAGGACGAATTGAGTTGGTAGAAGGTCGTTTTACCATTGAAGATTTTGCAGATTGGTTGAATTTAAATGCAACGCAATTACGTTATGCGCTGAATATTCAAAATACTGAACGTATAATTGCTCTATTGATCAGTGCAGGGTTTAAGCGTGGTTTGGATGATGCACATTTGCAACGTGGTTTAAGTCCAGAAGATGAAGATTACCGTTTTAGTTTTAAGTTTGCTTTAGATCGTTTGGTTTTGGGGGTTGCCATTCCTGAACATGCGATGTTTGAAAATACACTCAGCTATGCTCAAGTTTTACCGAGTGATTTTGAGCTGATCAGTACATTAATTACAATCTATCAAGATTTTGCAGAACGCCGCTATTGGATGACTGCACATGAGCTAGGAACACAATCTGGCTTAAAATCCGATGCAGAAACATGGCTAAAAATGTTGATGCAAGATATTCTCGAATTTGAACAAGCGGGTGTTGAGGCTTTAAAAACCGTTCGTGAAATTGTCAAAAAACAAGAACGTATGCTGACGCTAGCCAGTTTTTATGATGAGCAAGAAAATCCTATTCTTAAAAATATTCATTTACCATTACCGTATTTGCTCGCTGAAATTCAAAATATTTTAGAAGGTCAAATTGATCAGGCTCTACCGACAGGTCAGATTACTTTCAGTCAAATAGGGCTGATTCGTCCATTGCCTTATCAATTGATTGTGATGATGAATTTAGACAGTGGGAAATTTCCAAATCGAAGTATGCATTTACCTTTTGATTTAATGGAAATTCTTAGACCTCAATTGGGTGATCGCTCACGTTTGGAAGATGACCAAGGCGCATTTTTAGATGCGCTGTGCTTAGCGCAGGAAAATTTGTGGTTATTTTATAATGGTTTTGATGTGAGTGATGGTGAAGTTCGTGATCCATCCAGTGTGTTGCAAGAGTTGATTCAGCATATTGCTTTTATTAGTCAATCTGACTCATCGGAGCAAACAAATACGATCATTGAAAAGCATGGTATTGAAATTCCTGAACACATTCAGTCGCTATATCACATTCATAGTTTACAACCCTTTGATCCAAGTGGTTTTGAAACAGCAGAAAATATTCGTTACCAAGATCAATGGTACCAAGTGGCACAACAAATTCGTCAAGCCGACAACTTATCGCATAGAGATGCTTGGGTAAATACGGCATATCCCGTTACTCAAGACAGTCTCACTGTTTTAGATACGGGACAGTGGATTCAGGATGTGATCTTCCCCGCACGCTTATATTTAAAAACCTTAGGGGTTGAAAATTTGAGTGCGGAAGACATTCCTGCACAAACTGAACCTTTGGTTTTAGACGGCTTAGCGCGTTATCAGATTCGAGACTTCTTACAAAAGCAGGAATTAAGCAAAGACGTTCTAGCTGATCAATCGGTCATTCATGGGGGTGAGCAACTACAAAATCAGCTACAAGATCAATTGCCAATCGGTAAAGTTCAGCACAGTGCTTGGCAAATCAGTTTGGCTGAACAAGAAGCTTTGAATGCTCGTTTAAAACGTTATGTCACAGAAGTCACCCGAACCACGCAACGTCAATGGCGCATTGAGGATCAACTGGTCATTAACATGACTGTACCTGTGCAGGCGGTCAAGGATTGGGTCAGTTTAGATGCCTCCAGTGGACGTGCCAAGCGTCGTGCAAAAGTATGGTTAGAGTATTTATTGTGGCTCAGTTATTTAGATTTAGAGGATGCTCAATCCCAAGATCTGCGACGTATTGCTTTGTTTAGTGATATCACCGTGATCAGTACGGGGATCACCTCCAAACAGGCCAAAGCATATCTACTCGCATGGTTTAAAGCCTATGCTTATGCGCAGTCGCAACCTTTGGTTTTACCTGCGGCATTGTTACTTAAACTGGCTGAAAAAAATAAAGCACTAGAATGGTTTGAAAATGAATCAGGACAAATGATCATTGATAATTTGGGCGATCTACTCAAAGAATGGAATGCGGATGGTGCACGGTTTAGTTCTTTTTCTGTTGAAGATAATGAGGCGACCAGATTCCATCGAGATTGGCAATTTATTTTGCAAGAACAGGATGCGGCAGCATTGTTAAAACATGCATGTGAGCAATTTGCATATGATTTGTATCAGCCGATTTATCAGCATCAATGTGTGGAGGAAGAATGATGAGTAATACGATTTCTCCGCAAACAACTGTTGAAACATCAGCCATAGCAAACATGAAAAAAGTGTCTATTCAGCCGATTGCGGATATGCAATTTACAGGTTTGCACTGGATTGAGGCTTCAGCAGGTACAGGAAAAACCTATACTTTATCCAGTTTAATGGTACGGATATTTTTAGAAAAATATTTACCCAAACAAGTGATTGCAACCACCTTTACGCGTAAAGCTGCGGCTGAATTAAAAAGTCGTATTCGATCACGATTGCAAGAAACCTATCATTATTTTGAGTCTTGTCGTGAATTAACTGAACAAGAGGTTTTAGCCAAAGCGCAACAAGAGTCTGATCCATTATTTTCCAAGACATTGGAAATATTTGCCTCACGAATCGCCTACGCTTGTGAGCGTTTAAAATTGGTGATTGATCAATTAGATGAGTTATTTGTTGGAACTTTAGACAGTTTTAGCCAAAAGCTATTACGTGAATTTGCTTTTGAAAGTGGCAAAATTGAACGTGCTGAAATTACCGATGATGCGAAAAGTTATAGCCATCAACTGATCCATGATGTACTTCGTGAATGGATTCAAAAACAACCTCAACCTATCATTGACAGTTTAGTATTTGCAGGTGAATTGCATGGGGTGGATGACTACGTCGCAACCGTTGAACAGAGTTTAAATTTTGCTTCGGCAAACTTTGTTGAACCGCAATTTTCGACTGTTGATTTTGAGAAATTTCAAAGTGCAGTTGAACAACTTAAACACATTCCACTAGATCAATTGCAGTCTTTGGCAGCCTATTACTTATTGGATGGCGAACATTACAAACAGATTAATGGCACCAAGTTTAGAAATGGACGCTTTCATCGTATTTTTGCTAAAAGCTTGCCACAGATTATCCAAACATTGCAGCGCTCTGATGCAAAACATTATTTAAGCCAAACGCTTTCTGATGCTAAATCTGACTTCGCTATCTTGGTTAAAGTATTGCGAGAACAGCAGATTTTTAAAAAAGCGACTATGGAAAATGTGCAGACGGCATTTTATCAGCATCAAATTATTCAACAATTATTGAAAATTTATCAAGAGATTGAAACATTTGAAGCGCAATTGGCTGGAACAGATACATTTTTAAAATATTATCTCGCTCAACAAGTGAAAAAGCGGTTACCCCAAGTTTTACAGCAGAAGGGTGAAACGACATTTTCGCAACAGATTCGAACGCTTGCCGAAGCACTACAAGGTGAGCAAGGGCAACGGTTTGCGACGTTTGTACATGCGGCTTATCCTTTGATTTTGGTCGATGAATTTCAAGATACCAATCAAGATCAAGATGATATGTTAGCGCAAATTTGGCGTCATCCAAGTCGTGTAAAAAACGGATGTATGATTATGGTCGGAGATCGTAAACAAGCGATTTATGGTTTCCGCGGTGGTGACATGCTGACTTTTTTAAAAGCACATCAGGATGTTTTTGGTAAAGAAGGGCATGAGTACAATTTGGTTTATAACCATCGTTCAGTCAAACCCTTGGTTGAGGTGGTTGATGCGTTATTTCAACGACAAATCGATTTTGGTGAGCAGGTTGTTTATACCCCAGTTCAAGCAGGGACAAGACCGCATCTCGATTTAATAGATCACGGTGCGATCAATCCACACCCGTTACGATGGCTACAATTGGAAGATAAAAATAAAGAAGCAGAACAAGTGGCTTGGAAAATTCGTGATTTACTCAACCAAGCTATTCAGGGCAATTTATATTTTGCAGAAAAATCAGGTCATCGAGCACTCGATGAAAATGATATTGCGATTTTGTCGAAAAACCATGATGGTTTAGACAAAGCACAATCGGCGTTAGAATTTTTAGGTATTCGCACCAATCGTCCTTCGAAAAAAAGTGTTTTTGAAAGTCAGATTGCCAAAGATGTGGGTGCTGTACTTGCAGCGATTATGCATCCTTATGATGAAGCCAAAATAAAACGTGCTTTGCTTAGTCGCTTAATGGGCTTTCAACTGACACAATTAATTGAATTAGAACAACATGCAGATGGCTTAAGTCATTATATAGAACAGTTCGATCAGATTCGTGAGATGTGGTTGAATCAAGGATTTTTAACCGCTTGGCAATACGCACTGACGCAATTTCAGGTGTGGACAAAACTGGTTGAGAAACAAAGCCGTGATAATGAACGTGTGGTGGTGAATTTACGCCATTTAACCGAATTATTAAGTCAGCATAGTGAGCAATATCAAGGAGCACAAAATCTTTATCATTGGTATTTAAAACAACTGACTATGCCAATGGAGCGTGAGTGGGAAATGGAGCGCAAATTGTCGAATGAGGCAGGCGTTCAATTGATGACCATTCACCAATCTAAAGGATTGGAATTTAAATTCGTGTTTTTATTGGGTGCAGACAAAGATTTTAAGGAAATGCACAAAACACTGAACTTTTCGACCATGGAACAACTCAATCCTACAACTGGCAAAGTTGAAGTACAACGTGTGGTTGCTGTAAATGACACGAATACACTTAAAGATGAAGATATTGCACAACACGATGAGCGTGCATTGGCCGAGCATCATCGTTTATGGTACGTAGCATTGACCCGTGCCAGTTATCGTGTTTATGCCATGATGCAGGACAATGTTGGAAAATCGACAACAGGATTGGCTTTCTGGCGTGGACATCCTGTCACAGCATTTCAACACGCAGGGAGTATTCAGGAAAATTTACTGATTGAACGGCCTGTGCGTTTGGAAGCGCCAAAAACTGAAATACAAGTTCCTTTTATTGCAGAAAAATTTCCGACGCAACGTTTTTATGCACGAGGCAAAACCAGTTTTAGTGCCTTAGCGCAGCATTTAACACGACAGCAGATTCAAGATACTTTGGCCGTTGCTGAACAAGTTATAGGAAGTGCCGAAGATGAAGTGCAACAAGTCATTGTTGAACCGATAGTTGCTGAAATATCACAACAACCCATCGCTTGGATTAAAGCCAATTTTCCGAAAGGTGCAGTGGCGGGTAATTTCTTACATGAAATCTTTGAACATATTGATTTTAAAGACCGACAGTATTGGCAACTTGAAATTCATCGCCGTTTTAAAAATGATTATTCATTATTATGGGCTGAATTAATTGGGCAATATCAATTGGCTTTTCCGCAGCAGAATTCAGCAGACAATCAAGACGTTGAAGACACTTTATTGCAATGGGTTTCGGATTGGTTAGCGGATGTATTAAACACAGCTATTTTGAATCATTTTCAATTGGGGCAGCTTGAAAGGCATGAGTATTTGTCTGAATTTCCTTTCTATTTAGCATTGTCTGATCGGATATTGGCAACCAAGCGGATTCAGCAACTCTTTGATGAATATGATATTCATATGCCTGAGTTTAAAGAATCGAATGCAGCTCGTTATTTAAATGGTTCAATTGATTTGGTGTTTTTTGATGGTCAGCAATATCACATTGCCGATTATAAAAGTAATTTCTTAGGTTTAGACCAACACAACTATACCACACAAGCCATACAGCAAAGCATGTCACATGCCAGTTATTGGCTACAAGCATCGTTGTATTTGGTGGCTTTGCATCGTTATTTGACCGTACAACTTGAAAATTATCAAATCGAGCGTGATTTAGGTGGTGCAACCTATCTTTATTTACGTGGTATGAATGGGCAAGCTGAGCAAGGCTATCACTATTGGCGACCAAGTTCGGAGTTTATTCTCAGGCTGGATGCTATTTTGGGATATTTTGCTGAGGATAAAATACTGAAAAATGCTGGATAAATAGCTTTATTTCTTTATTAATATATAGTTATCATGTGGATAACTATGTTTAAAACCTTGTAGATAACTCTGAGGATAACTGTGTGGAAAATAAACAAGATTTGGACACTCAAACACCGCAATGGATAGCGGCGTGGAGTCAGTATCTGTTACAGCAGTTTTCCACAGATCAACTACAAATCGATCAAGCAAAGTTACTCATTGAAGAAATTTTAGATGCAAATATGCACGGTGATAGCTGTATTGTTCGGCATGGTCAGAATTTACAATGTTTAGGACATTTAGTTGTGTCGGAACAGGTTGCACAAAATCAGGTTGTACCTTTTGTTTATGATGAGCAATATCTTTATTTGTATCGTTATTGGAAATTAGAACAACGCTTAGCTACGCAAGTTCTTCGTTTACAACAACAGCAGATACAACCTATCGATGTTACCCCTTTTGATGATCTTTTGGTGGATATACATCAAAAGGCTGCTTTAAATAGCGTTGCACATCATGCTTTTAATATAATTACGGGCGGGCCAGGGACAGGTAAAACCTATACTTTGGCACGTATTATTGCGGTATTACATCATGCGATTCCCAATATTCGCATTGCTATGGCAGCACCGACGGGTAAAGCTGCTCAACGGATGGGCGAAGCCTTACAAAAGTCGTTATTAGATCCTAAATTACAAAAGTTTGGACTACGTTTAGAACAATTCAATCCGATTACGATCCATCGTTTATTGGGTTTAGGCAATCAACAGCTGCCACGTTTTAATCAACGACAACCCTTACCTTATGATGTGATTGTGATTGATGAAGCATCGATGTTAGATCTAAATCTAGCGACTTTATTGTTCGAAGCAGTGCCAGAGCATTGCCGGTTGATTTTATTGGGTGATGCCAATCAGCTTGCTTCAGTGGATGTCGGTTCAGTTTTGGCAGATTTGCAACAAGTTCCCACACTACAAGACCATAGAAGCCATTTGCTGACCAGTCAGCGCTTTAAAGGTGATGCTTTGATTGGGAAAATGGCACAATTTATTCAGTCGCAGAAACAAGTCGATCTAGAGCAAAGCACTTTACTGAATGACTTTGAGAATCAAGTGGTACATGCTTCAACACTCAAACCGATTCCTTTGCAAAAAGACATGCAAGATATCATTCAACTGGAATATTTGCCTGAAGAGATTCCTCTAGCTGATTTAGCTTTGTATTATCAAAAACTCAGTTGGGGATTCCAAAGTTATTTTCAAAGTATAAAACAATATTTAAATGCTGAAAATTCAATTGATTATATAGATATAGTCACACAAACATTTGACCAATATCGAATACTAACCGCCGTGCGACACGGTATGTTTGGACTGAACATTTTAAATTTGGAGATGGAAAAAGCGTTATTTGATGTCATTCCAAATTTAAACCGACAAGGTGATTGGTATGTCGGACGCCCTGTGATGATGACCTATAACGATTATCAATTGGGACTTTCCAATGGTGATATCGGTATCTGCTTTAAGCATCGGCAGCAGCAAGGACAATTTGAGGTTTATTTCCCTAGTTTAAATAAATGGATTTCTGCAACCCGACTTCCAAAAGTCATTCAAACTGCTTTTGTTTTGACGATTCATAAATCGCAAGGTTCAGAATTTACCCATACTGCTGTTGTTTTAGATCAGGCCGCGACGAAACTTTTAAGCCAAGAGCTGATTTATACAGCAATAACCCGTGCAAAATCTGTCGTAAGTTTACTGGTTGATAAAAATGCTTTTAGCCAATCATTACGGATTGGTACCCTTAGAAGGAGTGGATTGGTTAATAAAATTAATAAAAATAACCCATTGTTAATGAAATATAATAAATAAGTGTTATGTACGAAATTGCTTACATGAATTCGAGATATTAGCGCATAGAGCTTCATATGGCTTTCTGAGATGATGAAGCCCATAAAGAGCTCAGCAAGGATCGTTGAGTAAAATCGCATAATAAGAACGAGTTAAAGTCGGGAGACTGCGAACTTACATGAAGTAAGTGATAAGAGGAAACTTACAGCCGCTAAGCCTTGTAGTTTTGGGAGAGACTACAAGGCTTTTTTATCATCAAAAATTTTCTTTTAGTGACCCAATATCAATAAATTTTTTGTGTTTACTCAATGTGGGATATTTCGTACATAAGAAAGAGAGAAATGCGACTTTTGTTGGAAAAAATATCTGTCACAATACAATACATAAGGAAATGTAAAAGATTAAGAACATGGACCGTATTCATAAAACGTGAGTAAACACGAAAATAAAAACAATAAATTAAACAACAAGCAGAATAAGAAACTACAGCGCCAAAGGAAAAGCCCTAAGATTCGTCTTAGGGCTTTTTCATTAAAGTCATCTTGATGTCTCAAATAAAGTCATCTTAAAAACGATAATTGAAAATAAACTAGATTTTCAATTGAGCCTTGCTGAAGTGAAACTAGACCAAATCCATTGTGGTACGGTCTGTACTAAACAAAGCACGACGTTGTTGTTTTGGAATTTTTGGGCATTGGGTAGAAATCTGTAACAGCACATTGGCTAAAGCAGGAAGGTGTGTACCGACAACAGATTTTCCTGTATTTAAAATACTCACACTAATATCACGTTCAGGATCTGCCCAACAAAGAATATTAGAAAAACCCAAATGACCAAAAGCTTGTCCTGTATGTGGGCCAAAAATCCCAACAGGATTATTGCCGAGCATAGGGCCTAGTGCATAGCGCATAGGTGCTAAAAGGGTACGGTCTATACTGGTTGCTGATGTTGGTAGAGTGGCCCGAAATACCGTTTGTGGCGTCATAATTTGAGTACCATTATAACTTCCACCATTGAGTAACATTTCAAAGAAACGATTGGCCTGTTCAGCACTGGTATAAATATTACCTGCAGGACAAATGGTATCCATAAAACGATGGTCATTGGTCACATCAACGGCAAGTTCTAGTCCTCCACCCAAAACATGATCTAAATAATAGTCAGTGCCTAATTTGGGATGGATACCTGTTGCCGTACTTTGTGCAACTTGATCACGAAACTCAGGCTTTAAGCCGTAATTGAAATAGTCCATCCCCATTGGTTTTTCAATACGTTCATGTAGGAACTGGCGAATATCTTGACCTGTAACACGCTCAATAAGCTCTCCTAATACGTATCCTGCGGTCACGGCATGATAAGCAAGGTGTGTGCCTGCAGGTAACAGCGGTTTTGCAGCAAAGAGATGGCGTAAAATCTGTTCACGATCAAACAATAATTCGGGAGTGACTTCCATTTCAATACGTGGAATTCCACCACGATGAGACAATAGATGAAAAATCGTTGCACGGTTTTTACCATTTTGCGCATATTCAGGGATGTAATGACTAATCGGATCAAGTAAGTTGATTTCACCTGTTTCATCTAACATATGAATCAGCATTGCTGTGACAATTTTAGAGGCTGAAAATAAACAAACTGGAGAGTCAGGAGTGGCAACTACGGCATTTTTAGCAAGTCCCTTGGCACTGTTGCCTTGAGCATAGCCTATACTGCGATTCAAGACGATTTGCCCTTTACGTCGGATACAAACACTAATCAGTGGGTGATTCCCCGTTTTGTATAAAGACTCAATGCTGTGCCAAATTTTTTGCACTTGTGGATGAGTCATCCCTCCAAGTTCCGCATCAACTTCATTTTTGGACTGTGTAATCGTGCTTAAATCCCTAGGCACATAACAGGTATTGGTTGAAAATATTTTCACATTGTATTCCATCGTTTTTTTTATGAATGTCAGTCTGCCTTTAGAAAATTTTATTGTCAGTGTCCTAACTGCCCAAGCTTAGTTATAAATTTGCAAGTATGATTTTTAGGCGGCCTTGAGCAAATCATTCAATTGCTTTGTATTTTCCGATCTTCTAACAATTCTACACAGCTAAAGTAATCCATTATCACTAAACAATCATGACAAGTATTTAAGATAAGCGACAAATACCACTACGATAATTTTGCAATCTCGAGGTAGTTCCTTTAAAATAGATCACTGCTGTAGTGATGCACGGCAATCAAATTTAATGAATTACATTAAATTGATTTTTATCATATATTTATAAGCATCTCGGAGAAATCGAATGGCTTTAACAAACGCAGATCGCGCAGAGATCATTGCAAAATTCGCTCGTGCTGAAAATGACACGGGTTCACCAGAAGTACAAGTTGCTTTATTGACTGGTCAAATCAATGATTTACAAGGTCACTTTAAAGAACATAAACACGATCATCATAGCCGTCGTGGTTTGATTCGTATGGTTAACCAACGTCGTAAGCTTCTTGACTACCTTAAAGGTAAAGATGCTACGCGTTATAGCGATTTGATTGCTGCTTTAGGTTTACGTCGTTAATTCGATTTAAACTTTTATTTTCGGATTATTGCATGCTGAATGCTGTATTGATGAAAACTAAAGTCGATCTAGCTTTTGACTAGATCTTTGGAAGGGGCGAATGTTTCGCTCCTTCTTTGTGTTTAAAATTAGTGTTTATTCTCTAGTGAAGTCGGCTTCTAAGCTTTGTCATTTATGTCGTTAAAGTGAATGTCAAACCTTAGGGGTCTCCACTAGAATAACTGTTCAAAAGAACTAGGAAATAAAAATACATGTCAATGTTTAATGTTATTCGTAAAGAATTTCAGTATGGTCAACATCAAGTTGTACTAGAAACGGGTCGTGTTGCACGTCAAGCAAATACAGTTTTAGTGACTATGGGTGGCGTAACTGTTTTAGTTGCAGTTGTTGCACAGCCTAAAGCAAAAGCGGGTCAAGACTTCTTCCCATTAACAGTGAACTACCAAGAAAAGCAATATGCTGCAGGTCGTATCCCAGGTGGTTATGGCAAGCGTGAAGGCCGTGCGTCTGAAGCTGAAACTTTGATTTCACGTTTAATTGACCGTCCAATTCGCCCATTGTTCCCAGAAGGTTACTTCAACGAAATCCAAGTAACAGCAACCGTTGTTTCTTCTGATAAAACCATGGAAGCTGATATTGCAGCAATGTTAGGTACATCTGCAGCATTGTCGATTGCTGGTACACCTTTCCGTGGCCCAATTGGTGGTGCACGTGTTGGTTTAATCAACGGTGAATATGTTCTAAACCCGAACAACGAACAGTTGAAAGAAAGTGATCTTGACCTTGTTGTTGCAGGTACAGAATCTGCTGTATTGATGGTTGAATCTGAAGCGAAAGAACTTTCAGAAGATCAAATGTTAGGTGCTGTACTTTTCGGTCATGACGAAATGCAAATCGCGATTCAAGCGATTAAAGAATTTGCAGCAGCTGCGGGTGCAGTTGAGTCGACTTGGGTTGCGCCAAGCAAAAACGAAGCACTTTTAGCGCAATTGAAAGATGCTTTTGAAGCAAAAATTTCTGAAGCTTATACGATTGCTGTAAAGCAAGATCGTTATGCAGCACTTGATGCACTTTATGCAGAAGCAGTTGCACAGTTCGTTCCTGAAAATGACGAAACAGGTATTGCTGACGAAGTAAACGAACTCTTTGAAGATCTGAAATATCGTACTGTACGTGACAATATCTTGTCTGGTAAGCCACGTATCGATGGTCGTGACACGAAAACTGTTCGTGCAATCGACGTACAAGTGGGTGTATTAGATCGTGCACACGGTTCTGCATTGTTTACTCGTGGTGAAACTCAGGCGTTGGTAACAACAACTTTGGGTAATACACGTGATGCATTGATGGTTGATACACTTTCAGGCACAAAAACTGACAACTTCATGCTTCACTACAACTTCCCTGCATATTCAGTCGGTGAAACGGGTCGTGAATCTGGTCCTAAGCGTCGTGAAATCGGTCACGGTCGTTTAGCGCGTCGTGGTGTTCAAGCTGTTCTGCCTGCTGCTGACCGCTTCCCGTACGTGATTCGTATTGTATCTGACATTACTGAATCTAATGGTTCATCTTCTATGGCTTCTGTATGTGGTGCTTCATTATCACTTATGGATGCGGGTGTTCCACTTAAAGCACCAGTTGCAGGTATTGCAATGGGTCTAGTTAAAGAAGGCGAGCGTTTCGCAGTTCTTTCTGACATCTTAGGTGATGAAGATCATCTTGGTGATATGGACTTTAAAGTTGCAGGTTCTGCAAACGGTATTACTGCACTTCAAATGGATATCAAGATTGAAGGTATCACTGAAGAAATTATGGAAGTTGCATTGAATCAAGCTTATGCAGGTCGTATGCATATCTTGAACGAAATGAACCAAGTGATTTCACGTGCACGCCCTGAAATTTCAATGCATGCACCTACATTCCAAGTGATCAATATCAACCCTGATAAGATCCGTGATGTAATTGGTAAAGGTGGTGCGACAATTCGTGCGATCACTGAAGAAACCAAAGCTGCGATTGATATCGAAGACAATGGTACAGTGCGCGTGTTTGGTGAAACGAAAGCGGCTGCTCAAGCTGCAATTGCTAAAATCCAAGCATTAACTGCTGAAGTTGAACCAGGCAAAATCTATATCGGTAAAGTGATTCGTATCGTTGAATTCGGTGCGTTTGTAAACATTATGCCAGGTACAGATGGTCTACTTCATATCTCTCAAATTTCGAATGAGCGTGTTGCAAATGTCTCTGATGTATTGGCTGAAGGTCAAGACGTTAAAGTACAAGTTGCGGATGTAGATAATCGTGGTCGTATTAAATTAACCATGAAAGATGTAGAACAGCATAATCTTTGAAATATTCACATGGGGCCACTCATGTGAATAAGACTGATTAAAAAAGCCCGCCTTGTGCATGGTCAAAGTCATAACTTTGGCTTGCTCAAGGCTTTTTTTATGGCATGATGTGAACAAGTAAACACAACTATAATTGCGATTTATGCAAACATTTTATTTTTTTCAACATCAAGATGAACACCATACCTGCGTGCAGCGAGACAATAATGCACAAGCGGAACAGCAATTCATGTGGATTGATTGTACCCGTGAAGATGTGGTCAATCGTGCAGAACAATGGCAAAAAGAGATTCTAGATGCCACGGGTATTCAGTTGAATGAATACCATGTTCGCGATATTTTAAATATTGATCATCCTTGCGCATTTGATGCGATGGAGGAATATGATTTACTCATTTTTCGTAAGTTAATCACACCTGATGATCAAATTGATAAAGGTGAAATCGCAATGGACAAGTATGAAAGTGTCTATGGATTGGCGACCTCACCGATCAGTTTTATTATTACATCTCAAGTGTTAATAACCATCCATGAAAAAGGTAATCATACATTTGAGAGTTATTTGTCTCGTATTCTCAATATCACCAATAAAAGTTTAGATGAGCAAAATAAGCCACGTAAACTACCGATTACGCCACTCGATTTAGCGCTGCGGCTTTTAAATATCATGATTGATGGTTATTTAGATCTGCGAGGCCCGCTATCAAAACGTGTTGAATTTTGGCAGCAAGAATTATTGCAAGGCAATCGTCGATTTGCCAAGTGGCATCAGCTTTTTCAAGAGAATTTGGGCTTTCAGCAAATTGAAAATTTATGTGAGGAACAAATTGATGCGCTACAAGAATTGAGAGATGAAATTGTAGAAAATTATTCTCATTTAAAAGGAAAGAAAAAAGCAGAAAAACAAGACATTATGCTCGTTCGCGTGGATGATCTTGTCAGCCATGTGGAACGTATTCAAAAATATACAGTGCGTTTAAGTAATGCAATACAATCCGCAATTGATCTACATTTCTCTGCAATCGCCAATCAAACCAATGAGAATATGCGAATACTTGCGATTATTACTGCTGTATTTGCACCATTAACCTTGTTAACGGGTGTTTATGGGATGAATTTTGAATTTATTCCTGGACTCAAAAATCCAATTGGTTTTTGGATGATGTTAATGGTGATGTTGATGTGTACTGTGATCCTCATCGTTTATTTTTATCGCAGACATTTGGTCGGGCGAGGGGAAAGGAGTGTTATTGATATGTTAGCTCAACAACACAAAAATCAACGTGTGGATTTGCTTTGGTTCTTAAACTATGAGCCGATTAAACAGACCATGAAAGAAGTCGAAAAAATCACAAAACTGAAATAATATGCGGTTATTCTGTTTCAGGATTAATTTGAGCTGTCTTTTGTAGAATAAGATAAAGTTGGTCTTTTAATTTTAATTTTTTGCGTTTGAGTAGCTCAATGTCTGTATGAATATGATTGAGAGGATCAAGTTCAAGTTGACTAATTTCACGATCCAATTCATCGTGATCTGTCAAAAGTTTAGCAAAATGCGGGTTTTCTTGTTTTAATGTACACATCAGTTCTCTGTGTTCAGGAAACATGTGTTTAAGTTTTTTATTCATCACCTTTGAATTCATAGTAGCACGTCACCTCTTGTAAAAGATTTTAATCGATTAACAAAACAACTTCGCAAAACATTCAGAATAGGCTACAGATCATGACAGGTTAAATATTAACCTGTCACTAGCTATTAACAATTTGAAATGAATTAGTGTGATTCAAAGTGAAAATGTTTGACTTGTTTGCGTAATTGTTGAACTTCGTCAATTAAATCCATCATCATTGCAACAGCCGAAAGACTGGCTTCAAAGTCACGTTGAAGACGGTAGGCACGTCGAGCACGTGAAATATCCTCACCAAAAAATTGATGGATTCTTTCTTCAGGACGGGCAGGTAATATCTCGTATTCGAGCAGTTGTAAAATCCACTCAGGACTTTGACCACATGCTTGAGCAAAATGTTTCAGATCTAAATTTAAGTTTTCGTCAACGATTTCTGCATCCTGATAACCGTCATAAACAATCTCACGATATTGAATAGTTGTCATGATTGCTCTCCTTTGGCAGCGTTAATGTGCATACAAGCCTATGAACGAGGGTTAAAATGAGAAAAAGCATCCGCAAAGTCTTGATAGGCTTTTTGCTGTGTTTCTGTTTCAGCTTTCGGATACACAATATTAATCACTAAATACAGATGTCCAGGTGTTTTATTGGGGATTCCTTTATCTTTTAAACGTAACTGTTGATTGTTTCTGGCATTTTTAGGAACAGTAACTTTGACTTTTCCTGCTGGTGTATTGACTTCAATACTTTGTCCTAACGCTGCTTCCCAAGGGGTAACATCAACAGTGTAATACACATCAGCGCCTTCAACACGGATGCGGTCTGTATTTTGATATTGGATTTCAATGTATAAATCGCCATTTTCACCGCCATTGATTCCTGCTTGACCTTGTTTGGAAAGACGAATTTGTTGTCCTTCTTTCATTCCTTTTGGAATTTTAACTTGTAAGGTTTTACGTTGAACCTCAGGCTCACCATAAGCGTTATAGGTTGGGATTTGCAGGGTAATACTTTGTGTTACACCCTCGTAAGCAACATCAATCGGAACTTCTATACTGGCGTGTTGGTCTTCACCTTTATAGCTTCTTTGCTGTCTAGAATTGCGTTGACCAAAGTCATGTTGTTGACCGCCACCAAAACCGCCACCAAAGCGGCCAAATAAATCCTCAAAGCCACTAAAATCTTGCGCATTCCCTTGACTACTTTGATGATAATACTGTCCATCTCCAAAACCACCTGTGCCTTGGCCTTGCCCAAATCCAGCAAAACCTTGAGGGTGTTCTAGTTCAAAGTCATATTGTTTTTTCTTTTCTTCATTACTGAGCGTGTCGTAAGCCACATTAATAGCCTGCATTTTTTCTTCAGCATTGGCTTCTTTACTCACGTCAGGGTGGTATTTTCTTGCTAATTTGCGGTAAGCCTTTTTAATTTCGTCAGGTGTTGCTGTTTTAGCGACACCTAGTTCTTCATAGAAGTTTTTTGCCATATTTAAAGTCATTATTTGTTTAGCTTTATTCTATTTTTATGCTTTTTTTAAGGCAGATGGAAGAGGGACTTAGTGTGCTTATTGTTTCAAAAGTTATCTATCAAGAGAAAATACATGAAAGAGTAGAGTCTAGAGATTTTTCGGATCTTTTATACAGCAAAATAGCATAAATATTTTCAATACTTGGCTCTGAAATAAGCTACTTTAAGTTTCACTTATTTCAGGGCCAAACGATTGATTAGCTTAAATGCTCACCAAAAAGATCCAGAGCCTCTTTTGCTGTAAATTGGTATTTCTTATTACAGAATTGGCAATCCATTTCGATTGGGTTCTGGAACTCGAGCGTTTCTTTAACAGCATCTAAACCAATTTGAATTAAAGCATTTTTGCATTTATCACGTGAACATGTGCAATTAAACTGCAACTGCTCAACTTCAGGTAAACGAACTTCTTCTTCGTTATATAAACGGTATAGAATTTCTTGTGCACTTAAATCTGTTAATTCTTCAGTTTTCAGTGTTTCAGTAAGCATGGTTAAACGAGGCCACAAGTCTTCGTCTACACGTTGTTGTTCTTCTTCATTATTACGTGGTAATAATTGAATCAGTAGGCCACCTGAACGCTGTGCAGAACTGGCTAAAACAATGCGTGTCGGAATTTGTGCAGATAAATCATAATATTGCATCAAGCAACCAGCCAAAGTAGGTTGATCTAAAGCAACAATCCCTTGATAACGTTCACCAAACTCAGGTTCGATATTGATAAATAAAATTGGTTTGACCAGAGATGATAAGACCGTTCGACTGTCTTCGCCTTGCATAAAACGAGGATCTTCTTCATAGTCTGCTAAAGCACGAACATCACCTAAGTGGTTACATTCAGCCATTGCCCATTTAAATGTACCTTCAGCTTGAATTTGTAAGCTGATACGTCCCTTAATTTTTAATGTACTGGCTAATAATGCAGTTGCACTGAGCATTTCACCTAAAAGGATTTGTACAGCAGGTGCATAGTTACGTTGTGCCAAAATCGTTTGTAGTGCTTGTTCCAAATGCACAACTTCACCACGCACAGGACTATCTTCAATATAAAAACGTTGACGTAAATCAGACATAAAATTCTCCAAATTCCTGCTTAGATGGTGACGATATTTTAAATCACAAGTTTCATCTCATTTAAAAAATCATTTTATAAGAAACAACTGATTTCTTATCAGGATGAATTGTCGTTATCACGTGTGACATTGATTCGATCCTGATCGTTATGTGACACTTGGACACGTTCAAGTCCAGATTCATCTTGATGAGGATCATCTTTAAATTTGCTTGGATCTTGTGTCGATGCTTGGCTGTCACTTTCAAATAAGTGTTCCAGTTCTGATAAGAAACTCTTATAACTTTCAAACACTTTTTGTTCATCTGCATAAATATGTTGCTGTCGAGATAAAAGCGCCTCATCGTAGTTTCTAAATAACTCAATACTGTCATAAGCATCCGTTTTAGAAACCCCTAATTCACATAGCATTCGATAGCCCATACCGAGAGAGGTTAGATAGGTTTCACGCCAAATATGTTTAACACCTAAATCACGTAATAAGTGGGTATGGTGTCGATCACGTGCACGGGCCAATAATGTCAGATTGGGATAATTCAAACGAATATGCCGTGCGACATTCATCGAATCTTCAACATCATCGATGGCTAAAACAAAAACTTTAGCATGCTCAATGCCTGCCGAACGCAATAGATCAGGCAAAGTCACATCACCATAATATAATGTTCCACCATAACGGCGAACAAAATCGATTCTTTGTAAATTATTATCAATCGCCGTGAATTTAAAATGTTGTACACGTGCTAAACGTGCAACAATTTGCCCAACACGACCAAAACCTGCAATGATTAATGCAGGATGTTGATTGGGAATATCATCGTATTCAGGTTCAATTCCTTTATTCAGCAAGGGAACAATTTTGTTATTCACCAACCAAAAGAAGATCGGTGTCATCACCATAGAAAGTGTGACGACCAAAGTAAGCGGTTCAATGATGGCTTGAGTGAGGACTTTTTCACTTTTCGCAACGTTGAGTACTACAAATGCAAACTCACCACCTTGGGCCAAACACACAGCAACCATAAAACTATTTGACCAACTCATCTTTTTCAGGCGTGCGATGATCAACATGACCAGTGCTTTGATTAAGATCAAAGCAAGTGCTCCGCCGATAATCAGTACAGGCATGTCGATCAATAATGATAACTGTGTGGTCATGCCTACAGTCATAAAAAATAGACCGAGTAATAAGCCTTTAAATGGCGCAATGCTGGCTTCCAATTCGTGGCGGAACTCTGAATCTGCTAATAAAACGCCTGTGAGAAATGCGCCAAGTGTGGTGCTGATTCCAATAAAACCCATCAATAAAACGACACCGAGGACGATAAAAAGTCCAACAGCAGTAATTAACTCGGTTGCACCACTTTTTGCGACAAAGCGAAAAAAAGGACGCATTACATAACGGCTGAATAAGAATAAGCCTGTGAATGTTGCAATAATCGCTGCAAAGTAAGCAATGCCGTGGTGGGTAGAATCACCACCTGCCAGTAGCGGAATGACTGCCAGTAAGGGAATCGCTGCAATATCTTGAAACAATAATATTGAGAAAGACTGTTGACCATGCGTGGTATTGAGTTGTTGTTTTTCTGCGAGTAATTGTAAAACAAAAGCCGTTGAAGAAAGGGCGAGGGCAAATCCAATCACGAAGCTCGAGGAAAGTGATTGTTGAAGAAGCAGATAAACTGTTCCCATCAGTACCAAGCCTGTTGCTACGACTTGTAATGTTCCCATCACAAAAATGGATTGACGCATTTCCCAAAGTCGTTGAGGGCGAAGCTCTAAACCAATCAAGAACATCAGTAGAATGACGCCAAACTCGGCAAGATGCATGATCTCTTCAGGATCATTGGCGATATTAAATACGCTAGGTCCAAGGATGATTCCCGTAAATAAATAACCAAGTACTGTGGCAATCCCGAGTTTTTTACCTAATGGAACCAGCAATAGCGCTGCACCAAGGAAAATGGTGATTTGTAATAACAGTGACATCCATACGCCTTTTGTTTTTCTCTTCTATCGAAATTGTAACTTGGTTTTGTGAGCGATTTTGAGCTATTTATGTGGTCATTTTCTTTTAAATCCAGTTGTGATCACTATCTTTTGAAAAGGCTTCTAAACCCTTCTTATATAAAAGCGATGTTCATAAAAGTAATGTGTTAAGTTGCTAACTCAATTCTTGTGGGTCAACATCAATGGTCACTTTTAGACTGGATGGTTTGCTATGTAAAAGATTTTGCCACCATTGTCGAATATAGAAATGCATTTTAGCGCGATCTTGAGACAACAATACAACATGTGCTTGGTAGCGACCTGCTTTACGCTCCATTGGTGCGGGAATTGGTCCCCAAATATCAATCAAATTCTCTTCAGATGTTTGCCTGAGTAACTGTGTCATTTCGGTGAGAAAGTTTAGATTTTCATCCTGATTTTTAGACTCACAGCGAATCAAAATCGCATAACGACATGGAGGTAATAATGCGGCTTGTCGGTCTTTTAGGGTTTGTTTGGCAAAGGCACGATAATCTTTTTCAATCAACGTATTTAACAATGGATGATCGGGGCGTAGTGTTTGCAGATAAACTTCGCCTTTCTTTTCACCTCGTCCTGCACGTCCTGCAACTTGAATAATCAATTGTGCTGTACGCTCTATCGCACGGAAATCGACGCTCAATAAACCTGCATCTATATCTAAAATAGCCACCAAAGTTACATAAGGAAAATGATGCCCTTTGGCAAGCATTTGTGTTCCCAGTAAAATAGTGGGCTCACTCTTTTGGATTTGATCATAAAGTCGTTGCCAACTGCCTACTCGGCTGGTCGAATCACGGTCGACTCTGAGTACAGGGAAGTTTGGGAAGAGTTCGTGGAGTGTTTCTTCCACCTTGGCTGTACCCATGCCAATCGGTTTGAGTTGGGTTTGATTACACTGAGGACATGCATCAGGTAAGCGATTAATCGTACCACAATGATGGCAATGTAAATGCTGATATGGCTTCAGGTGTAGGGTGAAATGAGCATCACAATGTGGGCAATTGGCTTGCCAACCACAACTTTCACAGATGAGAACAGGTGCATAACCACGACGATTTAAGAAAATTAAAACTTGTTCTTTTTTCTCTAAACGTTTTCTAATTTCAGTGATTAAGCTATCACTTAAACCATTTTGTTTTTTAGCAACTTTTAAATCAATGATATGCATTTTAGGCATGACCGCTGTACCTGCACGCTGATTTAACTCAATACGGGTCAGCTTTTCTTGACGTGCAAGATAATAACTATCAATACTTGGTGTTGCAGAACCTAAAATAATCGGGCAGTTTTCAAGATGCGCACGATACATCGCAACATCACGTGCGTGATAACGAAATCCTTCTTGCTGCTTAAATGAAAGATCATGTTCTTCATCTAAAATAATTAAGCCCAAATTAGGTAAGGGTGTATAAATTGCAGAACGTGTCCCAAGAATAATCGAAGCTTTTCCAGTTTGCGCATGCTGCCAAGCTTGTAAGCGTTTAGTGTCGTTTAAACCTGAATGGAGTAGCGCAATATTGCAGTGAAAGCGTGATTGAAAACGGCTAATGGTTTGTGGGGTTAATCCAATTTCTGGTACTAAAACAAGAACTTGCTTGCCTTGTTTAAGCACTTCGTGCATGACTTGTAAATAGACTTCTGTTTTACCACTGCCCGTTAAACCATCCAATAAAAAAGCTTGGTATTTATTCTGTGCTTTTAAAATGGTTTGAATGGCTTTCTTTTGATCTTCATTGGCTGTTAATGGCATTTGCGCCAGTTGTACAGGTTCAGGTTTTACATTTTGTTCTTCTAAATCACAACGAACAATTTGTTTTTTCTCAAGTGCTTTTAAGGTTGCTGTTTCAACGCCACTTAAATTAAGAATATTTTCATGCGTTCCTTGAGGATGTAATTTAAGTATTTTATAGGCTTCTTGTTGCTTCTCAGAACGTTTTATCTTTTCTTCAGCATTTAACTCTAAGACTTTCCAGGTACGCGCCAACAGATTATAGGGTTTACCTTGACGTAATAATGTCGGTAAAGCCGTTTGAATCACTTCACCGATTGGAAATTGATAATATTGCGCAGACCATGTCAATAAACTTAAAACTTTACTGTCTAAAATCGCTTGTTCATCTAATAACTCAGTAATGAATTTGAGTTTGAAATGTGAGTCAATGGGTTCATCAGGTGCTATTTTTTTGACAATAATGCCAATCAGACTTTGCCTACCAAAAGAAACGGCAACACGTGCTCCAATTTCTGCTTGAGCATATTGTTCAGCACTGACTTGATAGTCAAAACAGTCGTTCAAATAGACAGGAACAGCAACCTGAATACGGTGAATGTGTTGTGGCGTATCAATTGTGTTCGGCATAGAGAATATTCAATGGCTCAATGATGAAATGGTATCGTGTACAGATTCGGCTTATGTTAGAGTGTAATCGTCATTTATAGACATCAATATGAATGATTTATAGGGTTTGACGCAACAGCGTAATCAAAAAATTTTGGAAAACTAGAGCATAATAATGCCAGCATATCAGTTTACTGCGATAGACACTTCCGGAAAACAGCAAAAAGGTGTGTTAGAGGGAGATTCAGCACGCCAAATTCGTCAACAATTACGGGATAAAGAACTTATTCCTGTAACGGTAGATGCTGTTGAGCAAAAAGACAAAAACAAAACATCAGGACTATTTCAGCGTAAATTCTCTGCCTATGATTTAGCCCTCATGACACGTCAGCTTTCTGTGTTGGTTGCTGCTGCTATTCCATTAGAAGAAGCATTACGTGCTGTAGCGAAGCAAAGTGAAAAGGTACATGTACAAAACCTATTACTGTCTGCACGGTCTAAAGTTTTAGAAGGACACTCTTTGGCTCAAGCCATGCAGCAAACGGGACGCTTCCCGGACTTATATATTGCAACAGTGGCAGCAGGTGAGCGATCAGGGCATTTAGATTTAATTCTCGATCAATTATCAGACTACACCGAAAATCGTTTTGCGATGCAGAAGAAAATTCAGGGTGCAATGATTTACCCAATCATTCTTATGCTGATGTCTTTTGCGATCGTGATGGGCTTAATGACCTATGTGGTGCCCGATATCGTCAAAACATTTGATCAGAGCAAGCAAGCTTTGCCGTGGATTACTGTGGCGTTAATGAAAGCCAGTGAGCTGATCCGCCAAGCTTGGCCATTTATGCTCGTTGCCAGTGTGGTTGGCATATTTTTATTGATACGTTTTCTACGCACCTCAGCAGGGCATTATGCTTTTGATCGTTTAACACTCAGATTGCCATTATTCGGTAAATTATCACGTGGTATAAATGCGGCACGATTTGCGAGTACTTTATCAATCCTCACGCAATCTGGTGTGCCTTTGGTGGATGCATTGAAAATTGGTGCAGCAGTCAGTAGCAATTGGGTGATTCGTGATGCTGTAAATATTGCAGCAGAGAAAGTTACAGAAGGTGGAAACCTAGCAACGCAATTGGAACGTTGTGGTTACTTTCCCCCAATGATGGTACAAATGATCAAAAGTGGTGAAGCTTCTGGTGAATTAGATCGAATGTTGAGTCGGGCATCGGATATGCAAGATCGTGAAGTATCTTCATTTATTTCAACCTTATTGGCATTATTAGAGCCTTTAATGTTGGTTTTCATGGCGGGTATTGTTTTGGTTATTGTCATTGCAGTGATGTTGCCAATCGTCAATATGAACAATATGATCTAAACAGATGATATTTGATTATTTTTATAACGAAATTTGAGAGAGATTTTGGATGCAACGCATGTTAAATAAAAGCAAGCAATCAGGTTTTACATTAATCGAAGTCATGGTTGTGATTGTCATTTTGGGTGTTCTTGCTGCTTTGATCGTACCCAACGTGATGGGACGTGGTGAAAAAGCCAAAGTAGATACCACAAAAATTACCTTGAAGGGCGTTGCGGGTGCTCTAGACCAATATAAGTTGGACAATGGACATTATCCAAATGCACAAGAAGGTGGTTTGGATGCATTGGTCAATCAGCCTGCAACCGCTAAGAATTGGTTACCGGGTGGTTATGTTAAAGGTGGCTATCCGAAAGACAGTTGGGAAAATGATATTCAGTATGTGATTCCAGGTTCTGAAGGACGTAAGTTTGATTTATATTCTTTTGGTGCTGATGGTAAAGAAGGCGGTGAAGGAAATGATGCAGATGTTTATTATCAGCCATAATTAACGATGATTTAGAATTGTTTTTATAGTATTAATCACTTCGCTTGATCGGGTGAATAAATGTTGAGCGAAGTGATAATCTTTCTTATTTAATAAAAATATTTAAATGATTGAATTTATTTTATTTTTTATAAAAATTTTATTTGAGAGTTATAATAAGAATTATTCCCATATTTAATAGTTACAAGAAAGTTAAATGATGGATAAAAATAGACTTTTTATTTAATAGAAAGCTTGCATAATAGTTTCTAAGGTAATCTGAATTACCAAGGAGGATATGATGAAAGCATTATTATTATCAGATGAAATCAGCCAGTTTCATTGGATGATGCTGAAATCTGTTCTTTTAATTTTGAGCCTATTACCGATTAGCCAATTTTTTATTGATATTTGGCAAGGTGCAGATGCCAATAGCCAAATTATGATTGGTTTTATGGCAATCAGTGTATTCAGTGCGCTCACTATTGTAAGTTTTTATAGTGCATTAAATCTGTCGGTTGTGCATTTAAAAACTGAATTTTCATCGTTATTCGAACAATATTTAGTGAAGATTTACCGTTATGTTCCTATGCTGTCGTTAGCATCTATGTTGTCATATTTAGTGACACAGATTTAAGCGATTGCTGATTTAGAAAAACCGAGGATGTCCTCGGTTTTTTTGCATTTTTTGCGTTGAAATGGATTGTATATATACAGCATTGTATTTAGAACGATGCTAAGGTTTATAAATTAAGTGATTAGAACGACATATTAAGTTAAACAAATATTGTCCTTTTAGCATGATCTTTTGTCCATTCTATGTGAAGTTGCTGTTATAAAATTTATTTAGAATAAAGATTAATTCTAGTTAAAAAAATGAATGGTGAAAGATGCAACAGATCGAATGGAATGATTTTTTAAAAGTAGAATTACGTATTGGAAAAATTATTCAAGCTGAAGTTTTTGAGAAAGCACGAAACCCTGCTTATATTTTACATGTTGATTTTGGTGAAGAGCTCGGTATTAAAAAATCCAGTGCTCAAATTACTCATCTTTATCAACCAGAAGATTTGATGGGGAAACTTGTGGTGGCAGTGGTAAATTTTCCGAAAAAACAAATTGGCCCGATCCAGTCTGAGTGTTTAGTCACAGGTTTTCATAACAAGGATGGACATGTAGCGTTGTGTGTACCTGATTTGGATGTGCCTTTGGGGACGAAATTACTTTAGTTTTTTCTAATTTATTTTCAATTTTCAATCAATCCTCTCGCCTTTTCAAAAGGAGAGAGGATTGATGTGAATTAGCGTCTAGATTTAAAGCTAATATCAACTTTTTTAGGACGATAAATCCAGCCTAAAATCAGTAACAATAATGAGAAGCCTAGAATTGGCCAATCACTTAAACGGGTATATAACGTTTCACCTTGCATCGCAGGTAATTCGCCGCGAAGTACTGCTTTTTTATCTATAGGCGCTTGTTTAACGATATGACCATGATGGTCAATAAATGCTGTCACACCTGTATTGGTTGCTCGAATAAACCAACGACCGTTTTCTTTGGCACGCATTTGAACCATTTGAAGATGTTGCAAAGGGCCTGCTGTACCCGTAAACCACGCATCATTAGAAACAGTCACCAAAAAGTCACTATTGATCGCATTACGACGTGTAAGATTCGGATAGGCAACTTCATAACAAATCGCTGCAGCAAGATGATGTCCTTTGATATTAAAGGGTTTTTGATCACTTGCACCACGTGAAAAACCACTCATTGATGGATCATTTTGTAAGGCAGGAAGTACCCAGCTTAAAAGACCTGATAATGGAATATATTCACCAAAGGGCACGAGGCGTTGTTTCTTATATAAACCCGATGAATCAGCACCTGAAGCCATCATGCTGTTGTAATACATTGGATAGCCATTTTGTTGAGACTCTTTTAAGTCCCAATACGGGATACCTGTGACCCATGCTGTTCCTGAATCTTTGGCTTGCTGATCCATAAGTTGCAAAAACTGTTCAATATCTGTTTGAAACAACGGTATGGACGATTCTGGCCAAACAATCAGATCACGACCCCACTCGGTACGGCTGAGGTTGATATAGATCTCGAGGGTTTTTACTTGGTATTCAGTCAACCATTTTAAATCTTGTGGAATGTTGCCTTGAATGAGTGAAACTGAAAGGGGTTTTTCCGCTTTGGGTTGCACAAAAGTGATATAAGAAGCTCCCCATGCACCCAGTAATAATAAGGCTGATGGAACAATCCAAAATACTTTTTTATTCAGGATTTCAACCAGTGCGCTGGCAAGTAGAATGACCACAAAGGAAACGGCAAATACTCCAAAAAGAGGAGCGTAGCCATCTAAGAAACGTTCTGTAAACGCATAACCTGCAAACAACCATGGAAAACCTGTGAAGACCCATGTTTTAGACCATTCAAATAACACCCAAAGTGGCGTAAATGTAAGAGGTGTTTCAGGAAAAAATCGTCGATATACCCAAGTTTGGATTGCAGTAAAAAGCCCCATTAAAATGGCCATGATCGCAATCATTAAGACGCTTAATACAGCATTGGTATCGCCATAAACATGTATGGATGTGTAGAGCCAAAAAGCACCGACAAACCATAAGCCAAAACCATAACTCCAACCAATTGCAAAGGCTTGCTTTGGTGATCTTCCTTTTAAACATGCGTAAAGCAATGCAGGTGATAAAATTGCTAACCACCACCAATAGTATGGTGCAAGTGCTAGGCTAAATACTGCGCCTGAAATCAATGAGATCAGCAACGGAAAAATAAAAGGTAGCTGTGCTTTTTGTTGTGATGGATTTAATAGTTTGTCGAAATACGCTCTCATTTATGTACAGCTCGAATCAGATGAATTGTGCGGGCATCTGCTTCAATAATGGTGAATTGCCAATCATCAAGCTCAATCACTTGACCTTGTAGATCGCTCACTAAACCAATTTCTTGAAGCAATAATCCGCCAACAGTTTCTACTTCATCATCAGAAAAATCAGCATCTAAAACATTGTTAAAATGTTCAATTGGTGTAAGCGCTTGCACAATCCATGTGTTAGGTGTGCTATGTGATTTGTCTGGAATAATAAATTGAGCTTCTTCATCGACATTGTCATGCTCATCCTCAATTTCACCGACAATCTCTTCTAGAATATCTTCTAGAGTGACCAGTCCAGCGGTTGAACCATATTCGTCAATCACAATTGCAATGTGCGTTTGTGTATTCTTCAACATTCTCAAGACTTGGTCTGAACGAGCGCTTTCTGGAACAAATAAGGGTTGGCGCATTAAAGAATGTACATCTACCACAGATGAACGATCTGTTAAAAAGGGTAAAAGATCTTTGGCGAGTAAAATACCCACTACATTTTCAGGTTGATCTGCCGAGAAAACAGGGAAACGTGAATGTGCAGATTCAATGAGAACATGCAAAATATCTAATAATTGGTCATCTTCTTGTAAGCTGACCATCGCGGTTCGTGGCGTCATGACTTCACGAATCTTGGTTGCTGGAAGGTCTAATACGCCTTCTAACATGGCTACGGTGTCAGGTTCTAAAAAACGACGTGAATCTTGTACTAATTTTAACAGTTCATCACGGGTTTCGGGTGCAGTACCTAACCATTTGCGTAAGCCTCGCATTCCCCATGATGGGCCTGATTCCTCGTGCATGATCTTTCCTAAAGATGCTGAATATTGAATAAATGAATTTTTATCATACCGAAGAAAATACAGATGTCTATCTCTTAAAGTGATGAATCTATGCACCATATGGTAATGAATCTTCAAGTCTTATCGATTATTTGAGTTTGTGCTAAAATTTACGCTCTATTTTTCCCGTTTTGAGAGCCTAGCATGTCTGAACAGTTGCCTACACCGAGCATTCAGTTAAATACTTGTGGTTTGCGTTGTCCTGAACCTGTGATGATGTTGCATCAAGCAATCCGTAAATCTAAGTCAGGTGATGTCGTAGAGGTATTTGCAACAGATAACTCAACATCATGGGATATTCCTAAATTTTGTATGCATCTCGGACATGAATTGATTTTACAAGAAGAAGTTTTAGATGATGCTGGAAATAAAGAGTTTCATTATTTGGTGAAGAAGGGTTAGCGAACCAATTGCGAAGGTGATTGGAGATGCGACAATAGTAATTTAGAAAAAATATTAATCGTAAGCTGTACTAAAAATAATACGATTCAGATTCTTGTTGATGCTCAAAGTTTTAATGTTTTAGTCAATAAAAAATCCCCTCATTATGAAGGGATTTTTTTACTACAAATAGATTACATATTCGGATAGTTTGGACCACCGCCACCTTCTGGTGTTACCCAAATGATGTTTTGTGAAGGATCTTTAATATCACACGTTTTACAATGTACACAGTTCGCTGCATTGATTTGGAAACGCTTAGAACCATCATCATTTTCCATGATTTCATAAACACCAGCAGGGCAATAGCGCTGAGCAGGCTCATCCCATTTTGGCAAGTTAACACGAACTGGAATCGTCGGATCAATCAACTTCAAATGTGCTGGCTGATTTTCTTCATGCACTGTATTGGATACAAATACTGAAGATAAACGGTCAAAAGTCAATTTACCATCTGGTTTTGGATAGTTCGGTTTGAATGTAGCCACATCTACAGTTTTCAATAAACTGAAATCAGGTGCTAAATCATGCAAGGTAAATGGTACTTTAAAGACATTTTGATCGATAAAGTTAAATGCACCACCCATCCATAAACCAAATTTATGCATCGCTGGGCCAAAGTTACGAGAGCGATATAGCTCTTCTTTTAACCAGCTGTTTTCAAATTTGTCAGTATAAGCTGTCAATTCTTTAGCGAAGAAATCTTCACCTTCAGTCACACGTGCAACGGCTAAATCACCACCTTTACCGACACCTGCTTGAATCGCTTCAAATACAGCTTCACCACACAACATACCTGACTTCATGGCAGTGTGAGAGCCTTTGATTTTGGCAAAGTTCAAGAAGCCTGCGTCATCACCAATTAAACAACCGCCTGGGAAGGTCAATTTAGGTAAAGAGTTTAAGCCACCTTTAACAACAGCACGCGCACCATAAGAAATACGCTTACCACCTTCAAGATACTGCTTAATCAGTGGGTGTGTTTTCCAACGTTGCATTTCAGCAAATGGATACATGTGTGGGTTTTCGTAAGATAAATCAACGATCATCCCCAAAGTCACTTGGTTATTTTCTGCGTGATATAACCACCAACCACCAGAAGAACCAGTTTCAGCTAAAGGCCAACCTGAACCATGCATCACTAAACCTGGTTTATGTTTTGCAGGATCGATTTCCCAAAGTTCTTTAATCCCAATCCCGTAATGTTGTGGATCAGCTTTTTCATCAAGATTGTATTTTGCAATGAGGCGCTTACCTAAATGACCACGGCATCCTTCTGCAAAGATCGTGTATTTAGCATGTAATTCATAACCCGGTGTAAAGTTATGCGTTGGTTCGCCATCTTTACCAATACCCATATCACCTGTTTGGATGCCTTTCACCGTACCATCTTCATGGTACAGAATTTCGGCAGCAGCGAAACCAGGGAAGATAGAGACTTCTAGCTCTTCCGCTTTGGTTCCTAACCAACGAACGACATTCCCCAAAGAAATAACGTAATTGCCGTCATTGTGCATGGTTTTAGGCACCATCCAATGCGGGGCTTCTTGAGACTTTTCAGCAGACATTAAAAAGTAAGTTTTGTCTTCTGTCACAGGAACATTTAAAGGTGCGCCTTCTTCTTTCCAGTTCGGGAAAAGTTCATTCATTGCGCGAGGTTCAAGTACAGCACCAGAAAGGATATGCGCACCAACTTCAGAGCCTTTTTCAACCACACAAACAGAAAGGTCTGGAAGGTTGTTTTCAATCGCTAATTGACGAATTTTAATCGCAGTAGAAAGACCAGCAGGGCCTGCACCTACGATGACTACGTCAAACTCCATCGATTCACGTTCGATGTGTTCCATGTAGGACTCCTCATATTTCAAAGGGTGGCAACCGTATACATTTATTGAAAATAATAAAGCGGTGCTGCCGTGAGTGTTCTAAAAATTCCGTGATACGAATTAACGCTCGTATCGATAATATATTTTGCGTTAGTATAGTTTCAAACCTTGATCTAGCCAATTGGCTGAGTCGTCTTATTTTTTAGTCAGCAGGGTATAAACCATGGTAAATCAAAATAATTCAACATCAGAGGTTCAAAATCAGTCGAGTGATGATAATAAAAACTTAATGAGTATTGCACAATACTTAAAAGATGCACACTCGAGTCACAAAAGGTCAATTCCACCTTTAGAGCAGTGGCATCCAAAGCATTGTGGCAAAATGGATTTGAGGGTAAAAGCCAATGGAGAATGGTGGCACGAAGGTCAATTGATTAAGCGTCAAGCGCTTTTAGACCTGTTTAGTAAAGTATTGTGGAAAGAGGCGGGTAAGTTCTACCTAAAAACCCCTGTTGAACAGATTGAAATTGAGGTTGAAGATGAACCTTTGTTGGTCAATCAGGTCGATCAAATTGATATTGACGGGCAGTTTTATTTACAACTGATCACAATCAACCAAGACGTGGTGATTGTGGATCAAGAACATCCTATTTTCATGCGTGATTTTCAAGGCGAAATGCGTCCTTATGTGCATGTGCGGTTTGGAATTAATGCACTGATTCAAAGACAAGCTTTTTTTCACTTGATTGAATATGGCGAATTGCTTGAAAATGAACAAGGCGATACCATTTTATCTCTACAAAGTGGCGATTTTCACTTGCAATTGGGCACTTGAAGTTTAAGCTTATTAATTATTTTTGACTCATACAAAGAGTGGATCAAATGAGTGCCATTCTCCCTTTATATCCCTTAGAAAATCCAATGCCAAAAGCTTCGGCAGATGCCCCTATTGGTATTTTTGACTCAGGAATAGGTGGTTTATCGATTGCGCAAGAAATTGCGAATTATTTACCGAATGAACATTTTGTCTATTATGCAGATACAGCTCATGTGCCTTATGGACCACGTTCAGATCAAAATATTCGTGAGTTAACGGCCAATGCAATTGAATGGCTATACCGCAGAGGGTGTAAAGTTGCAGTGGTAGCATGCAATACGGCCTCTGCATTTAGCTTGGACTATTTACGGGAGCATTATGGCGAAAACTTTCCGATTATTGGCTTAGTTCCTGCTTTAAAGCCTGCGGTGTTACAAAGTAAAAGTAAAGTGGTTGCTGTCTTAGCGACACCTGCT
Source organism: Acinetobacter rongchengensis (assembly GCF_003611475.1). Lineage (GTDB taxonomy): Bacteria > Pseudomonadota > Gammaproteobacteria > Pseudomonadales > Moraxellaceae > Acinetobacter > Acinetobacter rongchengensis. The sequence goes on along the minus strand of NZ_RAXT01000002.1, from coordinate 80,430 downwards.
ACATTTAGAGGGCAACTAATTAAGGATGTAATTCAGCGTTTTGCAGAACCGTCTCAAGTTGAAGTTTTAAATGTAACCTGCTTAGATCTGGTGCCGTATGTGGAAGATGGTTTGCACAATAGTCCAGAATGCAAAGAAAGTTTAAAGCGAGTTCTAGATCCGATTGTCGATAAAAATGCAGATCATTTGGTTTTAGGCTGCACACATTACCCATTTTTAAAATCAGCAATTCAATCTTTATATGAAAATCAATTGACTCTGGTAGATTCTGGTTCCGCAGTGGCACGACAAACGGCACGTATTTTACTTAAAAATGAGTTAATATCGAAAACGATCGCTAAGGATAAGACACGATTAAGATGTTTTGTCAGCGGGCAAAATGCAAAAGAGTTAGAAATTGTTTTAAAACATTTAATTCAACCAGAAATTACATGGTCAATAGAAAATATTGTTGATAAACTCATCTAATTCTTTCAATATTGAATAGATTTTTAAATTTTTTAATAAGTGTAGGGCATATTACTCCGATAATAATTCACGGAAGAATTAAACGAGTGATATGACAAGAATGGGTTGACCTATGCTCGATAAACGTTATCAAGTTTTTATTACGACATCTGGCAAAGATATGCAGCCAGAACGGATGGTTGTTTCACAGACACTCATTGGTATGGGGTTCTTTTCGTGGGGATTAGAACAACGTACGCCATTGAGTACTGCCTTTGCTCGCCGTCAGATTGATGATTGTGATTATGTTTTATTGCTTCTCGGTAGCCAGTATGGTGAGCAGTCTGTTTCTGGTGTGAGTTATATGCATTTGGAATATATTTATGCAGTGACCAAGCAAAAGCCGATTATTGTGTTTATGCATGAGAACCCAGATGCGCGTGAAGCTCATTTACAAGATGAAGCGCATATTTTAAAAGAAAAGTTTAAAGATTTTAGACACCAACTTCAAAAAGAAGTTGAACAGGTGGTCACCTATCGGACATTACGTGATTTAGAGTTAGCCGTGCGTTCTTATATGCCGCAAATGCTAGAGCGTTATCCTGTTGTGGGGTGGGTAAGACCGCAAAATATTCAGGTTTTACAAGATGAAATTGATCGTTTAAAAGCTAAATTGGCGCAAGTCACTATTGAGCAAGGCAAGAATGAGTCTGATCCATTTTTAACCTTACCTAAAGTTTCTTTGCATGAAGCGTTTAGCTTTGACTATCGAATGCATGCTTATCAGGATGGTAATTTCAAAGAATTGTCTCCTGTTCGTGAAATGACGTGGGCAGAATTATTGAAAATTTTATCGATTGAATTCCGACGCCCGACGCCCGAAGATTTCTTTTCTAAGGTATTGAATGAATATTTAAATAATACAGGCTTAACGGATGCTCAAGTGGTTATGCCAAGAGCACATGCTGTGTCTAGAGCTCAAATCAATATTCGTTCATTACATACCATTAAACAGCAGATGCGCCAAAATGATTGGATTACTCCAGTTGGTCGTGATGATCGTCAACGCATGTTATGGCAGATGACTGAAAAATGCATCAAGCTATTGGAAAGTTATCAGCGAATAGGTCAGCGTTCGTCAATCTTTTAATTGAGTAAACAAAGATATTTGGTCCTAGAGATCAACTAGAATTTTGTTTAGTAGCATAGAAGACTCTGCTAAGCTAAGGCCTAGATTTTGATCTTGTTCAAATTGAGTAGAAATGTCTATATCTAAACCTAAAGTTTTGATTATTTTAGCAAATCTTGGAACCCCAGATGCGCCAACCGTACCTGCGGTACGTGCTTTCTTAAAGCAGTTTTTATCTGATCAACGGGTTATTGAAATTCCTAAACTGCTTTGGGCATTGATTCTTCATGCTTTTGTTTTGCCCTTTCGCCCGAAACGTGTTGCGGAAGCTTATGCACAAGTTTGGTCAAATGATTCCCCTATGCGAGAAATCTTATTTGAGCAAGTGGCGTTGTTACAAAAAAGCTTACTGAGCCGCAATAGTGATTTAGATTTAGATATTGTTCCAGCCATGACTTATGGTCAGCCCGGAATCGATACTGTACTGAAAGATGCTTCGCACAAATTGTATGATCACATTATTCTTTTGCCTTTATTTCCACAGTATTCTGCGACATCAACAGCACCGTTATATGATGCTGTTGCGCAATGGTTATTGAAACAGCGAAATATACCGGGTTTAAGTTTTATTCGTGATTATTATCAACATCCGCTTTATATTCAATCGCTTGCCAATAGTGTACGAGATTACCAACAGCAACATGGGCAAGCTAAAAAACTCTTGATGTCCTTTCATGGTATTCCTCAACCTTATGCAGATAAGGGCGATCCGTATGCGGATCGTTGCCGAGTCACAGCATTTAAAGTTGCACAAGCATTAGGTTTGGCTGATGATGAATGGGCGATCAGCTTTCAATCTCGCTTTGGTAAACAAGAATGGGTCAAGCCGTATACTGACCAATTATTGGTCGAGTGGGCTGAGTCTGGTGTTGATTCTGTACAAGTACTTAGTCCTGCATTTTCTGCGGATTGTTTAGAAACATTAGAAGAGCTTGCCATTCAAAATGCTGAATTATTCTTAAGCAAAGGTGGTCAATCTTATGCTTATATTCCTGCTTTAAATGGTCGCCCTGATCATATTCAATTATTTGAAAGTCTTCTCCAAGCGCAATTAGATACAGTACGTTCTAATTTGGCGGTTTGATATTTTCAGAACTTTCTTGAGGAAATTATTATGTTGCAAGTCAAAATTGTCCCAGTTACTGCATTTGCACAAAATTGTTCGATCGTTTGGGACTCTGAAACTAAAGAAGCCGTATTGATTGATGCAGGTGGTGAGCCTGAAAAGTTGAAACAAGAAGTTGAAGCATTGGGTTTAACGGTTAAAGCATTGTGGTTAACGCATGGTCATTTGGATCATGCAGGGGCGGTGGGTGCATTGGTGAAGGAATGGAATGTTCCGGTGATTGGACCACATAAAGAAGATTTGTTTTGGTTGGATATGATCCAAGAAGTCTCCGCTCGTTATGGTTTTCCAGTTCCAGAACCTGTGCACGTAGATCAATGGCTTGAAGGTGGTGAAAAGTTAACTTTAGGTGCTGAAGAGTTCGAAGTACGCTTTGCACCAGGCCATACCCCAGGTCATGTCATGTTCTATAATTCCAAATATGGCGTGCTTTGGACAGGTGATGTATTGTTCAAAGGGTCGATAGGGCGTACTGATTTTCCGAAAGGTAATCATCAACAACTTTTAGATTCAATTCAACGTGAATGTTTTAGCTTACCTGATGAAACACAGTTTATTTCTGGACATGGACCGATGAGTACCATCGGCTTTGAAAAACAGCACAATCCATTTGTTGCGAGTAAAGCGGGCTAAGTATTTCATGGCTATTTAGGGATTATTGAGTTGAAATAACCCCACATAAAAAATGGTTCTAAACTGTTTTCAGTATTAGAACCATTTTTTATGTGAAGAGCGAAATAGTGGAACTTGTTTGTTAAATATCGGTGAAGCCATATCTACACCATCATTATTGTTGCTATGTGATTGGAATTTCAAGCAAAAGGGTCAAATAAATGATCTTTCATTTCCAATCTCAAGATAAAACTTGCGATTGCGAATAAACCAGCAATTGAAATTAAAGCAGCATCTAAGTTATACAGTCCTAGCAAAAGAAACACTGCACCCATAACCATAAATACACTCATTATTGTTTTAAAAGTTATGTATAGTTTCACTTTTAATACTCTCTTTTGATAAATAATTAACATTTTTATCTTTAAGTGAGTGATTATACATAAGTTAAATTTTTAAAACAATTACGTTAAGTCAAATTAAAGTATCAAAATTTTAATGTCCTTTGAAAGGATTGCTTACTTTATGCTTTGTTTCTAGCGTAATTAACACAATAGCAATAGCGAATAAAACCCCTATAAAGATAAGTGATAAATCAAGTGCATAAATGCCTATGAAAGTGAAAAATATGCACAATAAAGATAAAAGAATACTCAATATTTTGACACCGATATACATTTTATAACTCCTACCTACGCTTAAGTTTAATGATGAATTGCTATAATTAGCTTTATACTAAAAATGTGATAACAGTTTATCATTATTACATTTTTTCCATCTCTATAAAGTAGCTATTTATTATGAATAGTATATGAATTATGTGTTTAATGACGCCACAAAGTGGGCTCAGTCTAGTTTATGTCATGATAAACTTATCTTTAAAAATTGTAAGGAGATGATAAAAAACGATCAAAAATTATAAATCTTCCTCCTGCGGGGCATCTTCTGTAGGCAATTTATAATCTTCGTTTGCCCATGCACCCAAATCAATCAATTTACAACGTTCTGAGCAAAAAGGTCTAAATTCATTATTCTCCCATGTGGTTGGCGTTCCGCATCTTGGGCATGGGAATGATTTAGTCATGTTGAAATCCTCATTTTAAAAAGCAAAATGTGTGAAGAGTTGTTAAACTTGCACTGATTTTTCTTAGTTTGATCTGATTATGTCGATTCGTCAATTTCAAGCACAGCGTATGCATGCTCCTCGTGATTTTCAATCCATTGAAAATAGTCCAGTTTGTGTGGAAATTGGTGCTGGAAAAGGCAAACATGCATTGCTTTTTTCAAGACAACATCCGCATTTGAAATTGATTGCAGTTGAAAGAACACGTGAGAAATTCATTGCGATGCAAAAGCAACATCAACTTGAAGGTCTGCCTAATTTAAAGCCATTGCATGCAGATGCAATCCCTTGGGTGGTACATGCTTTATATCCAAATCAAGTGCAGCAGTTTTTCATTTTGTACCCAAACCCAGAACCACATAATCCTGCACAACGTTGGCTGAACATGCCATTCTTTGAGTTTTTAATCTCAAGATTACACAGCAATGGTACGGTGACATTGGCCAGTAATATTCCTGAATATATTGATGAAGCAGAACAACAGTTGCAAAATATTTGGAAATTACCTTATGAAAAACAGGTGATTGCTCAAGATTCTGCACGAACACATTTTGAGATTAAATATTTGGAACGTGGAGAATTATGCCAACAGTTGATTATTCAAAAACCTGAGAATTATTTGACACGTTTTGATGAGTTTCAGCCTTTACAGGGCAAAAATATGCAAACTTCGATTGAGAAGTCTGATGTTGAGTAAGAGAATTGCGATCGTTGGTGCGGGCCCAGCGGGTTTGATGGCAGCAGAAATGTTGAGTCAATTTTCTGATCAAAACTATGAAATACATGTTTTTGAGCAAAAGCCTTCAGCAGCACGTAAGTTTTTAATGGCAGGGAAAACAGGTTTGAATATTTCCCATGCCGAAGCGATCGAACAATTTATTCAACGTTATGACCATACAGCATGGTTGAAACCGTGGGTTGAACAATGGGACGCTCAATGGATCCAAAATTGGATGAAGGGTCTAGGGATTGACTCTTACATTGGCAGTTCAGGGCGAATTTTTCCTGTAGAGATGAAAGCTGCGCCGTTGTTAAGAGCATGGTTAAAACGTTTGGCTGAGCAAAAAGTACAATTTTATTATCGTCATCAAATTTTAAATTTAAAAAAACAAACATTAGAAATTCAAAATTTAAAAGATCAATGCGTTTTTACACAAGCGTTTGATGCGATTATCCTCGCTTGTGGTGCAGTTTCATGGGCACGTTTAGGTAGTGATGGTGCATGGCAACAATGGTTAAATACTTCTGAAATTGAACCTTTTCAAGCCAGTAATGCAGGGGTTGTTAGAACATGGTCTAAGTTTATGCAACCTGTATTTGGGCAGCCGTTAAAGCGTGTTGAAGCGTGGGTTGATCATGCTGAGAAAAACCAAGGCGATATCGTGATTAGCCATTATGGTTTGGAAAGTGGCCTTATTTATAAGCAAGGCCGTGCTTTGCGTCTTTTGCAAAAGAATACTCAGCGATTACAAATCAACTTGGATCTCTTGCCAGATCAAAGCTCAGAACAAGTGATTCAAAAGTTACAGCCATCTAAAAAGCAATCCACCAATAATATTTGGCGCAAGGCGGGGTTAGATGCGGCAAAATCAAATTTAATTCGAGAGTTGGTGGATAAATCGCTTTGGAATAATCCTGAAAAATTAGCTCAACACATTAAACACTTAAAAATAGAGCTTGAGGGTTTTCGCCCAATCGATGAAGCGATTAGTTGTGCAGGTGGAATTAAACAGCAAGGCTTAACTGAACATTTACAGCTTAAATCAAATCCTTATGTATTTTGCTGTGGAGAAATGTTGGATTGGGATGCACCTACGGGTGGTTATTTACTCACGGCATGTTTTGCAACTGGGCGTGCAGCAGGGCAAGGCGTACATCATTTCCTTAATGTTGAATCTATACAAAAAGCCTAGATATAAGTCTCGATTCAAATGAGAAATTTATGCTAGTTTGATGATATTTTCAAACAAGAGAAGAACATATGACTGCTGAAAAATTATATACAGGAAGTTGTTTGTGCGACGGAATTCACTATGAAATTCATGGGGAAATTGGAGAGATTATTGAATGCCATTGTCAGCGTTGCCGTAAAGCCAACGGTACTGCTTTTGCAACCAATGCACTGATTCAAAGAGCTGATTTTAAAATTGTAAAAGGTGAACAATTATTAAAGAAATTTGCATCGACATCGACAACACAGCGTTGTTTTTGTGGGGAATGCGGTTCACCAATTATCAGTATTAAATCAGAATTACCAGATCATTACCGTTTGAGAATTGGTACTTTGGATACGTCACTTGAACATAAGCCAACAATGCATATTTTTGTCGCTTATAAAGCCGAGTGGGATAGCATTTGTGATGGCTTGCCGCAATATGATGAACGCCCTTAACCGCATAAAATCATGACCAAAATCTGTAAGCAAAAAGGGATCATTTTGATCCCTTTTCATTTATTTTAGAATGAGATAGTTCATTCTAAATGCTTTATTTGGCAGCTAAAGCTTGTCCTTCGAATTGAACACCATCCCAACCATTTTGCATAAATTGGCGAATGTTTTGATGGTCAGTTGCCTCAGGTGTTGCCAATACCGCTGCATAGTGTTCAGCAAATAAGTTTAAAGTTTGCTGTTGATCGAGATCGTTGATTTGGGCAAAAGAAAATACTTTAGCACTGCCTTGGTTTTCAGTTGCAGCATTGTGTTGTTGTCCATTTTGGAATGCTGTTGGTGTATGCGTATAACGAGCTTCGATAAAAGCAATCACATCTGCAAATTTTGCATCGCCTGCTTGAAGTTGTGCTAATAATTGTTGAACCATGATGTATTCCCAAAATTTTCTAGAATCAAATGCGAGTCCATCATAGCGAAAATTTGCCTCATCCACATCACCTATAAGCCAGAATGATACTTACTTGTTTGCCTTTGAGAGAATGTATTACTAAGATCTAGTCTTCTAATTCAATATAAAATTATGATTTCTATGCTAATAAAAATTCAATATGTAAGTGAGTGATAGTTTTTGACATATTAGGATTTTTTGTGATAAATAATAGAAGATTGGTTAAAAAGTATCATAATGAAAATATATGTCATCAATGAAACTTAATAAGAAACACATTCTAGCTTGAATACATCAAAGTTTTATTGAAAGCATTTGAGGTTATTCCAAATACAGTGAATTGCATGAGGGGTTTTATGAATAAAAATCTATTTTTTGTATTTTATGGGCTCGGTTTCTTTTCTCTATTGTTGTTTAGCTCAGACAAACCGCAGCTTTTTACAATTCCTTTTGTAATGTTTCTTATGTGTTCATTTTTTGCAGGTCTTTATTGTAAAGGCAAAGTGATGAAGAGCCAAAAAGATACGCCTAAACTTCAATCGATTTTCTATAAAATGTCACCGATCGTATTTCCATCTGTATTGCTCATGGTTAAGGTTGTCGCAAATTAATTTTTATCTATATTCTCTACTTCTTAAATTGATTTTGCTCAATCACTGAAAATAATATTTTTGTGGTTGTGATAGGACGTTACAGATGAGTCGCCATACTTATAAAAATCAGCGAAGTGGTTGGATCGAAAAAGGTATTGCGTTCATTGTTCATCTTGGGTTTTTACTCAATTTGCGCCGCATTGTGATGCGGTTTTTGCCTTTTTTAAAGCTACAAAGCCGTGTTAAAAATATCGTGTATTTATCGTGGTTGGTCGACATAGACCACGTGCGTTCACGTTATCCTCAATCTGTGACCTTATGGGAAAAACAAGGTAAAACTATTTTTACAATATTGACCTATCAGAATGAGCATTTTGGTTTTTCATTTTTAGGATGGTTTAGAAAATGCATGCCTTCTCCGAAGCAAAGTAATTGGCGATTTTATATTGATCCTGTTCAGCAAGAAAAAACCATAATTTTTGAACAAGTGATCGTTGATCAAATGCTTTATGTGTTGAGTGGACGATTGGCCAGTGATGCAATGCCTGCCCAGTATGCGAAAGCATTTGAACATTTATCTGAAGATCAAAAAATTCATACGATGTTCAGTATTGATCAACAATACCAATTGCATAGCGTTGTGAAAATAGGCACTGAAAAGTACTTACCTGAAGCATGGCGACCGTTATTTTCTTGTTGGGATGGAGCTGTACGAAGTCTAGTTGATCAAGATCACGCTTGGGTAGAGTGGGTAGATCAACCGACAAAATTATCGCAAGGTGATATTGAAATGCCTTTTGATTTTAGTCAAATTCAAGCTGCGCAAGCTCTCAACATTCACTGTCCGCTGTTAAAAGAATGGGGTGTCAATGAGCAAGATGTTTTTGCTTTTGTTGTACCTGAATTGGACTTTTATGTGCAAAATGAATATCCATTGAAATAGATTCTCCATGACTCACATGCTAATCTGTGGATAAGTTTGTATTTATACACATTAAATTTAGGGAGAGTTGTGGAAATGAGTTGGCTTCTTGTCGCATGTGGTGGTGCTATAGGTGCAAGTTTACGCTATGGAGCAGGATTCATTATTTCAAAACCACATAGCTTATTCCCATGGACGACATGGTCTGTCAACGTATTGGGATGTTTTTTGGCAGGGGTATTTTTTGCCTTTACTCAAAAATATCCTGTACTACAAAATGAAACCCGGTTGTTTTTAATGGTTGGAATCTTAGGTGGCTTTACGACATTTTCCAGTTTTGGTTTAGAAACTTTTCAATTGATTCGTCAAGGCCAATTGCCTATCGCTTTGGCTTATAGCATTTCAAGTGTATTGGTTGGTGTCATTGGATTGGCTGTTGGTTTTTATATTTTCCAAATGATTTTATCTACAAAATAATAAAGCTTTTGCATAAAAAAGAAGTCTAAGCAAGAGGAGGATATTGCTTAGACTTCAAATACAGTTCAAATATAAAAGTACATGCTTAAATCAAGATTAACAATCTTTGATTAACGTTTAAAACGAGCAAAACGTTTATTAAAGCTTGCCACACGTCCTTCATTACTGGCTTGGCGAACTTCACCTGTGTAAAAAGGATGTGATGCACTTGATATATCAAGTGTTACATAGGGGTATGTTTTCCCTTGGTATTCTTTAGTTTGTTTGGTCTGTATGGTACTACCAATAAGGAAGTAAGCATCTGCATTGGTATCGTGGAATAAAACTTCCTGATATTGAGGATGGATATTTGCTCTCATTTCATATTCCTAAATAATTATGTAATGTTATAATATTACATTTAGAGCGTACTCATGTCAAATCGACATTTTCAATATCTTTAAAGGGCATGTTGAATGATCAAAAAATTTTCTCAACAACTCTCTGAATAAGTATTGCTAATCAATAGATGGAACGAGTTCTTCAAATAGATCGTTTAAATTGTCACTCACTTTTAAATGAATTAGGTTCCAATATTGTCCTGAAATGGTTCGATTAACCATTAGAGTATCTGGAGAAGGTTTAAATACGTCCCAATATTTAAGTGATTTTTTCACCAATTTCATGCCGTCATGGTGTGCCGAATTTTCAGCAAAATCATAGTGAGTGGTTAGTGGACGTAATAAAATTTCGAGCCAGTCCTTATAAAGCTCTTCTGGGAACTTATTTTTTTCTGCAAGTGCATCTAAATCTGTCAGATGATTTTCAATCGTTACGATATCTTGCTGACGTGCAGCACGAACTAAACTTTTAAAGTGGCTAATAATGTCATTGGATAAAGTTTTCACTCCGCCAAAGTCATAAATGATTACGCTGCCATCCTCACGGAATGCGAAATTGCCTGGATGAGGATCACAATGAAAACGCTTCAAGAAAAAGATTTCTTGCCCTAAAGCTCGAATCAGTCGACGACCGATATCATTGCGTACAGCTAGATCCCACGTGCTTGCAGTTTCAATGCTTTCACCTTTTTCAAGGCTGAGCGTTAAAATCCGACGACTTGAATATTCTGTGTAGACTTTTGGAATAATAATTTTGCTATCTAAAGCTTGATGGAAAGTTTTAAATACTTGTAAATTCTGCGCCTCAATTTCGTAATTGAGTTCTTCATGTAAGCTGTCTTGGATTTCTTTAAACAATCGATCTTGAAGTTTTTTATCTACTTTTAAGACGCCCATGAGACGTAAAGCTAAACGAACTTGTTTGAGGTCACTTTCACAAGCTTCGTCGACACCCGGATATTGGACTTTAACCACAACTGCTGTGCCATTCGGTAAAGTTGCCTGATGTACTTGTCCAATCGAAGCAGCAGCAAAAGGTTGTTCATCAAAATGTCTAAAAATTTGTTCTAGTGGTTTGCCCAGTTCTTTTTCTACTTGCTGTTTGATCTCTGCAAAAGGCATTGCAGGTGCTTGGCGTTGTAGTTTTGCAATTGCTCGGGCGACTTCTGGTGGGAAAATATCTTTGTACTGTGATGCAATTTGCCCAACTTTCATCACAGCGCCTTTCATTTCACCTAAAGTGTCGGCAATTTGAACACCAATATCTTGAAAGAGTTTGCTACGTGCTTCATTTTTCTGTTCTTCATCTGCATTAAAGTTACGAATTGAATTAGATACCGTTTTTGTCGCAATACTTGCTGTCATACTGGCAAGCTTCATAAAGCGGCGACCGGGTGTACTGGTATTTTTAGACATTCGTGAGCATCCTTTTATTTGGATCATGCATGTGATTGATTTTGATCATAGGCGACAATTCTTAAACTGCCTACTTTAAATTGTTAAATGTTTGTTTCTGTTTGGCTATTGTTATGGTGTTAGTTTTGACTGGGCTTTTATTCATTGATTGGCATCATTTTGATTTAGAATACGTCAAATATCTTAATTTGTTTGTTTTTATGAAAGTTTATCGTTATTTAACAGGTAAAGATGATGTACATTTTTGTGCAAGAGTGAGTAAAGCTTTAAATGAAGGCTATGCTTTGTACGGCGGACCAACCATGACATTTAATGGAACAGATGTAATCGTCGGGCAAGCGATTGTCAAAGAGGCTGTTGAAGAGTCGGAATTATCAGAACAGTTTCAGCGTGCTTATCAACTTCAATTTGAGAAAAATTAGCGGTGTATTTGTAAACTCAGCAATATCAAAGTATTTAAGAAGTATTCTATAAATGTACAGGTGATAGATTCACATACTGAAAAAATAATGCTGTCATCAACAGCATTATTTTTGAATATTACAGATTAAGCCTGACTCAAGCGCTTATTATTCATATATAAACGTATCAGCAATAAAACGCAGGCAATACTTAATCCTACAATTAAACCGACCCAAACACCTGCTGCGCCCATGTCTGTATAACGTGCAAGATAAATCCCGACAGGGAAAGCGATGACCCAATACGCAATCATGGTGATCCACATTGGGCCTTTGGTGTCTTGCATACCCCGTAAGCATCCTGCAGCACTGACTTGCCATGCATCCATCAGTTGGTAGGCAATCGCAAATAAAATCAGATAGATTGCAACTTGTGAAACATCGTAATCACTGGTGTATGCAGATACGATCAATGGACGTAATAACCACATCAATAGCATGGTGACCAGTGCAAATAATGTCCCCGTGATCAGTCCAATTTTTTGCACTTTACGCATTGCAATCCAATTCTTTTCACCATAATAGGTTCCTGTGCGAATGGTCAGTGCAAGTGCCAAAGACATCGGAATCATAAATAATTGCGATGTTACGGAAATTGCAATTTGGTGCGCAGCAACCGTTACCTCACCAAGCGGGCTGAGAATGATTGCACCCGTGCTAAAAATACTCACTTCAAAGAAAATAGCCAAACCAATTGGAAGTCCAAGTTTTAGAATCCGTTTGATTAATGCGCTGTCCATCTTCTCAAAAACCTTTAAAGGTTGAGTCGCTTGATAACGTTTGGCTTTGAAGATATATAAACTCAGGGTGAGGAACATGATCCATTGCAAAATTGCTGTTGCAAACCCACAGCCAGCACTACCCAAGTGTGGAATTGGCCCTAGACCATACATGAAAATAAAATTCAGAGGAATTTGTACAAGCAGTGCCAATAAGCTAATCAGTGTAATTGGGCGAGGATAGCCTAAAGCCTCGGAATAGCCACGTAAGGTTGAATACATCGTGTACGCAGGCATACCAAAAGCAATGGCATGTAGAAATAAACTGGCTTTAGGCAATAAAGACTCAGGTACACCCAGTAAAGGCAACAGCAACGGCATAGTTTGTAAAATAAGCATGGCGATAATGCCAAGCAATAACGCGACCCATAAAGACTGGCGAACGATAGACGGAATTTTTTCAGGGCTACGTGCGCCGTTCGCTTCGGCAACCAAAGGTGTGGTTGCAATCATAATGCCACTAAAAAGGAGTAACACTGGGATCCATAAACCTACACCAACAGCAATTGCAGCCAAGTCTTCTGCGGACATGTGGCCTGCCATGATGGTATCAATTAATCCGAAACCCGCTGCAGCAAATTGTGTAATCAGGATCGGGAACATCAAATGAAAGAGTTGCTTTAATTCAAAGCGGGTAGTTGTGACAGCAGTATTCGACACAAAATTTACTCGTTTTAAATGTGCTTAGATAAAAAATGGTTAGCGTTGTAGAGTGAGAAGCACACCAAAAAAAATCACCACGCTACCGAAAAGGCGTTGCCAGTTGATTGGTGTTTTTTCTACGCCTAATAATCCAAACTGATCCATCACCATTGACATGGAAATTTGACCAAAGATAATTAACCCAGACAGTGTTAAAAATCCAAGTTTTGGTGCAGCGTAAATGCTGATACTAATCGCATAGACGCCCAAACAGCCACCTAGCCATAAATACCATGGAATTTGGGCGAACTGCGTAAGTGATGGTTTAGGCTGAGATTGAAAAAACACAAATACGGCGAGCACTATTGTACCAACTAAAAAGGATAAAAGGGCAGCTTGTAAGGGAGAGTGAAGATATTCACGTAATTGCGCATTGATTGCAGTTTGAAAAGTCATGGCAATACCAATTCCCAAAGCCAAAGGTAAAAGCAGTAACAGTTGGCTCGACAGTTTTATCATTTTATTCACCTTAATTTTCCACCTTAGTAATCTACTCTAAAGTAAATTGATGGCTTGTTCGTATGCTCAGCTTCAACTCATGTTAAAATCGTTTATTCTTCCTCATTGCTTTGAGCTTGTTCCTTGGCTGATTTAAATCCTCACGACGTTCCTTTGTCTCTCTATATTCACATGCCTTGGTGCGTGCGCAAATGCCCTTATTGTGACTTTAACTCACATGCCGTACCTGATGGAAAATTATCACTAGATTTAGAGCAAGAATATTTACAGGCTTTGGTTGAAGACTTTAAAACTCAAATTGATTTTGCGCAAGGTCGTAAAATTCATAGTGTTTTTATTGGAGGAGGAACCCCTTCGCTGATCTCTGCTCAAGGTTATGAATGGTTATTTACCCAGTTAAAAAGCCTTTTAGCTTTTGAAGAGGGTTGTGAGATTACTTTAGAGGCCAATCCTGGAACAGTTGAACATGATCCATTCGCAGGTTATTTAAATGCAGGAATAAATCGCTTATCGATAGGCGTACAAAGTTTTAATACAAATCATTTACAAAAATTAGGACGTATTCATTCAAATAATGATGCGATTTCTGCGATTCAACTTGCCAAAGAAGCAGGCTTTCAGCGGATTAATGTTGACTTGATGCATGGGCTGCCTGAACAGACTTTAGAGCAAGCTTTATTGGATTTAAAATTGGCTGTGGAAAATGGCGCTACGCATATCTCGTGGTATCAATTGACCATTGAACCGAACACAGTATTTTTCCGCACTCAACCAATTTTACCTGTTGATGACGTACTTGAAACGATTCAAGAACAAGGTGAAGCTTATTTACAAGCCAACGGTTTTATCAATTATGAAGTGTCTGCATGGCGTAAAGAAAAACCATCTGCACATAATTTAAATTATTGGCAATTTGGTGATTATTTGGCGATTGGGGCAGGGGCACATGGCAAGGTAACGCAGCCAGATGGTGTTTATCGGTTCCAAAAAACACGCTTACCGAAAGATTATTTAGCCAAGGTTCCCGCTGAGCATGTGCAGTATCATCGGATTGAAAATGATGAGATGCCTTTTGAATTTATGATGAATGCTTTGCGTTTAAATGAGGGTGTACACGCTGATATTTATCAACAACGGACAGGTTTAGAGCTTAGTACTTTGGATCAAGCTTTGAATGCATTGCGTGCACGTAAGCTGATGGTCGATGATCAAAATCGTTTGGCATGTACTGAGCAAGGGCATGTATTTCTAAATTCAGTATTAGAAGCGTTTATTTAGTATTGAGAGTATTGAGGGAAATGTAATCGTGAATTGCATGAGCTATTTGTGATTTGTCTTGCAGTATTTTTGTAGGGTCTAGGGCTTTAAAAAGTGGTCAATAAAATTTAAAGTCGTCATTTTTATAAAGCAATATTGATATATCTTCCTCAGTTTTTCTACTCAAAAAAATTAAAACCAAACAAAAAGAGCGCCTAAGCGCTCTTTCATCACATCAAAAGTTTAATACTTATTAGTAGTCAAAGCTAAAATGATCTGCTTCTAAAGACATCATGGTTTTCGATGGATTTACCATAGATTCAGCATGACCTTGTGAACGAGGCAATAATTGTTCAAAGTAGAAATCAGCAACTTTGATTTTAGCTTTATAGAACTCAGGAACTTCAGCACCTTCACCAGAAGCAAGTTTTTCTGATGCTACAGCCGCTTGTTGAGCCCAGTAATACGCCATCATTGCATAACCAGAGAACATCAAGAAATCTACAGAAGCAGAAGAAACGATGTCACGGTCTTTACGTGCTGCAAGCATGATACGAACAGTTAACGCATTCCACTGTGCACAGATTTTAGTAAGATCCCATGCAAAACGACGCATATACTTGTTACGTGCATGCTGACCACAGAATCTCAAGATTTCAGCCGTGTATTCACGAACTACTTTACCTTTAGAAGATAGTAAAACTTTACGACCAATTAAATCCAATGCTTGTACGCCAGTTGTACCTTCGTACAAGGTTGAAATACGAGCATCACGTGCGATTTGTTCCATACCATGTTCTTTGATATAGCCATGACCACCAAAGACCTGCATACCATTATTGGCAGCTTCCAAGCCCATTTCAGTTAAGAAACCTTTGAGGATTGGTGTATAGAAACCTAATTTGTCATCATATTCATCAAATTTAGCTTGGTCGCCTTGAGCAAGTGCATCAGCCATTTTGTCTGCAAGTTGAGCAGCATGATAAATCATTGAACGACCGCCTTCAGCAATCGCTTTTTGAGTCAATAACATACGACGGACATCTGCGTGATGAATGATCGCATCTGCAACACGCTCTGGATCTTTCTTACCAGAAAGCGCACGCATAGACATACGCTCTTTTGCATAAGGTAAGGCACCTTGGAATGACAATTCAGCATGTGCAAGACCTTGAACAGCAGTACCAATACGTGCAGTGTTCATAAATGTGAACATTGCGTGTAAGCCTTTATTCACTTCACCGATGAGGTAACCTGTTGCAGCGTCAAAGTTGAGTACTGCAGTTGCATTGGCATGGATCCCCATTTTGTGTTCGATCGAACCACAAGTTACAGGGTTACGTTCACCGACACCGCCATCTGCAGTTGGAATGAACTTAGGAACGATGAATAAAGAAATACCACGGGTACCTGCAGGTGCATCTGGAAGACGAGCAAGTACGATGTGAATGATGTTTTCAGTTAAGTCATGCTCACCCGCAGAGATAAAGATTTTAGTCCCTGTGATTGCATAGGTACCATCTTGTTTTGGTTCTGCCTTAGTTTTAACTTGACCTAAGTCTGTACCACATTGTGGTTCAGTTAAACACATGGTGCCTGACCAAGTACCCGCAGTCAGGTGAGGCATATAAGTATTTTTTTGCTCGTCTGTACCAAACTGCATGATGGTGTTCATACAACCCATACTTAAACCAGGATACATGGTGAAAGACCAGTTTGCAGTCCCCATCATTTCAGACTTCACCAAATTTAAAGACATTGGTAAGCCTTGACCACCAAACTCTTCTGGGTAAGAAAGACCTTGCCATCCACCTTGAATGAACTGGTCATAAGCTTCTTTAAAACCTTTAGGTGTAGTCACTTCGCCATCTTTAAAATGACAACCTTCCTGATCACCTGATTGGTTCAAAGGAGAAAGCACATTTTCACAAAAATCTGCTGCACTTTCGATAATCATATCCACTGTATCTGCATCGGCATTTTCGCCAATAGATAATGTTTTATAATGTGCAGGATAGTCAAAAACTTCGTTCATTAAAAAACGAATATCTCGGATGGGAGCTTTATATGCTGGCATGAGGTTTAATCCTAATTTAGAAATATTTTTTGATTTTTCGATCGATGATTTCATTATTCATAATCAAACTCAGAATACATTGATAAGACATTCTAAAAAAATTGTCAGAAAGGCTAATTTGTAAGAAAAGATACAGGTAAGTTTGCTTATTTTTTGATAATGTTGGGAGTTTGTTTTAAATGTTTTATATTCATTTTATATTGTCATTATAAATATTAGGGTGAAAAGTAATCTTATGCAATTATCAAAATTAAGTTTATGTCTTTTGGGGTTGAGTTTATCTGCTTGTTCTACTCATGTTGTAAAAAATAATACAAATCAGGATGTTGCTCAGCGTGCCGTACAAGGTATAAATGCGTTATATGAATACCCAAGTTTTGATTATCGTGGGCAAGTTCGAGTTCAATTGAATAAAACCCATCAAGAGCAGCGTAATTCGAAAGATGCTGCTACACCTCAACTTGATCCAACGGTTGAAAAAAAGTTGGAACAATATTTAAAACAGCAAAAAATTCAATTGACGCCTGTTCAGAAAAAAGAGTTATATCAGACGCTCGCTCAACAAAATTCGAGTAACTTTAATAGCTTTGTGGGTATGGGTGCTGACGTCGTACAAAGTATCTTAAATGATATGCAAATTCAGTATGATGGGACGGTGAATTATCGTCAGAAAATGGCCTCTTTTAATATAGAAACCATATATAAAAAGCCTAATTTATCTGTTGAAATGCGTATTCCCACAGTGATCGATTTCAATGAATATAAGTTTTATGCGCAAATTTTCTCGCTCATTCCATATTTAGCTCGTCCAGAAGATCAGCATAAATATGCCTATTATGATTTTTCAAAATTTAAGAATGAAATTTCGAGAGTCGATACCAAAGCTTTTGTCGAATTTTTAAAACAGTCTGGTGCGACATCTTATATTTTATCGCCAACTGAGCAAATTGAAACGCTTAAGCTAGGAGCGGCTGAAAAACAACTCGGCGGTGTTGAGAAAATTCGTTTAAATACCTCATTGGAAGAATTACTTTTACAAGCCAATTTGTATTCATCAATCAATCGTGAATATTTTGTAAATTCAGTATTGGGATTGAATCCTTCGACATTGGAAAAAATTTCTGGGGAATATGAAACAGGTGCCAAGAAACCTTTAAATGAAAGCACTGCTGAAGATACGCATGTAAATAGTGCAGAAGAGGCTTCTGATGCCATGTATAAGCTTTATGATGCTGTCAATAAAACAGCTTATGCCATTCATAAAGAGAATGACACTCAACCAGAAGAATCTGAAAAAGACGCTATAGATTATGCAAATACTGCGACTGAGATTGCGCAAGCAGATCAATATGAAGATGAAGAAGAAAGTGCGGAAGCAGACGATGAATATGATAATGGTGATGTAGATGATGAATCAGAAGATGTAGAAAAAATATTGACTGAACAGCAATGCCAAGACTTGGCAAAAACCAAGCTCAATACTCGTTTTGGTGATGTGGAATATTGCGACTATCATTACGAGATTGATGTATTAAGTACCCAACCAGAAAAAAGTTCGCTGTTTGATAAAGAATACATCAAAAAGAATGCTGAGATCAGTGCTAAATTTGCGACTTTTGGCAACAAAGACCACTTGGTTGATGCCAATGCATTTAAGCAGTTGTGGATACAGCATCAGGCGGATATCGATGCAAGCTTACCACCGAAAAGCCAAAGAAACCCAATGCTTGTTGACCTTGTATTGGATGGAAAAGGTCGTGCTGTGAAAGTGGATTATGATATCGGGATGGATTTAGGTGAGCTTAATCGCAAATTAAATGTAAAGTTTGATATGCAATTTTTGAATTATGGCAATGCCAGCAAAGTAGATAGTCAAGCATTAAAAGAAGCTAAATCATTTGCAGAAATTTTTAACGGCAGTCTTATTGGTGCAGCGGTGGGTGGTTTTACCAAACGTCTACCTGATTCATCAGGACAAACTTATGTCAGTCTAAATGAGCGTTTAGATCGTTTGGCTGAACAGGTTTTTCTACAAACCAATGCTTATGATCAAACCTACAAAGCGGTCTTTATTGCTGAATTAACTGCTAAAAAACCAGATTTAGTCAAACGCTATTCTGCTCAAGATTTACAAGAAATTGCTACAGTTTATGCGTACTCTTACTCGGATGAAGCGGTTTATAATCCGAAAGGAGCAGCTTTAAAGCAGATTGAGGCTTTAAAGAAAAAGCATCATTTAGAAGATGATCATCAATATGATGATACGCTTGGTAATCGTGTGAATGGTATTGTGACTGATGCGATGAAATCGAAACAAAATGTTTTAGATATTCAAAAGTTGCAGAAACAATATAAGACCACAGAGGCTATTTTTGCTCAATATTATATGCAGCAATTTGAAGCCGAGAATACGGTTGAAAAAGAGCAACGGGCTGAGTTCTTAAAAACTGTTAATGTTTTATCGAAAACTTATACGGCGTTTAAGAAAAACAAATTTAATGATCAATTGGTTGCAGGTCTAAATGAAGATTCTGTTGAATTTATTGATTACGATTTGTTTAAAAAAGTCTATCAAGCCTTAAGTGATGCACAATTGAAGTAAAGAGGTTTTGTCGATTTTAGTAGGGGCGATTTTGATGTGAACGAAAGAACCTCGAATGAGGTTCTTTTGATTTTTTTGTTCTGTCTTGGTTAGAATTTAAATTAGATAAAATCTTTTAAATCTGGACGTATACCATTCCAAATATAAAAAGCTTCAATCGCTTGTCCAACCAGCATGCCAAATCCCTCAGATGTGGGTACACCACGTGCTTTGGCTTGATCGAGAAAACTTGATGGTTTGCCGTAAGCCATTTCATAAGCATGCTTAAAATGTAACTGCTCAGGAAGAATCAGTGCATCGCCAGTTAAACTGGCAGATGTTGCATTAATCACGATATCAAATTGTCCTTCTAGTGCATCTAAACCACATACAGCCAATTCAGCCTCGGGAACAGCGGTTTTTAAGTCATTCAGCAATTGTTCAGCACGTGCTAATGTACGATTGGCAATGACAATCTTTTCTGCACCTGCTTTGACTAGAGGGTATATAACACCGCGTGTTGCACCGCCTGCACCGATAATTAAAATTTTACTTTGTTTTAAGTCCCAATCTAAGGCTTTGATCGCATCTACGAGACCTTGACCATCGGTGTTATCGCCATGAAGTACACCATTTTCCATCCATAGTGTGTTGACTGCCTTGGCTATTTTGGCACGTTCTGTAAGTTGTTGACATAGGGCAAAAGCTTGCTCTTTGAAAGGAACAGTAACGTTCATACCCAGACCATTTTGCTCAAAAAATGCTTTTACACTGCTTTCAAAGCCATCTAAAGGGGCAAGACGTTTGACATAATTGAGATCAACCCCCGTTTTGGCTGCAAAGGCATGGTGTAATTCAGGTGAACGAGAATGCTCAATTGGGTTGCCAATAACTGCGAATTGTTTGCTCATGCCACATGTCCATGTATTGATCTAGCTAGAATGTGGCAACAATATACGTGAAAATGACGGGCTCAACAAAAAAAACTGAGTAAAGTTTTATCGTATTTTTATCCGTTTTATTTTAGGTATTTTAATTTATTCAGGCGGTTCTTTGATCAAGGGTTGCAAATGGATTCTAAAAAGTCTAAGAAAATCATTGCAAAAATTACGAGGAAGCCGATAGAAAGTATGATACTTGAGGTAATTGAAATACTGTCAGAAAGGTTGTCATTGGATATGATCGTCACAGTAATTGAGCAGATTAATAAAAAAAGCACAGTTAATGATACTATAACTTTATGATTCTCTAGTAAATTTTTCATTACTCAACCTCGAGTATAAGGTGGGAAATCAATTAAATAATTTATAAGATAGAAACTAAAATAAAATAGAAACTAAATAAAAAATTAAGAAAATTTTAAGTTTCGTATAGTAAACAAATTTAAGTTAAAACAAAATTAAAAAGCAGACTAATTGTGATTTATTCTCATTATTAATTGTGAGTAAATCTTTCTAAAAATAGGAAAATAAGAAAAAGCTAAACTTATTAAAAGCTTAGCTTTGAGATAAAATTGAGCGTGAATAGTGCGAAAATTTGATCATTCGCAATAAATAGCATGTTTTTGACTTAGGATAGTTCAGCAAGCCAATTGTGAGGTTTGAGATAATATTCGACTAAACGCTTTTCAGGGCTATTTTCATCCCATTCAGGACGGTATGACCATGCTGCAAGCGGTGGCATACTCACCAGAATCGATTCGATACGACCACCTGTTTGTAGACCAAATAACGTACCACGGTCATACACTAAATTGTATTCGACATAGCGACCACGGCGATACAACTGGAAGTCACGTTGAGCTTGAGTATGTGGTTTATTTTGATTTTTTTGAAAGATTGGGGTGATGGCTTTTAAATAACCATTTCCCACCGCTTGCATATATTCAAAACATTTTTCAAAGTCCCATTGATTTAGGTCATCAAAAAATAATCCACCTACACCACGCTGTTCATCACGATGTTTTAAATAGAAATAATCATCACACCATTGTTTATGTTTTGCATAAATATCTTCACCAAATGGGGCGCAAAGCTCAGCAGCTGTTTGATGCCATGCCAAAACATCCTCATCATTTGGGTAAAAAGGCGTGAGGTCAAAACCACCACCAAACCACCAAATTGGATCTTGCCCTTCAGGTTCAGCAACAAATAAACGAACATTGGCATGCGAGGTTGGAACATTGGGATTGCGCGGGTGAATAACCAGTGAAACCCCCATAGCTTGCGCTTTCGCTCCAGCAATATTGGGATGACGTTCAGTCGCCGAGGCAGGTAATTTAGAAATGTTAATGTGAGAAAACATCACGCCACCTTTTTCGATCACTGTGCCATTTTGTAAGACACGTGAGCGACCACCACCACCTTCAGGACGTTGCCAGTCATCGACTTCAAAAGTTGCTGTACCACCACCTAATTTTTCTTGTTGTTCTAAGGCTGAACAAATACGTGCTTGTAAATCGATAAGAAATTCACGGACGCGTTGAATATCTGCTGAAGTCGGGTTCTGCATGACAGTCCTCTAAATAGGGGGCAGGGAAGGCTATATACATCAAAACATAAATTGGTCAAAAAATTAAGTAGATTGCTGAAAAGTGGTGGTATTGGTGACAACTCATTGAAAATCTATTCTAAATTTTGAAAATGCTGTTGGAATTCCGATCATTTCGCTAGGTTGAATTCAAACGATAAGCTCAGCACAATAGGTTGCGTAAGAAATCATTGATTTGATTACTGAAGAAAAATTGATGTTAGTTGAGCCTTAAGTCATGAATATGAGTTGTTCCCTCATACAGAAATACAATGTTGCTGGTCCTCGTTATACCAGTTATCCAACAGTTCCTTATTGGGATGAAGCCTCATTTTCGGTACAACAATGGAAACAAAGCTTAAAGCGTTCATTTGATGAGTCAAATACAACAGAAGGTATTAGCTTATATATCCATTTACCTTTTTGTGAAAGTTTATGTACTTTTTGTGGCTGTCATAAAAAAGTAACGAAACGCCATGAGGTTGAACAACCTTATATTCAGGCCGTATTAAAAGAATGGGAATTATATTGTCAGTTATTGGGTGATACTCCGCAAATTAAAGAAATACATTTGGGCGGTGGGACACCGACATTTTTTTCAGTTGAACATTTGCAGCAACTGATTCAGGGTATTTTAGCCAAAGCAAGCATAGCGGAAGGACATGAATTCAGTTTTGAAGGTCATCCAAATAATACCACCAAAGCACATTTACAAGCCTTATATGAATTAGGATTTCGCCGTGTCAGTTATGGTGTGCAGGATTATAATGAGAATGTGCAGAAAGCGATTCACCGTATTCAACCATTTGAACATGTAGCAAATGTCACAAAGTGGGCAAAAGAAATGGGGTATCAATCCATTTCCCATGATTTGGTTTTTGGCTTACCATTTCAAAGCTTGGAAGATGTATTAAAAACCATTGATTTAACCAACAGTTTATTGCCTGATCGTTTGGCTTTTTATAGCTATGCGCACGTGCCTTGGATTAAGGGCAATGGTCAACGTGGTTTTAAAGATTATGATGTTCCAAAAGATGATCTGAAACGTACTTTGTATGAGGAAGGAAAGAAAAAACTGTTGGCGCATGGTTATCATGAAATTGGCATGGATCATTTTGCTTTAGAGCATGATGGGATGTATCAGTCATTTAAAACGGGTAGTTTACATCGTAATTTTATGGGTTATACCTCGTCTAAAACCCAAGTGATGATTGGTTTGGGGGTATCTTCGATTAGTGATAGTTGGTATAGCTTTGCTCAAAATGAAAAGGTCTTAGAAGACTATTATGCTCGCCTTGAAAATAATGAAATTCCTGTTTTTAAAGGGCATGTTTTAGATGCAGAAGATTTAAAAATCCGTAAGCATATTTTAAACTTGATGTGTACTTTTGAAACCTCTTGGTCAGAACAAGCGATGGATTTTCCTGAGCGTGCAGAAGTGATTCAGCAGTTAGTCGAGATGCAACAAGATGGTTTATTGCAGATTGAAAAAGATCGTATTGTGATTGCCGAACAAGGAAAGCCTTTTGTTCGTAATATTTGTATGGCCTTTGATTTACGCTTAAAGCGTAGAAAACCTGAAACACAGATTTTCTCGATGACGGTTTGATTCTATTTTTGACTGTAGTGAATTCAATTTACTCTGTTGAAGCCCCCTCCTTTAGAAAAGGAGGGTTGGGGGAGGATTTAATATTTTTAGATCATGTATTTTAAAACTATATCGCTTTTTTTATTCTCAAAAATCATCTTTTTCATACATATGCGACATACGCTCATGTTTGGTTTTCAAATAATCTTCATTAAATTTATTTAAACCGACAGTCAAAGGAACACGATCAACAACATCAATCCCTAAATCAGTTAACGCTTTTAATTTCAACGGATTATTGGTAATCAGCTTGACTTGTTTAACCTGTAATTGATCGAGCATGATGGTACACATATCATAAGTACGTGCATCAGCAGGTAAGTTTAATAATAAATTGGCATCTACAGTATCATGCCCTTGATCTTGTAATGCATAAGCACGGATTTTATTGGTTAAACCAATACCACGCCCTTCTTGACGTAAATATAAAATCACGCCTTGACCTGCATCATTCATCATTTTCATAGTGTTGTGTAATTGTGGGCCGCAATCACATTTTAACGAACCGAAGGCATCTCCCGTTAAACATTCTGAATGAATACGGACCAATACTGGTTGAGTGGGAGCAGTTTCCAAACCTTTAGAAAGAGCAATATGCTCTTCGCCTGTTTGGGGATCCTGAAATACAGAAATTTTAAATTCACCATAAGCAGTGGGTAAATTTGAAGTGGCAACAAACGCGATTGACACAGAATCTTCCATTATTTGTTTAGAAATTGGTTAAAGTATAGCGTAATGCTCGGGCATTGGTAGAATTGTAAAACAAGTTTTTAAGTATAAGTTTGCTTTAAAAATTTCTTTTTTGTATAAAGCAAACGATAATAGTTGATATATAGATAGATTATTCAGGATAATCTAATTTACGAGCACACTTGTCGCATTCAATATTGTTCTGTGACGCATCGTTATAAATGTGGCTGATTGAATGTGATATGATTCGATTTCACGATCATGCTAACCCGTGTACCTAGCTTAGATTTGCCAGGCTTTAGAAGGCTTTGCCACATATGTTGTATACCGAAATACCTAGTCAACGTCCTGTTACGCCATTGTTGGATGCGATTAATCATCCTCAACAATTACGTCAACTCGAGCAAAGCCAATTGGCACAAGTTGCAGACGAGTTACGTCAATTTATTTTGTATGCTGCTGGACAAAGTGGTGGGCATTTTGGTGCAAACCTTGGCGTTATCGAGCTTACTGTTGCATTACATTATTGTTTTAATACACCCGATGATCGTTTGGTCTGGGATGTAGGTCATCAAGCTTATCCGCATAAAGTGTTGACAGGTCGCCGTGAGCAATTAACCACGATTCGTTCAAAAAATGGTTTAGCTGCTTTTCCTGCACGTGATGAATCTGAATTTGATACTTTTGGTGTTGGTCATTCTTCTACTGCAATTTCAGCAGGTTTAGGTATGGCTTTGGCACGTCGTTATCAACAAAATCCATGCGATGTTGTGGCAATTGTTGGTGATGGTGCAATGACTGCGGGTATGGCTTTTGAAGCCATGAACGATGCCGTGGCACACGATGCCGATTTGATGGTCGTCTTGAATGACAATGATATGTCTATTTCATGCAGTACAGGCGGTTTTGCTAAACATTTGGCTTCGATTTGGGAGCAAGGGCAGTTCGTTAATATTGACGAACAAGGTCAAGCTTTTATTCAAGATCATCCTGAGTGGAATTACACCTCACGCTTACATCAATCTGCAACCGATGCAGCAGATAACTTATTTAAAGCGATTGGTTTTGATTATTTTGGTCCGTTTGATGGGCATGATGTTGAGCAATTGGTACAAGTATTCAATGCGCTTAAAAAGCGTAAAGGGCCACGCCTGATTCATATCTATACGGTGAAAGGCAAAGGCTTTGCACCTGCTGAAGCAGATCAAATTAAATATCATGCGATTAGCAAATTAAATACAGCGCCTGCAAAAGCTGAACCGATCAAAACAGCGCCGAAATATTCAGATGTATTTGGACAATGGCTCTGTGATGAAGCTGCACTCGATAATAAGTTGTTAGCCATTACGCCAGCCATGTGCGAAGGTTCTGGAATGGTACAATTTGCAAAACAATACCCTGAACGCTACTTTGATGTTGCTATTGCAGAACAACATGCAGTGACCTTGGCGGCGGGTATGGCGTGTGAAGGCTTAAAGCCTGTTGTCGCTATATATTCTACATTCTTACAACGTGGTTATGATCAACTTATTCACGATGTTGCTTTACAAAATTTAGATGTGACGTTTGGTATTGATCGTGCGGGTTTGGTTGGTGAAGATGGGCCAACCCATGCGGGTGCATATGATTATGCATTCATGCGAACCGTACCGAATATGGTGATTATGGCACCAAAAGATGAAAATGAATGCCGTCAAATGTTACACACAGCTTACTTACATAAAGGGCCGACAGCTGTACGTTACCCACGTGGTAATGGCTTAGGTGTGGAAATTCAACAACAACTGATTGAACTTGAAATCGGTAAAGCAGAACTATTGTTAGAATTGAACACTGAACATGATGAAAGCATTACCATTTTAGCTTTTGGTAGCCGTGTTCAACCTGCATTGGATGCTGCAAAACAACTCACTTCACAGCTTGATATTGCAATTCGTGTGGTGAATATGCGTTTTGTGAAACCGCTGGATGAGCAAATGATTGGTGATTTAGCGGATCGAACCAGTTTATTTGTCACGGTTGAAGAGCATGCAGTTATGGCAGGTGCGGGCAGTGCAGTCAATGAATTCCTTGCACAGGCTCAAATTGTAAAACCGATTTTAAATTTGGGTTTAGCTGATGCGTTTTTAGCTCAAGCAACTCATGCTGAAATGTTAAGAGATTGTGGATTGGATGCAGATGGTATTCAAAATTCAATCGAACAGGCATGGTTGAAACTTGTTCAGACAGTTTAATTGACTGTAAAAATTCAAATTGTAAAATTTTAGAAACAAAATTTCCCTAAAAGCCTCAATATTTGCTAAAATGTTGGGGCTTTTATGCATTATTCTTTATCAGTATCTTCAAATTTGTAGTGGGTGTTCAATGGAACCTATGGTGGTGATGGCTGCGCGTGCGGCTCAATTAGTTGGTCAAGAGCTTTTAAAAGCGCATCAAAATCGTCATAAACTCGATCTGCAAGTCGAAGAAAAAGGTATCGATGGCCCTGTGACTCGTGTAGACCGTTACATCGAGCAATTAACGATTGATACGCTTCGTAAAAGTTATAAAAATCACAGCTTCCTTGGTGAAGAATTTGGACTACAAGAAGGTAAAGGCCACGACGCTGATTGGTGTTGGGTGATTGATCCGCTTGATGGTACTTTAAACTTTATCAATGGTTTCCCTCATTTCTGTGTCTCTATTGCTGTTCAACATAAAGGTGTAACTCAACACGGTGTTATTTATGACCCTGTGAAAGATGAGTTATTCTCTGCTAGCCGTGGTCGTGGTGTAATGTTGAATCAACGCCGTATTCGTGTAAATGTTAAAGATAGCCTTGAAAATACGTTTATGGCTGTAGGTCATGCTTACCGTGCAAAACGTAATGGTGAAATTGTTTCTTATGCGAAAAACCATTTTGACTCATTGTTAAACGTTACTGAAGCGGGTGCACAATACCGTCGTTCAGGTTCAGCAGCCTTAGATTTAGCTTATGTTGCAGCGGGCCGTTTTGATGCTTATTTTGAACTGGGTTTAAAACCTTGGGATATCGCTGCTGGCGAACTCATTGTAAAAGAAGCGGGCGGTACTGTGGTTGATGCACGTGGTGGTACAGATTCTATGGAAAATGGTCAAGTGATCGCTTGTTCTATGAAAATGTTAAAGCCATTGATGCAACAAGTTGTTCCTGCTTGGGGTGAAGCTGCGAAGTAATTTATAATTTCAGCAGATTGAGTTTTAAAAAGCCTTCATGTGAATGAGGGCTTTTTTATTGAAAACCCTCTTTAGCTTCCTTAGCCCCTTCTTTAAATATGGTAGTAATAGAATTACAAATTGAAAGTTCCTTCTCTTGCACCATATATGGCTCATGGAGAAGGTTAGGATGAGGGGAGTTCATATAAATCCTCTCCCTCTTGCGCGTAATAACGCTCATCCTTTATAAAGGAGAGGGAACTCCCATTATGAATTAATTTTTTCACAAGCTGACATATGTAAGAAGTCTATTTATTCTAATCTCGGTCATATCTTTTTATTTATAAATACTCTACTTTATTCATTAGTAAAATAATTTGATTTATTTTTATAATCAAAATATTGAATTTTAATAAGATAATTTTTTAGTTTGGATAGTTTTTTGAAAATATTTATATAAAACACTAAAACTTAGTGACATTATTTAAAATTCTGCTATACTCCGCGCACGCACTAAATTTCGTTCATTACCTGAACATTTCTCTTCTATATTGTGTATGCGCGTCCGGTCCAAAAGAGAGGACATTATTTCGCGCCCCACCCAATCGCTTAAGCGATTCCTTCAGGTTGCGGCTGTAATCAAATGTGCGTTATACGCATCGTCGTTCTCGGATCGCCGCTGATTCTATATTTTCAGCGATTATTGCTGTGCCGCTTTTTGCCGATGTCCATCAGACCATATATTAATGGAGCACCCACATTAGGGTGAATATCTCTATGAGCAAAACTTTTGCTGAATTTTCTTTAGACGAATCACTACAGAAAGCACTTGAATCACTTGGCTTTACTACGCCTACTCCCGTTCAAGAACAATCTATTCCTGCGGCTTTAGAAGGTAAAGACCTTCTTGTATCAAGCCAAACAGGTTCTGGTAAAACTGCTGCATTCTTACTTCCAACGTTAAACGCTTTAGCTGGTCAAGAAACTTTTGTACCTTTTAAAGAACGTATGAAAGCAGTAACTCAACCAAACATTTTAGTTATTTCACCGACTCGTGAACTTGCACAACAAGTATGTCAAGATGCAATTGCATTTGTACGCCATATGAAAGGTGTACGTGTTGCTGCTATCATGGGTGGTATGCCTTTTGGTAAGCAAATCCAACAATTAAAAGGTGCACAAGTTGTTGTTGCGACTCCAGGTCGTTTACTTGATCTTGTCAACCGTCGTCAAATTAAACTTGATTCAGTTGATGCTTTAATTGTTGATGAAGCTGACCGTATGCTTGATCTAGGTTTCTCTGAAGACTTAGAAGCGATCAGTGATTTAGCATTAAACCGTAAACAAACATTAATGTTCTCTGCAACATTTGCACCACGTATTATTAATCTTGCTGAACGCATGATGAATGATCCACAACGTATTGCAATTGAAACAGGTCATTCTACAAATACTGACATTACCCAAACTTTACATTGGACTGATGGTTTTGAGCATAAGAAAAAATTGCTTACGCATTGGTTAAGTGAAGAAGATGTAGATCAGGCTGTTGTATTTGCTTCAACTCAAGAAGATACAGACATGCTTGCTGAAGAGCTTGCAGAAGCAGGTCTTTCAGTTGTAGCACTTCATGGTGCTATGCCACAAACTGTACGTAACCGTCGTTTACGTAGCATTCGTGAAGGCCGTGCAAAAATCCTGGTTGCTACAGACGTAGCTGCTCGTGGTCTTGACGTACCAACGATTTCTCACGTAATTAACTTCGGTCTTCCGATGAAGAATGAAGATTATGTACACCGTATTGGTCGTACAGGTCGTGCGGGTCGTACTGGTAAAGCAATTACTTTAGCGACTTACCGTGAACGCGGTAAAATCCGTGCTTTAGAAGATTATTTAGATGCACGTTTAAGTGTTTCTGAAATTGAAGGTTTAGAGCCATCTCCACCTCCTGCACGTGGTGGTCGTGATGGTGGTCGTGGTCGCAATGGCGGTGGTCGTCGTGATGGCGGTCGTGGCGGATTCGGCGGTGGTCGTCGTTTTGAAGGTGAATCAAACTTCAAACGCCGTGAAGGTGGTGATGACCGTCCACGTCGTAGCTATGATGACAAACCTCGTGGTGACCGTCCATCTTATGGTGATGATCGTCCTAAGCGTGATTTTGGTGATCGTCCAGCACGCCGTGAAGGTGGTTATGCTGACCGTCCACAACGTTCATTCGGTGGTGAAGATCGTCCACGTCGCGAGTTCAACAATGATCGCCCACGTCGTGAAGGTGGTTTTGAAGACCGTCCTAAGCGTTCATTCGGTGGCGAAGATCGTCCACGTCGTGAGTTCGACAATGATCGCCCGCGTCGTGAAGGTGGTTTTAATGACAAGCCTCGTTTTAACTCAAATGATGACAACCGTGGTAATAGCGTAGACTATAAACCACGTCGCGAAGGTAGCTTCGGTGATCGTCCAAAACGTGATTTTGGTGACCGTCCAGCACGTCGTGAAGGTGGTTTTGGTGATCGTCCACAACGTTCTTTTGGCGATGATCGTCCAAAACGTACTTTTGGTGGTGAAGATCGTCCTAAGCGTTCGTTCGGTGGTGAAGATCGTCCAAAGCGTGAGTTTAACGCTGACCGTCCACGTCGCAAATTTAACGACTAATGAAATAAAATTAAGTAAAAACCAGTCTTCGGACTGGTTTTTTTATTGCAAGTTCAAGAATATTTGTTAAAATAAAAATGTGTAATTGATCAAACTTTTAAGTTAAATAGAGAAATATGAGTTATAAAAATATGAATTCACATCAGGAAAATTTAACGCTTGGTATGGTGATGTCATACATCTTTTCGATTTTGGTGGTTTCTAACATCGGCTACTTAATCTATGGTTTAATCTCAGGTTAAGTATTTTTTGTTATTTGAACTAAAAAAATAAAAAAGTAAAACTATAAAAAATAAATTTACGATCACTTAAGTAATGAATTTCATCTATTCCATTATCTTTTAATTACATAAATATACGTATTTAAGAGTATAGTATGTGGGCTGATAAATGCAGGAAAATGTTCAGCTATGAATAAGCAAAATCATGCCGAAACAGAAGCTTTAATCGAGGTTAAGAATTTAAGCTTTAACAGAGGTGAACGCATTATTTATGATAATGTGAATTTACAGATTCGTCGTGGACAGATTACCGCAATTATGGGGCCATCTGGAACAGGTAAAACTACCTTACTACGATTGATTGGTGGTCAACTTACTCCAGACGCTGGTCAAGTGATGCTTGATGGCAAAAATATTGCGTCGATGTCACGTAATGAATTGTTTGCAGCTCGTGCCCGTATGGGAATGTTATTTCAAAGTGGTGCATTATTTACAGACATGTCTGTATATGAAAATGTGGCGTTTCCAATTCGTGCGCATACCAAATTACCTGAAAATTTAATTGCAGAACTGGTGGCTTTAAAACTGGAGTCTGTTGGCTTACGTGGTGCTGAAAAGTTAATGCCAGCTGAGCTTTCGGGTGGTATGAATCGACGTGTAGCATTGGCTAGAGCGATTGCCTTAGATCCAGATTTGATCATGTATGATGAGCCTTTTGCAGGTCAAGACCCGATTGTGATGGGGGTTTTGTCTCGTTTAATTCGTTCATTACGTGAAGCTTTAGATTTGACAACGATTATTGTATCGCATGATGTTGATGAAACACTTTCAATTGCCGATTACATCTATGTGGTTGCAGAAGGTAAAGTTCAGGGCGAAGGTACACCTGAACAATTAAGAAACCATGCATCACCATTTGTTCGTCAGTTTTTAACAGGCTCTATAGAAGGCCCTGTGGATTATCAATTTAGTCATCAAGCCTATTTAAGTAATGAGGTTGGTTCATGAATGCTATTGCCTTATTAGGTAGACGCGTTCTAGAACGTGTTCAGGGAATTGGCGTTGCAACAACAATGTTGCTGCGTATTTTATTTTCAATGCCTACGCTTTTAGGCGTGAAATTGTTTATATATCAAATGTATCGCGTAGGTGTGTTATCACTACTGATCATTGCTGTGTCTGGTTTGTTTATTGGTGCAGTACTCGGACTACAGATGTATAACATTTTGGTCACGTTTGGTAGTGAAGCCATGTTAGGCGCTGCGGTTGCTTTAACATTATTACGTGAACTTGCACCTGTAGTCGCAGCTTTACTTTTCGCAGGTCGAGCTGGATCAGCCTTAACTGCTGAAATCGGGTTAATGAAAGCCACTGAGCAACTTTCCAGTATGGAAATGATTGGTGTTGATCCATTAAAACGTGTGGTTTCACCACGCTTATGGGCGGGTATCATTAGCTTGCCGATGCTGTCTGTGATTTTTGCTGCGATTGGTATTATGGGCGGTAAAATGGTTGGTGTTGATTTTCTTGGCGCTGACGAAGGTTCTTATTGGAGTGGTATTCTCAGCAGTACACAGTTTATGAAAGATGTACTGAATGGGACGATCATTAAAAGTTTTGTTTTTGCTTTAATTTGTACTTGGATTGCGGTGTATCAAGGCTATGCCTGTGAACCGACATCTGAAGGTATCGCAACATCTACGACACGTACTGTTGTGTATTCATCGTTATGTGTTTTAGGTTTTGATTTCGTGTTGACTGCGGTCATGTTCGGAGGTGTTTAATGAAATCACGTACAAGTGAGCTGGCCGTAGGTGTTTTTGTCATCATTTTCGGTATTGCTTTATTTTTCTTGGCAATGAAAGTGAGTGGATTGGTCGGTACAAATCTTAAAGATAGCTATGAAATGTCTGCAACTTTTGACAATGTCAATGGTTTAAAACCACGTGCGAAAGTGACCATGAGCGGAGTCAAAATTGGACAAGTTGAATCGATTACACTTGATCCAGTCACACGCCAAGCAACGGTTCATTTTGATTTAGATGGTTCTCTGACTTCTTTTAATGCAGAACAGTTGGAGAAAGTAAAAGAGAATACTTTGGGTGATTTGCGTTACAGTGCGGATTATCAAGCGGCGACACCTCAGAAACAAAAAGAAATGGAACAGCAACTGTTGAGTAACATGAAATCCATCACCAATATTGATGAAGATGCTTACATAATGGTTGCTACAAATGGTCTTTTGGGCGAGAAGTATTTGAAAATTGTACCAGGCGGTGGAATCAGTTACATCAAGCGTGGTGAGAGTATTGCCAATACTCAAGGTACAATGGATCTTGAAGACTTAATTACCAAATTTATTACGGGTGGCGCAGGAAAATCATCTTCTGACTCTTCAAAAGCTCAAGATGAAGCTGCAACAACCGAAACAACTGATGCTCAGACATCATTTGTCGAATAAGCATTAGAGGAGTGATTTAAATGAATATGCTTTTTAAACAAACTTTCGCTGCAAGTGTATTGGCAACAATGGTTGTAACAGCAGCTCAAGCTGCGCCTGCAGAAGCACCACCAGCATTTGTTAAGCGTGTAGCGGATGGTTTAATTAGCCGTTTAAAAGCTGATCAAGGTAAATTACAAAATCCTGCAACGATCAAAGCGATTGTACGTCAAAATCTTGATCCTTATGTCGATGGTCAAGCATTTACTCGTATTGTCATGGGTACTTATGCAAATGCAAGTACTCCTGCACAACGTGCGCAGTTTGAACAGAACTTCCGTAATACTTTAATTGAGAATTATGGTTCTGCTTTTGCTAAGTACTCAAGCCAGACCTATTCAATGCGCCCTTATAAAGCGACCAATAGTAAATTCCCTGTGGTTACGATTGACTTCAATAACAAAGGCGAAAAGATTCCTGTATCTTTCCAATTGTCTGATGTCGGTAACCAATGGAAAGTACGTAATTTGAACGTATCGGGTATCGATTTAGGTCTACAGTTCCGTAACCAGTTTGCTGCTAACGTACAGCGTAATGGCGGTAATATTGATAAAGCAATTGCAACGTTCAAACCTGATGCAGATGCTGCGGTGAATAAGAAGTAAGATCAGTTAGATAGGTAGTAGTGAATGATTGAATTTAGAGATCAGGAATTACATGTGAGCGGTAAGATCGCTTATGAGAATGCTGAAAACTATTATTTGAATGGTTTAAAGGTTATTCGAAATGAAAAAAATTTCCCAATCACTGTGAATTTGGCTCAGCTTGAAAATGGCAGTACCTTGGCTTTATCTGTATTGGTGCAATGGTTGCGTCATACCCCAAATACGCAAGGTCTACAATTGAAGGCGGTTCCTGAAAAGATGATGAAAATCATTCAAGCCTGTCATTTACAAGATGATTTAAAAATTATTTAAATCATTGACATAGCAATAAAAAAGCACCTAAGGGTGCTTTTTTATTGCTTTGAAGTACACAGTTATTAAATACCATACATTTCTTGCGTATTGCTTTGAGGTAATACGTTAAAATTCGCTCAAATCCATTTTTTCCATCTAAAGTAAACCAGTGGCCCAACAAAAAAAGCAATAAGTATGGTAATCACAATATAAAAACTGGTTGTCCCATGCGCAAAAGGTAATACTTCAGTATTCATGCCGTAAATACTGGCAATTAACATTGGAGGCGCAAGCATGCTGGGTAAAATAGAGAATCGACGAATCGTATCGTTCTGTTCGGTATTAATGAACCCAGAGGTTGTATCTAATAAGAATCGAACCTTTTGGAATAAGAATGCATCATGTTCTACAAGAGAACGCACATCTTCACTGAGCTCTCGTATATCTGCATCGTAGATATGACTGCCCAAAGCACGAGGACGTGATAGGAATGTTAAAACACGACGTAGATCAATTAAACACAGTTGCGCTTTTCCTAAAACGTCTTCCTTTTGCGCTAAACGGGTAATCATGTCATCTAGGTCTAGAATCATTTCACGATGGCGAACGTTGAGTACTTCTGTTGAGTATAATTCCAAGTCCTTGTGGATATCTTCCAAGATATCCGCAAGCTCATCCAGTTTTGCTTCAAGTAAACCTAAAAGAATCCACGTGGGGTCTTTATATTCAATATCGTAGTCATTACGTCGAGCACGTGCTCGAAAGGCACGGAAAGCAACCAGTTTTTCACCACGAAGTGTGAATAAGCGGTCTTTATGTAAAATGAATGCAACAGTTTGAACAGTTGCTAACATATTTGAAGAATCTTCAGCGTCGCCTTCAACTTGATAGTTTTTATTTTTCGTTAAAAAATACGTACTGATATGTAAAATACCATCATCATCACGGTAAAATCGTGCAGACGAGGAAATATCTTCTAGAGATTTGAGCGTGGGTAAGTTTTGTTCATAAGCATCCAATACCCACTCTTGTTCTTCTTGTGAAGGTGCGATGAGATCAATCCACACCAATTCTGGGTGTAGGTCAAATCCTCCATTAATGGTTGCATCTTCCAAGCTACCGCGCTCAGTGGCGTAAAAGGCTTCAAGCATAGTGTCTTTTCTCCCTTGCGCTGTAGTGTTAAATCGATGTGTGTATTTTAGACAAGGATTTCAGGAAAAACACTGATTACATCGTTCTTTTGCAAAAAAAATCTGAATTGTTCATGTGTCACTGTAGCATGACAAAATTAAAATTAGGTTAAATTTATGAATTCTATTGCTATTTTCTGTGGTTCTTCTTTAGGTTCAGATCCCATCTTTGCCAATATTGCCCAACTGACTGGTGAAACTATCGCCAAACAAGGTAAAACCTTGGTTTATGGTGGTGGTCGTTCTGGCTTAATGGGCATTGTTGCAGACAGTGCATTGGCCGCAGGTGGTCAAGTTTTGGGGGTTATTCCTCAAGGCTTAGTCGATCGTGAACTGGCTCATCCTGACCTAACGGAATTGTATATTGTCAAAAATATGCATGAACGCAAAACTAAAATGTCTGAATTATCCGATGGATTTATTGCTTTACCCGGCGGTGCGGGAACGATTGAAGAAATTTTTGAACAATGGACTTGGGCGCAATTGGGGATTCATTTAAAACCATGTGCATTTTTAAATGTTGATGGTTTCTATGATGATTTACTTAAATTTATTCAACTCACTACGGATAAAGGTTTCTCTAAGGCACGTTTTACTGATCAACTGATTCAGTCTGCATCTATTGAAGAGATTTTAAATAAGTTTGAAAATTATCAAGCACCTGAACCGAAATGGGGCGTTAAAGACCGTGAGGAATTGGTAAAGCTAGATCAAGCAGATAAGAAGTTTGGCTAAATAATCTGAAGCTGATATCGATATTTGCTATTAACACAATATATTGTTTTAATTTTATTAATGGCACAATATATTGTGTTTAAATTTGTTTTAATAAAATATGAATGTGATTACCGTTGCCGCCGCAGTGATTTTGAATGAACAAAATCAATTGTTATTGGTGAGAAAGAAAAATACCCAATTTTTTATGCAAGTGGGTGGAAAGCTTGAAGTGAATGAGCTGCCTGAACAAACTATGCTTCGTGAAATTCATGAAGAAATTGGTGTCAAAGCCACCATTCAACAGTTTATTGGTCGGTTTGAAACACAGGCTGCCAATGAAGCCGATCATCAATTGGTGAGTTATGTCTATCAAGTTGATTTAAATCAAGTACCTAAGATTGATGCTGAAATTGCGGAAATGAAATGGATTAATTTAGATGATGATCAGACTTTACTTGCACCATTAACGAAAGAAGTGGTGATTCCGTGGTGTAAGCAAATTCTTGCATAATTACCCTCTCTCAATCTCTCCCAGAGAGAAGTATTTAAGATCCCTCTCTCAGTCTCTCCTAAAAGGGGAGAAGTGTTTAAGATCCCTCTCTCGGTCTCTACCAAAGGGAGAGAAGTGTTTAAGATCCCTCTCAGTCTTTCCCAAAAGGGAAAGAGGTATTTTAGTTCCCTCTCTCGGTCTCTCTCAAAGGGAGAGAAGTGTTTAAGTTTCCTCTCTCAGTCTCTCCCAAAGGGAGAGAAGTGTTTAAGTTTCCTCTCTCAGTCTCTCCCAAAGGGAGAGAAGTGTTTAAATCCTCTCTCAATTCCTTCCAAAGGCAGAGAAGTATCTAAGATCCCTCTCAACCTTTCCCAAAAGGGAGTGAAGTATTTAAGATCCCTCTCTCACTCTCTTCCTTAAGAGAGGACTTTTTTAATTACTTTGCAGCTGCGATACAAGCGGTATGTACTTGCTGACAGCCTAAGTTTTCGAGTGCTTGCTTTAAGGCATGAACTGAGCTACCTGTTGTTACAACATCATCAATAATTAACACTTTTTTATATTTTCTTCGTTCAGTTCGGATGATTTGAAATTGTTGTTCGATATTTTCTAATCGTTCTATACGACTCAAGCCTTTTTGTGAATGCTGTGCTTCACGAATGACAGGTTGCCACACAGGTATTTTGAGTTCTATTGCCATCATTTTGGCAATGATCAACATTTGGTTATAGCCACGTTCTTTTAAGCGTTCTGTAGAAATCGGCATTGGGACGATGGCTTGAACTTTGGGGAGTCTCAAATTTAATAGGCTGTGGGCGAGTAAGGTTTGATAGTGTAACTGTTGTTCATATTTATAAGTTTGAATGACCCGATCGATTGGAAAGCTATAGTGATGTGCGCATAAAATATTCTGTTGATGCCTTTCAATGTGTTGTTTGTACCACGGCAAATGGTTCCAACAATCTGTGCAAAGTGAATGAGTTTGTTGTTGGTCGATGCCACAAAGTAGGCAAGGGGAAATGCTTTGCATGCCTTTGTGAAGGAGTTGATTGATCAATTGGAGCATAGAATTCGCTTTATTATTTTTATTGAGCGTTAATTTTGCATAGTTGTGATTTGAGCGCAATGTTATTTATCGCTATTTAAATCGAAAATACAAATCCGTATTATTTTCAATGATGTTTATTTGGTATTTATTTATAGATGTAATCTCTCAACCTCTCTTTTTTCAAAGGGAGGAGCTTTTTATATTTTGATGATGAAAATACATTTACTCAAAACTGATAGGGTTGTGACACTACACATATGCATACCTCGGTGCTTCAGGTAACCATCGTTTGAGTAAAGCTTCTGCATTTTCAGGATAGTCTTTTAAGACTTGAGCAGCCACATAATGTGCTTGATTGAGTAAATGGTCATCACGTTCTAACTTGGCAACACGAAAACCCATATCCCCCGTTTGTTTAGTGCCGAGTAGCTCACCCGGTCCTCGAATTTCTAAATCTTTTTCTGCAATGATAAAACCATCATTGGTTTCACGCATGATCCGTAAACGTTCCTGTCCATTTTGTGATAACGGATTTTTATAGAGTAGGGCGCAGAAACTTGCTGTCGCACCTCGACCCACTCGTCCACGTAATTGATGCAATTGAGAAAGCCCTAAACGCTCAGCATTTTCAATCACCATAATGGATGCATTAGGCACATCTACACCCACTTCAATTACAGTGGTTGCAATTAAGAGCTGTAATTGATTGTCTTTAAACTGTTGCATGACCGTTTGTTTTTCATCAGCTTTCATCTTACCGTGAACTAAGCCAATATTGAGCTGTGGAAAGCGTTGTTTAACTTCCTGATAGGTCGCTTCGGCAGCTTGAGCATCCAAGGTTTCTGACTGTTCCACCAGTGTACAAACCCAATAGGCTTGCTTACCTTCAGCGCAATTGGTGGCAATCCGATTAAGGACTTCTTCTCGTCGATCTAGCGGAATGGTCACAGTCTGAATCGGTGTACGTCCCGGTGGAAGTTCATCAATCACAGATGTGTCCAAATCACCATAAGCAGACATGGCGAGGGTACGGGGAATCGGTGTTGCTGTCATGACCAGTTGATGTGGCGTGGTATTGTTTACGCCTTTATTACGTAGAGCTAAGCGTTGATCTACGCCAAAACGATGCTGTTCGTCAATAATGACTAAGCCAAGTTTGGCAAATTCAACATTGTCCTGAAATAAAGCATGCGTTCCAACGATCACATTGGCTGTACCATCTTTTAGGGTCAGTTCCGCAGCTGTACGGGCTTTGCCTTTTTGTTTACCTGAAAGCCAAGATACATTTAAACCCAGTGGTTCAAACCATTTTTTAAAATTTAAATAATGTTGTTCCGCTAAGATTTCAGTCGGTGCCATTAAAGCGACTTGCCAGCCTTCTTCTAGGGCATGACATGCTGCTACACCTGCAACCAAGGTTTTTCCTGCACCTACATCACCTTGAACCAAACGTAGCATTGGTTTGTTTTGCTTTAAGTCCTTGGATATTTCATTGGAAACACGTTTTTGGGCATTGGTCATTTCAAAGGGTAAACTGGCTAAAAGCTGCTTAGCAAAGGTTTTACTGGGTAAAAATGAAGGCGCTGCAATTTGCTGAATGAAAGCACGTCGTGTCAGTAAACTAATTTGGTGTGCCACTAATTCTTCAAAAATTAAACGTTGCTGCGCAGGATGTGAGCCTTGTGAAAGCTGCAACATATTGGCATCTACAGGAGGATGATGGATATATTCTAATGCTTGATTTAAGGCATAACCATTGGTGAATTTTTCAGGAAGTAATTCAGGTAAATCATCGGCATGATGTTTTAAAGCTTGTTTAACATATTCACGGAGTTTGGGTTGTGTTAAACCTTCAGTTGCAGGGTAGATTGCCGTGAGCTGAGTTTTTGGAAGCGGTGTATGCTCAGTAATCAGTTGGATTTCAGGATGATATAACTCTAAACCACGTGCGCCGACACGGACTTCACCGAAGATTCTTAAACGATTGCCTGCTTTGGCACGATCCATCAATGCCTTATAAATATGGTAGAAACGTAAAGTGACTTTGCCAAAATCATCTTGCAATAAAATGGCCATCGATTTGCGTTTACCGGGTGGCATATCAATCGATTTGACGATACCTTCAAGCAGGTAGCTGCGACCAACTTGTAATTGGTTCATGGGAATGATCGTGCTACGATCTTCATAGTCACGTGGCAAATGAAACAGCAAATCATCTGTGCTGAAAATATTAAGCTTTTCAAGCAAGGCAGCGGCGGCATTGCCAAGCCCTTGTAATTGGTGGACGGCAGCCATGTCCCCTCAACTTAGGTTAAATTGATTTTTAAAAATCGGTTTTGCAGAATAGGTCATTTGATGCATATTCTATTTATTGGTTATGGTAAAACATCGCAACGTGTTGCTAAACAATTATTTCAACAAGATCACCAAATTACCACAGTGAGTCGCAGTCTGAAAGATGATGATTTTGCTCAACATCTCACTCAGGATATCCAACAACTGGATTTGTCGCAAGTTCAAGCGATTGATGCGGTTTATGTACTACTTGCACCATCACGTGATAGTTCTCAAAGTCCAATTGAAAATTATCAGCAAACCTATGTTAATTCTGTTCAGCCGATTGTGAATGCTTTACAAGATCACTCGATTCAAAGAATTATTGTCGTGTCGTCCACACGTGTTTATGGTGAAAGTCATGGAGAACGTATTGATGATGATTCTGAAACTATTCCAAGTGATGAACAGGGACGATTGTTATTGAAAATGGAGCAATTATGGCAACGGGCTTACCCTAAAGAATGTGTCATTGTCAGACCGACTGGAATTTACGGCACTTCAGTTGCACGTATGCAAAAACTTGCCAAAACGACAAAAACTTACCCCAATATTCATTGGTCTAATCGAATTCATATTGATGATTTGGCTGGTTTCCTTGCGCATTTGCTTCACGTGGAACGTACTGAAAAATCGTATATTTGTACGAATAACCAACCGATTCCTTTGCATGAAATGATTTTAAAAATTCAACGTGAGTTGGGTTTGCCTGAGTTGGTTTTGGAAGGTGAGAGGGAGATGGGGAAAAGGATTTTTGCAAAGAGGATGGTGGAGAGTGGGTTTGAGTTGCAACATGACAATTCTTGATAAAAAGTAAGTTCTTATGTGAAAATATTTTTATACAGTATTTGATTGAATATCATTAAGTAAGAATAAGCTAAAATTCTCATGATTGAAATTAAGCGTCTGCGTGAATTTGATGAATGATTAAATACTAACTCTATTTATTAACAGGTATAGAATTAAATCTTTTTTCATCAAATTTAACAGCTGATATTATATTTAGCTTGTTTAAAATGATTGTTATTTCATCAAGATTATCTGTATTTTTAATTACCTCGATATAGGAAGTTGTTATAGTAACTGATTTATCATATTTATTTCTATAACCACTTTGATATGGTAAAAAAATAAAAGTTTCGCTAGTTAAGGAAAATCTTTCATCTTCTTTACCAAATCCTAATATTTGACCGATATAAACCTTTCTATCACTCATGGTTAAAAGTAAAAGCTTATTAGAGTTATTTAGGGATTCATCATCACTAACTAAAATTGATGAATATAGTAAATTGCTTAAGGGATCTTTAATTTCTTTTTTGATAGATTCAAGTCCTGTATTATGAGCTTTATAAGCAAGAATCATTTTGGTACTAAATATATGTAATTTAGGGAAAATTTTTAAGATTGTTAAGGAAAGTGTTTGAATAAATAATTGTAATTTTAAAAATT
Source organism: Acinetobacter rongchengensis (assembly GCF_003611475.1). Taxonomy (GTDB): domain Bacteria; phylum Pseudomonadota; class Gammaproteobacteria; order Pseudomonadales; family Moraxellaceae; genus Acinetobacter; species Acinetobacter rongchengensis. The sequence goes on along the minus strand of NZ_RAXT01000002.1, from coordinate 39,451 downwards.
TATTAGTAATTTTTATATATTCTTTCAAAATAAATAAATATTTATATAATTTAACACCAATCCAAGTACATATAATCGAATTAATAAAAGTAAAAATAAAGAATATATAAAATGAAATAACGCGTTTAGATTCATCAGAGTTGGAATGATTTCCATATAAGGAATCTAAAATCTGATTTGTAAGGTTAGTTTTAATTTCCTTTAAATTTATAGCTTCAAATAAGATGTACTTATTCTGAGCTATCAACCAACTAGTTAAAAGAAATGCCAATGTAGTAAAAACGATCCCAAACAATGCGGATTTTAAGTATAATTGTTGCCCATCTAATTTTTGAAACTTATGACGATGAAAGTGGCTTTTTGATAGAAAATAAAAGCCACAGACTAAAATAGGTATTAGAAATAATAAACCCATATATTACTATTAATGAACCTTTTTGAAGCCATAGATCAAATGATCTATAGGATTATTTGAGGTTATATAAGTATATGTCTTCATATTATTTACTTGATTTACAGCCGATACATATCTTTTAACTATTTCTAATAGCTTTTTTTCATCAATATTTTGCCCCATACTTACACTAACTTTAAGCGAATCAATTTGCTCATCTTGTTTTTCGATGAGTAATTTTTTTTCAATTTCATAAGTTGCTTTATAAGTTGCTAAAAAATTTTCAAAAAAAGCCTTCATAGTCATTTGTCTCTCCCTTAAGGCAGAGGAATTCTAATATATTTTTCCTTAGAACCCTATCTTTTATTTGTAGAATTATTTCTATATATTCATATTTTTTAGTTAAAAACAATAGGTAAATGAATTTATTGTAATAACTTAATGTTATGAAACTTGTCGATTAACCAATAAAAAATAATGTTTTAATAAAAACTTTAAATTTTTTAAGTATATAGTACTCTTTTCTCTCCTCAGGAAAGGAGAAAAAAGAATATTGGATTTACTTCTTCTTACGAATTAAACGTTTCTTGGCTTGTTGCGCTGCAACAGCATCTAAAGCTTCTTTCAATTCCTCATCGGTAAATGAAGTGATGTGTTGAAGCATTTGTAGCGTTACATCATCTAAAACAAGATTTGCATACTGTGCAACATTGCGGAATTGTTCATCAAAAACAATTGCGCCTTCTTCATTTTTGCCAATATACCCTTGCTCGGTCAGTACCTTGATAAAGCTTTGGAATAAGGCTTTATCGAAAAACTCAGGTGAATTGAATTCATACAGTACAGACAGACGTTGTCCTAGCAAGTGGCTTAATACTTCAACTTGATTGGTTGAAATATTTCCGGAACCACGTTGCGTGATCAAAGCTAAAGTCATGTAATAACGCTCAAGACTTTGACGAACTGGTGCAGCTAAAACAGCAAGCTGGTTATGATCTTCTGAGTTTGGCGCTGGACTGTAAATAAAGTCTTCGTCATCAACAGAAATTAAATTGGCTTGAGCTAATGCTTTCACATATTCACAAACTTGATCTTTAATTTCTTCATCTTTCCATTTTAAGAACAATTCTGCTTTTAAGAATGGATAAAGAGTACGAATGACATTAATTAAATCAGCCAGATTAATTTTACCGTTATGTTCAACTAAGGCTGCAACCAATGACGGTAAAACAAAGGCATGCAAAATATTATTACGGAAATAAGTCAGTAAAACGGCTTGATTATCTTCGATAGCGATAATATCGCCCAATACATGCTGAACGCGTTTAATTAGTTTTAACTTCAAGCCATAAGCAATGATTTCTTTACCAGAAAGAGGTGTCACTTGAGTACGACTGTCATAAGGTAGCGCAGTCAATAACTTACGATAGGTATCGAGCTGCTTGATACAGATTTCTTCATCAAGTGTATGTTTTGGTGTTGCCAATAAAATCAGTGACAATAACGAAACAGGGTTGATCACTACTGCACGGTTAATATTTTCCAAAATCGCATTCGCTGAACTGCTAACTGCATTGGAAACTTCTTGAGGAATAGGATCATCATTGTGTTCAATCTTAATCTTGTCCGCACCGTGCTCTTTGAGTAAATCATCTAAAAAGACAGGTTCACCAAAATTGACATGGACTTTACCAAAAATACGTTCAATTTTTTTCAAGGTCTGAACGATGCCCCAAATCGACTCCGATTCTTTGGGTTTACCATTCATTTCCCCAACATAGGTTGTACCTTCCATTAAGCGTTCATAACCGATATATGTTGGAATGAATACGATTGGCTTGGCACGACCACGTAAATGCCCATGTACTGTCATGGCCAACATACCCGTTTTAGGCGGAAGTAGGCGACCCGTACGAGAGCGACCACCTTCAATAAAATACTCAAGTGGCGTGTTGCGAGATAAAATACTAAATAAATATTCTTTAAAGACAGAGGTATAAAGCGCATTACCACGGAATGAACGGCGAATAAAGAATGCACCACCGCCACGTAATAATTGACCTACAAACGGCATATTTAAATTATCACCCGCAGCAATATACGGCACCATCAAGCCACGTTTATAAATCACATAAGACAATAATAAATAATCAATATGGCTACGATGACATGGGGTATAAATCACTTCATAGTCTTTGACCAACTCACGAACAGTACTAAAGTTATGTACTTCAACACCATCGTAAAGTTGAGTCCATAAGCGGGTTAGCGCCATATCAGCAAAACGTACTGCGGAAGCAGAGTAGTCGGAAGCAATTTCATTGACAAAACCAATGGCTTTACGCTCAGATTCGATCATGCTGGTTTTAGAGCGAATACTTTCTTTACGAATCGCATCCTGAACATCAGGTGCTTTGATTAAAGACTGCATCACATTACGGCGATCTGATAAATCAGGCCCGAGAATGACTTCTCGTTGACGGTCTAAATAATCATTTAAACTGTTGGTAATATAAGTCGCTGGAGAAATATTCGGGTGATGAATTTTGGCGTATTGCACCAATTCACGCAGCGATTTCGTTTCATGGAATTCTAAAAAGGATTGACGACCATGTACGCCGATATTCATTAATTGTTTAACTTTGCTTGGTGTTGCCCAAGTATCGGTAAACAAGAGTTTAAATAAAGAATCTTCCTTATCTGGTGAGCGGCCCCAAAGAACCGTTACAGGGATTAATTCAATATCTAAGTTGGGATTTTCATCTAAAGCATCGATTAGTCTGAGTAGTCGTGGAGGAAATGTATGTATCGGAGCACGTAATAAATTGCTTTCATCTTGCTGCTGTAAGAATACAACCGCTGCTTTTTCTGTGTGATTGCCAATAAGTAATGGATCTAAAGCAGGTGCAATCTTTAAACGGCGAGTTTCACTATCAACCACCAAAGCATTACTACGTGAATAGTTTTGCAGAACATAACAAGTAATCTTATGTGTATTTTCTGAAGTTGAACTCTCTTGAGTTTCATGATCAGAAGTTTGGTTTTCTGTAGGAACTTCTCCAAGAACATGTGGTGTTACCACAAGGTCAAGTAGCTTACTCGAAAGCCGACGATACATTTGACCAAAGCCACTCTTGGACATACATACTCCTAGCGAATGATGAATATCGCATTATTAGTCAATGAAAGAAGCGATATTTTCTATAATTTAAAGACAAAACAATAGGTCATTTTCAGACATTTTGCATGAAAAATGGTTGTTTTAATCATTTTAAAACGTATTTGGGCAGAGTATAGCAAACTCGATATGTGACAATATAGTCTATGAAACTTTAGCGAATCACTCAGAATTTATGGCAATATAGAGTTAACCCTCTAAAGTACATATATTTTACGGCATTTATGATGACGTAAATTGGAATAAAAAAGGTCTTTTATGAATACGTTAACCCAAGAACTTGTTGAGCTATTAACGCTTGAAAAATTAGAAGAGCACATTTTCCGTGGTCAAAGTCGAAACTTGGTTGGTAAGCGTGTTTTTGGTGGACAAGTTCTCGGGCAAGCACTGATGGCTGCATCATATACGGCAGATCGACCTGTACATTCATTACATGCCTACTTTTTATATGGTGGTGATGTGAATGCGCCGATTATTTATGAAGTTGATCGTTTGCGCGATGGTAAAAGCTTTTTAAGTCGACAGGTTCGTGCGATTCAACATGGTCGTACTATATTTTCAGCGATGGTGTCATTTGCTTCACCTGAAGAAGGTTTGAATTATCAAATCAGTGAACCAGAATATCCTGCGCCAGAGGAGTTGAGATCTGAGCAGGAATTAAAAGAAAACTTGATTAACTTTATTCCTGAAAATATTCGTGCAGCGTTTATGCGCCCACGTCAGGTGGATATCAAGCCGATTAATATTGGTAATCCATTTCAACCACAACCTGAAGCGCCATCCAATGCACTGTATATGAAAACCTATGGTGAATTGCCTAAACATTTGGCTGATAATGTTGCTTTGAATCAAGCGATTGTGGCGTTTTATTCAGATTATTCATTTATGGTCACAGCATTGCGTCCACATGGGATCAACTATCTTACGCCAAGTGTTCAAATTGCCAGTATAGACCACGCAATGTATTTTCATAAACCAGTGAAAGCAGATGAATGGATGCTCTACGATATGGATGCAACCGTAACGGCGAGCTCTCGTGGGCTCAGTCATGGGCGGATGTGGCAAAATGGGGAGTTGGTGTGTAGTACGGTGCAAGAGGGTTTGATGCGTATGCGTGAGATTGAAACGCAATAAACTTGAATGAGAAAATGTATCTAAAGCCATCTCAGCAGATGGCTTTTTTATTTTTGAGCTAAGCTGATCACAAAAAAATGCTCGATTCTAAGTAACTTCAATGGCATATTGCAAAATAATCGAAATATAACAGTAAGCAAAAATGAGCCTAAATACGCAAATATTAATTGCTGCCATTCTCGGGATTGGGTTTGGATTTTTACTCAACCAATTTCCGAATACTCAGTTTTTTGAAGCCAGTATTTATGGTCTAGGCATTGCCAGCAGTATTTTTATTGGTTTATTAAAAATGCTATTGGTTCCCCTGATTTTTAGTTCGATTGTAGTAGGTGTTTCAAATCTACAAGCAGGTGGACAACTGAGTCGAACGTGGAAAATTACCTTAGCCTGTTGTGTGACGACAACGACTTTGGCGCTGATTTTAGGGATTAGTTGTGCGCATTTATTTGAGGTTGGAAAGGGTGTTGATATTGCGCTTTTTCAGGATGCAATGAATCAACATCAAAGCCCCGATACGTTGACAGCTTCATCATTTTTTACCAATTTTATTCAAAATACACTGATCAATCCGTTTAAGGCTTTTGCTGAAGGGAATGTGCTGGCAGTTGTGGTCTTTGCCTTATTGCTTGGTGTGGCATTGGTCAAAGGGGGTGAGCGGTTTAGAAGTATTCGTAAACTCAGTACGCAATTTTTTGAAGTGATGATGATGATGGTGGGGTGGGTGATGAAACTCGCACCGATCGGTATTTTTGCCTTATTGGCAAAACTCATTTCGACAGAAGATATTTCTATTCTAAGTCGTTTGGCTGAATTTGCTGCGGTAGTCACAGGAACGACCATTTTCCATGGGGCTGTGGTTTTGCCTTTATTGTTGTGGATTTTTGGGCGAATGAGTCCAATCACCTTCTTTAGGGGGACGAGAGCAGCGTTAATTACGGCTTTTGCAACCAGTTCTAGTTCAGCAACCATGCCACTTTCGATGAAATGTGCACAGGAAAATTTAGGTGTGCGTCCTCAAACAGCAGGTTTTGTTATTCCATTGGGGACACAATTGAATATGGATGGTACGGCACTGTATGAAGCAGCAGCTGCACTGTTTATTGCCAATTTGATGGGGCTTGATTTGAGTTTAGGGCAACAAGTGATTGTATGTTTAACCGCAATGATTGCGTCATTGGGTGCGCCAGGGATCCCAAGTGCAGGTATGGTGACCATGATTATGGTTTTACAATCTGTGGGCTTGCCTGCGGAAGCAATTGCAATTTTATTACCAATAGACCGTTTGCTGGATACTGTGCGTACAGTGGTCAATGTTCAGGGGGATATGATGATTAGTGTGGTGGTGGATCGTTATACCAAAGACATGGGATCACCGAGTTAGCTTTTATTTATTCGCTAAAATATGATGATGCAATAAAAAAGATCTATGTAAAAAAGCAGGATTTGAAATCCTGCTTTTGCGTCTTTAATGAAAGCACTTAACATTTGATGAAATTATTTACAAATAGTTAAGCCGCTATTTTAGGTAAAGCGCGTTTTGCGGCTGGAGAACTGTCTAAATAAGCAATTGCATCTTCAGTTTTGGCTTCATGTACAGGATCGTACCACGGCATTAAATAACCGAGCTGTTGTGAAACTAGCCACAAAGGATGAGGCATGACACGATTGTCTTTTTGAGCAATATTGGCCCATTCACGCCATATCCACGGCTTATAGAATGCAGGCTTTTTATCTGCAAAGCGAGGGTCTTGTCCCATAATATGCGCCGCGCCATCGACCCATAAACCAAGCACTGCAATAATCACAATCACACTTTGATAATAACGAGAGATATAACCTCCACCTAAATGGCGGTATAAATCAAATGCAACAGTACGATGTTCGATTTCTTCTGCGCCGTGCCATTTGACTAAATCTAGCATGTTTGGATCTGCGCCAAGTTCAGCCCATTTGTTGTTATAAAGGGCATATTTACCCAGTACGCAGGTCATATGTTCAACTGTTGCAACAATCCCTAAACGGAATAAGTCCCACTGATGATCCAATGCTTTGGGAACTTTTAATCCCATTGGTTGATCTGCGAGTAATTTCCCAAATAGAAAGTCCATTATTTCTAAATTACGTTGAATATCGATATTTCGGACGGTTAAATATTCTTTGTTTGCAGAAACGTGGGCTTGAGCATGCATTGCTTCTTGGCGAATAAAAGCACGAACATCTTGTGCTAATTTTTCATCACTGACTTTAGGTAGTACGCGGTTGTATAAACGACAGAACCAAAACTCACCAGCAGGCAGGATATTATTAATTTCGTTAATAAAATAACTGACAAAGGGTTGATTAGGGATCCAATCAATTGGTGTTTGTTGCCATTCAAATTTTACTTTACGCGGTTTGATTTGATACTGAATAGATGATCCAATTTTACTGTTTTTTAATCGAGAGAATAGTTTCATCACATTGTCCTGATTTATATTTGTAAATATCACAATTTGTATTCAGTATAAAAAAATGTCCTAAATAGTTATTAGCAATTTAGGACATTCCAATATCAATTGGTGATGAGTTTGGTCAGACAATTTATTTGAGTTTTAATTTTCTAGGTCTTTTTGATCATTATCCTGTTCTAGTTCATCAACATCATCAAAGTCCGCTTCAGATGCTTCAGGAATCGCATCCATATCGAAATCCAAAGTTTTGTCTAAGGTGTAATTTAAACGGCCTGCCATGACTGATGCTAACTCTTCAAGTCCTTGTTTATTCATTGAAGAGAATAACTGAATTGAGAAGTTGAGCTTCATTTTGCGTAATTGTTGCTGCACATCGAGCAGAACTTTACTGGCAGGCCCACGATTGAGTTTGTCCGATTTGGTTAATAGCACATGGACAAATAAGTGACGTGAATAAGCCCATTCCAACATCATGACATCAAAATGTTGTAAAGGATGGCGAATATCCATGAGGAGCACCAAGCCTTGTAAGCTTTTACGGTGAATAAGGTAGTTCTCAAGTTCTTTTTGCCACACGATTTTCATGGCCTCAGGTACGGCTGCGTAGCCATAACCTGGTAAATCGACCAAACGTTGCTCAGGATTACCTAAACTAAAGAAGTTAATCATCTGCGTACGGCCTGGTCTTTTAGATGCACGAGCCAATTGCTTTTGATTTGTTAATGCATTAATTGCACTGGATTTTCCTGCATTTGAGCGTCCAGCAAATGCAACTTCATAACCTGTGTCTTCTACACATAAGTTGAGTTTTGGTGCACTCATTAAGAATTCAGCTTTGCGCAACCAATTTAAAGACGAGGTTGAGTACTCTGAAATCGCAGGATCAGCTTTTTTCTCATAGCTAATTTTTTGTTTAGGGGCGTTTGAGGTCTTACTATTTTTAGACTTTCCACTGCTGCGATGCATACTTCAACTTCAATAAACGGATGAACAAAGTACATTATAAAGGAAGTCGATCTTTCAAGCGAATTTTGACGGCTTTTTATTAGTTAATAACCAAATTGAGGTGTTCTTTCTTGCTTAGCTTTTTAGCCCACGTGGATTTATAGATTGAGGTTTGGAATAGGTGAGAGGACTGCTTTTTGATAACTTACAGGCGCCGTTAATACGTCAGCAACCGTGTATTGGTCTAAGCTTTGATAAAACTGTACGACAGCATGATCTAAAATCCCTTTTAAGCCACATTGCGGACGTAAAACACAAGGCGGTGTATTACATTCTACAATCTCTGTATCACCTTGAAGCGCACGTACAATTTTGCCTAATCTGAAATTTAGAATTTCTTGATTTAAGCGAATACCACCACCTTTACCACGGCTGGTTATTAACCAACCTTGTTTACCCATGAAATGTACAATTTTGACAAGATGGTTTTGTGAAACTTGTAAATCTTCGGCAATTTCAGAAATAGTGTAGGGTAGATCACGTGGTCTAGAAATATACATGAGAATGCGAAGCGCATAATCGGTAAATTTGTTCAGTTGCATGTAGGCTACTCATCTATTTAAAAAGATGTATTTTATCCTGAAATGAATAAAGCTAGTCTAACATAGACTAGCTTTATAAAGAACGAAAGTGAAACTTGGTTTAGATTCCAGTACCGCCTGTACCAAATGCTTCGCTATGAATTTGCTCAGGTTGAATACCACGTGCAACCAATGCTTGGTGCTGTTGTTGCATAAATGGTATTGGACCGCAGAGGTAGTAGTCTGCATTAGCTGGTAATAATGCAGCATCGACTGTCGCCAAGTCTAAACGACCAGCAACATCATAATCCTCACCTAAAACATCACCTGTGTGTGGGAATTCATAAGCAGTAAATGTGCTTAGACGAGGGAATTTAGATTTTTGCTCATGAATGTGTTTTTTCATGGCATGTACTTGGCTACTACGGCATGCATGAATAAAGCTCACTGGTTGTGGCATATCTAAAGTGACCAATTGATTTAACATGGCAATCATTGGTGTTAAGCCAACACCACCACTGATGAATACATTACGTTTGCTACTATCGATGAGATAGAAGTTACCTGTTGGCGCAGAGACTTCAATTTCAGCACCTTCAGGCAAGTTGTGCAAAGTACTTGAAACCCAGCCACCTGCTAAATCACCTTTTTCATCTTCACGTTTTACTGAAATACGTAAATAGTCTGCTTGTGGGCTTGTAGAAAGAGTGTATTGGCGTGGTTGTTTTAAACCAAGCTCTTCAACAAAAACACGTACTGAAATATATTGACCCGCTTCATATTTAGGTAATGCCCCGCCATCTACTGGAGCAAGATAGAACGAGGTAATTTCTTCACTTTCTTGCACTTTTTTAGCGATTTTGAAATTACGCCATCCTAACCAACTGCCTTGAGTTTGTTGATGTTGATCATAAATTGCTTTTTCAGTACTAATAAATAGATCTGCCAATTGGCCATAAGCAGCAGCCCATGCATCAATCAATGGATCTTCCATTGAAATATTTAATACTTCACTGATCGAGTGTAAAAGGTTTTCTCCTACAATACTGTAGTCAGGTGCTTGGATATTTAGACTGACATGCTTATGTGCAATCAGTTCAACAACAGGTAACAGCACTGATGGATCTTCAATATTTTCAGCATATGCTAAAACTGCACCAGCCAACGCTTGAGCTTGTGCGCCACTGCGTTGATGGCCCATGTTAAAGGTTTCTTTTAACTCAGGATTGTTGCCTAGCATACGGTTATAAAAATAACCTGTGAGTGCTACACCATTTTCACGAAGAACAGGAACAGTTGCTTTTACAAGGTCAATTTGCTGCGGAGTCATTGTTGATCTCTCTTGGCTATCATTTATAAGATGTATTTAAAATATACCTTTTAAAATGTATTTGCAATACATCTTTATTAAAAAAAGGCATAAATATTTTATGTGATTATTGAACTCAGTGTATTTCTTCCATGTTAAAAGTGTCAAATGTTTTGTAAGAATGTATTGGAAAAGAAATTTAGCAGGAAAACTGTACTGATTCACTAGGTCAAATGGGGGATTTTATTCAGGTCTTTTGGGGGATTTCTCTGTGCTAGGAATAAGGCTAGCTTAGCTCTCACACAACACAATTTTTAGTTTATACAAGACTTAACAGTGGAGATTAAAGCCATGAGTATCAATCAACAAAGCGTGGGTGAAATCGCGAGAAGCATCACGGGTGCAACGGCGGTATTCCATAAATATAAGCTAGATTTTTGTTGTAATGGGCATCTTACATTGGCAGATGCTTGTGTAAAAAAGAATGTCGGGATTGATGAAGTGATCAGTGATTTACAAACACTGATTGATAATCAAAAACAACATTTAAATCGAGTAGAAGCATTACAAACGGACGAGCTTATTGAACATATCTTGGCACGTTATCATGAGGTTCATCGTCATCAACTTCCTGAACTGATTCGACTGGCTGAGCGTGTTGAAAAAGTACATAAGCTTCATCCTGATTGTCCAACAGGCTTGACGAGTTTATTGATAGAAATGCAACAAGCGTTGCTCAGTCATATGATGAAAGAAGAGCAAATTCTATTTCCAATGATTCGAGCACACCAATTGCAAGCGGTACATCCGATAGCAATGATGCGCCATGAACATACACAACATGGGGAGAGTCTAGAAGCGTTAGAAAAGCTTACCCATGATATTACGCCACCTGAGGGTGCATGTAATACTTGGCAAGCGTTATATATTGGATTGAATGCGTTTAAACATGATTTGATGCAACACATTCATTTGGAAAATAATGAATTGTTTATGCGAATATCATGAACGGTGTCTTTTCCTTGGCTAAAGTGGCGGTACATTGCAACATTCTGCTGAAAATGTAGTACATGATCAGCAGAATGTTTGTGTTGGAGGTGTTAATCGTTCTTAACGTTTTCCAAACAATGAGCCTAATAAGCCTCGAACAATTTTTTGTCCAGTTGAACCACCTAGACTGCGTGCTGCACTCTTCGCAAAAGTGCCAATCACATCTTGAGCCATTTTGGCGCGTGCAGCTGCGGCTTTTTCTTCCTCTTTTTGCTGAGCTTTGGCAGCACGTTCTTGTTCTTTATTTAAAGCTTCTTGTTGTTTGGCTTGAAACTTTGCCATTTCTTCAAGTTGTTTAGCTTGTTGTGCAGCAGCTTCAAAGGCAATCTGTTGTTGCGTATTATCAGAAACTTTACGTTGTAGCATTTCATAAGCACTGTCACGATCAACTTCTTTGTCATAGACACCTGCGACAATACTTTGTGCCATCAGTGCCTTACGTTCATCTAATGTGATTGGGTTAAAAGCTGAATAGGGCGGCATCACCATTGCGCGTTCTACAATTTGTGGTGTACCTTGCTCATCTAGGCAGCTAATCAACGCTTCACCGACAGCAAGTTCAGTAATGGCTTGATCAACTTTAAATTCAGGATTTGCACGGAAAGTATCGGCCGCCGTTTTTACTGCTTTTTGATCTTTGGGTGTAAATGCACGTAAAGCGTGTTGTACACGATTACCCAATTGTCCAAGTACATCTTCAGGAATATCCAATGGGCTTTGGCTAATGAAATAAATACCCACGCCTTTCGAGCGGATTAAGCGTACAACTTGTTGAATTTTTTCTTGAAGGGCAGGGCTGGCATTATCAAACAATAAATGTGCTTCATCGAAGAAAAACACCAGTTTTGGTTTATCCATATCACCAACTTCAGGTAGCTTTTCAAACAGTTCTGAAAGCATCCATAGTAAGAATGTTGCATAAAGTTTAGGGGTATTCATTAACTTATCAGCAGCGAGTAGGTTGATATAACCATGACCATTTGAATCCGTTTGAATAAAATCCATAATATCCAAGCTTGGCTCGCCAAAGAAGCGTTCACCACCTTGATCACCTAAAGCCAGTAAGTTGCGTTGAATTGCACCCAAACTAGCAGGTGAAAGGTTGCCATATTCTGCTTTTAATGCAGCTGCATTTTCACTGACGTAGGTCAGCATAGCTTTGAGATCTTTAAAATCAATCAGCAATAAGCCTTGATCATCTGCAACACGGAAGACTGCTGAAAGTACACCTTCTTGAGTGTCATTTAAATTTAGCATTTGCGCTAAAAGTAATGGTCCAATTTCAGAAATCGTGGTGCGAATAGGATGCCCTTGTTCACCAAATAAATCCCAAAATATCGTGGGTGAAGCTGCAAAAGGAACATTTTCAACCCCTAAGCTTTTAATACGTTCTTCAAATTTAGGGCTGCTTGAACCCGCTTTGGCAATACTGGATACATCACCTTTAGCATCGGCTAAAAAAACAGGAACACCTATACGTGAAAAACTTTCTGCGAGTACTTTTAAGGTAATGGTTTTACCTGTTCCTGTTGCACCTGCAATTAAACCATGGCGATTGGCAAATTGTGAATGTAAAACAATATCTTGTGTGGTATCTGAAGTTTTCTTTGCAATGACGATTGGTGTACCCATTTTTATTCCTATAGCTTTAATTCGAGTGCTTTTGTTTGAGTGAAGCATACTCAGTTTTTATATCATGTTCGTTATACAAAATTGCATGAAATGATGGTGTTGTAAATCTGTTTTCATTGTTGAAATTTTGGATCGAACTCAACACATTTATTGGTTTAAATGCGGTTGGCTAACAAGATATGTATTTTAGTAAAGCTCCGCATAGCAAACCTGTTACAAGTTCGAAGATTGCTATGCAGATATTTTGAGGTTTCAGTGCTCAATACATTTAACTTAAATTGCTTCTAAAGCATTTTTAATATCTTGAATCAAATCATCCGCATCTTCCAAGCCGATACAAAAGCGGACCAACAAGCCTGGTTTTAAATGAGCTTGTTCTGTATGTCGCATCTCGTTCAGATTGTATAACATTGCCAAACTGACTGGACCGCCCCAACTAAAACCTAATTTAAATAATTTTAAATGATCACAAAATTGACGAATAGCTGCTAAATCATATGTCGCTTTGAAAATGACGCTGACTAAACCTGCACTTTGTTCTGTCAGACAGGTTTGTTTCCAAAAGTCATGACTGATATTGTCTGGATCGGCAGGGTGCAAAACCTGAGCGAAAGCATCTTGGGTTTTGAGCCAGTTTAAAATTTTTAACGCACTTTGCGATTGATGTTGATAACGGATTTGCATACTGGCTAAGCTTCGTTGCACTTGTGCGGCGTCATCACCTGAAATCGCAATGCCTTGAATGGCATGCATACGTAATAATTGTTGATGTAAGCTTTTATGATGGGTGACCACTGAACCCATTAAAATATCACCACCACCACTTGGATACTTGGTCAGTGCATGCGCAGAAATATCTACAGCTAAATGTTCAGCACTAAAATCAAAAGCATTAAAAGCTAAACCTGCACCCCAAGTATTATCCAACGCCGTTAGCACATTGTGAGCTTTGGCTTTCTTGACGAAATTGATTAAATCGGGAAATTCTAAAGTTACAGAACCAGCGGCTTCTAACCAAATCAGTTTCGCATGTTCTGACGGCTGAAATGATGCTACATCTATAGGGTTATACACTTTAACTGTGATCCCGTAGCGTTTTTCGAGATTACGCAGATGTTCCATGTTCGGTCCGTAAATATTATCCGCAACCCAAACTTCATCACCATGATTTAAAAAACAGGAATTCACCAAATTAATCGCAGATAAGCCGCTGGGTGTCAGTAGACAATATTTTCCACCTTCAATCTGAGCAATACTGTCAGCTAAAGTGTAGGTGGTTGGTGTGCCGTGTGTGCCATAACTATAGTCATAATCATCCGTCCAATGGCGATTAAATAGTGCATCTGTATTTTCAAAAATGATCGTTGATGCACGAAATAAGGGAGCTTGAATCGTATTTATATATTGAGGCGCTTTGCGGGGTGCATGAATTAACGCAGTTTGCGGATTTAATTTCACAAGATTACTCAAAAAAGGGCAATAAAGAGTTGTTATAAGCAAAACATAATCATTGCAATGCGAAAAGCAATAATTTGTGAAAATTCATCACTAAAATTGATATTGGCTTCATTTTTGCATTTATCACTTTGTGGTTTTTAGATTTTTGAGCGTAAGCGATACAACAAGAATAGGTGAGAAGATGAAAAAGCTTAAAGTGCATTATTTTCAACATATTGCAGGTGAAGGTTTTGGAAGTTGTTTTGAACATTTAAAAGCAATGGATGCTGAAATTACTGCAACAGAATTTTTTGCTTTACCAACGGATTCACAACTGGATATAGAAGCCTTACCTCATGTCAATGAGGTAGACTTACTCATCATCATGGGCGGTGAAATGAGTGTAAATGATGAAGCGAACTACCCATGGTTAAAAGTAGAAAAACGATGGATTAGACGTTATTTAGCACAAGAAAAGCCTGCGATAGGATTATGCTTAGGTGGACAGCTGATAGCCAATGCCTTGGGTGCGAATGTCAGGCGCAATCCTATACAAGAGTTGGGGTGGACATTGGTCAATAAAAGTGACTATGTACCTGATGAATATTTTCAGCTGCCAAATGAGTTTAAAGTTATGCAATGGCATAGTGAAACTTTTGATATTCCAAAAGGTGCGATTCGTTTAGCAGAGAATCAGGTCTGTCCCAATCAGCTTTATCAAATTGGAAAGAATGTATTAGGTTTTCAATTTCATCCGGAAATTACCCCACATAGCTTAAAAATATTTATAGAGCATGAAGAAAACGATATGGTGTTCAGCGAAACTCACCTCCAATCTTTAAATACATTAAAAACCTCACAAAAATCCGATTACTTATGTGGAAATGAGCTATTAAACAATGCGATTGATTATGTACTTCGAACATAAATAGTCGTTTAAAACATAAACATCTTGATTAACAATAAATTATTTAAAATAGATGAAAAGGGCTAAATTCATTTGCTTAACTGTTAAACAATCGTTATAATGAGCGACCCTTCGATATGAAGGGGATGGATGGCGAAGAAAGTCATCCAGATCGTTACAGTCGTGGCATCGATCATGACCTTAGTGATTTTCACTGCCTTTGACACTTGCCTTATTTAGTGGGGTGAGATGCGTCAAGGGTGATTCTTTATATATTTGGCTTGGAGTTAACTGGTATGTCTAACCAGAGAATTCGTATCCGTCTTAAGTCTTTTGATCATCGTTTAATTGATCAATCTTCTCAAGAGATCGTAGAAACAGCAAAACGTACTGGCGCACAAGTTTGTGGTCCTATCCCGATGCCTACTCGCATCGAACGTTTTAACGTTTTGACATCACCACACGTAAACAAAGATGCGCGTGACCAATATGAAATCCGCACATACAAACGTTTGATCGATATCGTTCAACCTACAGACAAAACTGTAGATGCATTGATGAAATTGGATCTTGCAGCTGGTGTTGATGTTCAGATCGCATTGGGTTAAGGCTTTCGGTTAATTAACGCTCTAAGTTAATTAGGCCGCTTTTTTAGAGGTTTATGCACATGGCTATTGGTTTAGTCGGTCGCAAGTGCGGTATGACACGTATCTTTACAGATGCTGGTGTTTCTGTACCTGTAACAGTGATTGAGGTTGATCCTAACCGTATCACTCAAATCAAAACGCTTGAAACTGATGGTTATCAAGCGATTCAAATCACTACTGGTGAACGTCGCGAATCTCGCGTAACAAATGCTCAGAAAGGTCACTTTGCGAAAGCTGGTGTTGCTGCTGGTCGTTTGGTTAGCGAATTCCGTGCAACAGAAGCTGATCTTGAAGGTCGTGAAATTGGTGGAACTATCGGTGTAGATTTGTTTACAGTCGGTCAAATTGTTGACGTAACTGGACAATCAAAAGGTAAAGGTTTCCAAGGTGGTGTTAAGCGTTGGAACTTCCGTACGCAAGATGCTACACATGGTAACTCTGTATCTCACCGTGTTTTAGGTTCTACAGGTCAAAACCAGACTCCTGGTCGCGTTTTCAAAGGCAAAAAAATGGCTGGCCATTTAGGTGCTGAACGCGTAACAGTGCAAGGTCTTGAAATTGTATCTATCGACGCAGAACGTTCAGTTCTTGTTGTTAAAGGTGCGATTCCTGGTGCTACTGGTGGCGACGTTATCGTTCGTCCTACGATCAAGGCCTGAGGGGAAATAACGTGAATTTAAAAACTGTTTCCGGCTCTGCTGTTGAATTATCAGAAGTAGCTTTCGGTCGTGATTTTAATGAAGCTCTTGTACACCAAGTTGTTACAGCTTACTTAGCTGGTGGTCGTCAAGGTTCTAAAGCTCAAAAATCACGTGCAGACGTTTCTGGCGGTGGTAAAAAACCATTCCGTCAAAAAGGTACTGGTCGAGCTCGTGCGGGTTCTATTCGTAGCCCAATCTGGGTTGGTGGTGGTAAAACTTTTGCTGCTCGTCCACAAGATTGGTCTCAAAAAGTTAACCGTAAAATGTACCGCGGTGCAATGCAATGTATCTTAGCTGAACTTGTTCGCCAAGATCGTCTTGTATTAGTTGAAGAGTTTGCTGTTGAAGCGCCTAAGACTAAAGAGTTGCTTGCAAAACTTAACGGCTTGAACGCTACTCGCGCATTAATCGTTACAGAAGCTGTAGATGAAAATCTATATTTAGCTGCTCGTAACCTTCCACACGTTGATGTGGTTGATGCTGCTGGGATCGATCCTGTTGGTTTGATTGCGTTCGATAAAGTTGTTATGTCTGTTGCTGCTGCTAAGAAAATTGAGGTAGAACTCGGATGAACAACGAACGTATCTATCAAGTCCTAAAAGGACCTGTTTTTTCAGAAAAAGCACAAGTTTTAGGTGAAACTGCTGGTGTTCAAGTGTTTAAAGTTGCACTAGATGCAAACAAGCTTGAAATCAAAAAAGCAGTAGAACAATTATTTGGTGTGGAAGTTGTTAAAGTTAACACGACTATCACTAAAGGTAAGACTAAGCGCTTTGGTAAAACATTAGGACGTCGTTCTGATGTTAAAAAAGCATACGTCACCCTGAAAGCTGGCCAAGATGTTGAAATGGCTGACTTGGGCGATACCGCTGAAAGCGCAGCGGAATAAGGACGAAAATTATGCCAATTCAAAAATGTAAGCCAACGTCTCCAGGACGTCGCTTTGTAGAGAAAGTCGTTCACGACCATCTTCACAAAGGTGCGCCTTATTCGCCGTTGGTTGAAGCTAAAAAACGTACTGGTGGTCGTAATAACAACGGTCACATTACGACTCGTCACGTTGGTGGTGGTCATAAGCAACACTATCGTATCGTTGACTTTAAACGTAACAAAGATGGCATTCCTGCTGTAGTTGAGCGTATTGAATACGATCCTAACCGTACATCACATATTGCATTAGTTCTTTATGCTGATGGTGAGCGTCGTTATATCATTGCTCCTAAAGGTTTACGTGCTGGTGATAAAGTACAGTCTGGTAACGATGCTCCAATTCGTCCAGGTAACTGCTTACCGCTTCGTAATATGCCAATCGGTTCTACACTACATAACATCGAGCTTAAAATTGGTAAGGGTGCACAATTAG
Source organism: Acinetobacter rongchengensis (assembly GCF_003611475.1). Classification (GTDB taxonomy): domain Bacteria; phylum Pseudomonadota; class Gammaproteobacteria; order Pseudomonadales; family Moraxellaceae; genus Acinetobacter; species Acinetobacter rongchengensis. The sequence goes on along the minus strand of NZ_RAXT01000002.1, from coordinate 21,723 downwards.
TGCGTTCTGCTGGTACTTCTGCTCAATTGTTAGGTCGTGACGGTTCTTACGCTATCGTTCGTTTACGTTCTGGTGAAATGCGTAAAGTACATGTTGAATGCCGTGCTGTGTTAGGTGAAGTGTCTAACTCAGAAAGCAACCTTCGTTCACTTGGTAAAGCAGGTGCATCACGCTGGCGTGGCGTTCGTCCTACCGTTCGTGGTATGGCGATGAACCCAGTAGACCATCCACATGGTGGTGGTGAAGGGCGTAACAAAGGTATTCAACCTGTAAGCCCATGGGGTCAAAAAGCTAAAGGGTACAAGACACGTACCAACAAGCGTACGACTAAGATGATCATTCGCGACCGTCGCGTTAAGTAACAAGTAAAGGAATCTGACAATGCCTCGTTCTCTGAAAAAAGGCCCATTCGTCGATGCGCACTTGTTCGCTAAGGTTGAAGCGGCTATCGCGGCTAATAACCGTAAGCCGATCAAAACTTGGTCGCGTCGTTCGATGATCCTCCCGGATTTTGTTGGTTTAACAATTTCTGTACACAATGGCCGTAACCATGTTCCAGTGATCGTATCTGAACATATGGTTGGTCACAAACTTGGTGAATTCGCGCCAACTCGTACCTATCGTGGTCACGGTGTTGACAAGAAGTCTAAACGTTAAGGTGCTATGATGGAAGTTACTGCTAAATTACGCGGTGCCGCTATCTCGGCACAAAAAACTCGTTTGGTTGCAGACCTAATCCGTGGCAAATCTGTTGCTCACGCGCTTAATATTCTTAACTTCAGCAACAAAAAAGCTGCAGTTTTGGTTAAAAAAGCATTGGAATCTGCAATTGCAAACGCTGAACACAATAACAGTTTAGATGTAGACGACCTTAAAGTTACTACGATTTACGTTGATGAAGGCACTAGCCTTAAACGTATTATGCCACGTGCAAAAGGCCGTGCAGATCGTATTACTAAGCGTACTTGTCACATTACCGTTAAGGTAGGGGTTTGATATGGGTCAGAAGGTTCATCCAATCGGTATCCGCCTTGGTGTTGTAAAACGTCATAACGCCAACTGGTATGCGAGTCCGAAACAATACGCTGAATATTTGCTTAAAGATCTTCAGGTTCGTGAGTTTTTAACTAAAAAACTTAAGAGCGCAATGGTCAGCAAAATTCTTATCGAACGTCCTACAGGCGCTGCTAAAGTAACAATTAGCACTGCTCGTCCAGGTATCGTAATCGGTAAAAAAGGCGAAGATATTGAAAAATTACAGCGTGAACTTACTCAAATTATGGGTGTGCCAGCGCAAGTAAGCATCAACGAAATCGATCGCCCAGACTTAGACGCTCGTTTAGTTGCTGAAGCAATTGCTTCTCAATTAGAGAAACGTGTAATGTTCCGTCGTGCTATGAAGCGTGCGGTACAAAACTCAATGCGTGCTGGTGCTAAAGGTATCAAAGTTGAAGTATCTGGTCGTTTAGGTGGTGCAGAGATTGCACGTACTGAATGGTATCGTGAAGGTCGTGTACCTTTACATACACTTCGTGCTGATATCGACTATGCAACTATGCGTGCAGAGACTACTTACGGTACGATCGGTGTTAAAGTTTGGATTTTCCGTGGTGAGATTTTAGGTGGCATGAAACAAGTCATGAACCCTGCTCCTGCTGAAGAACGTCCAGCTAAACGTGGTCGCGGTCGTGGTGAAGGTCAAGAGCGCCGTGGTCGTCGCAACGATCGTTCTGCTGAAAAAGGAGAATAATCCATGTTGCAACCTAAGCGTACAAAATTCCGTAAAGTGCAAAAAGGCCGTAATACTGGTCTAGCACATCGCGGTAGCACTGTATCTTTCGGTACGATTGCACTTAAATCTGTTGAGCGTGGTCAAATGACAGCTCGTCAAATTGAAGCAGCACGTCGTACAATCAGCCGTCGTGTAAAACGTGGTGGTAAGATCTTTATCCGTGTTTTCCCAGACAAACCAATTACTGAAAAACCATTAGAAGTTCGTATGGGTAAAGGTAAAGGTTCTGTGGAATACTGGGTTTGCCAAATCAAACCAGGTAAGATCTTGTACGAAATGGATGGTGTTAGTGAAGAATTGGCACGCGAAGCGTTTACGCTTGCTGCGGCTAAGCTTCCATTTAAAACCACTATCGTTACTAAGACGGTGATGTAATGAAAACTAAAGATCTACGTGAAAAATCGGTAGAAGAGTTGACAGCTTTGCTTGATGAGCAACAGCTTAACCAATTCCGTCTTCGTATGGCGAAAGCAACAGGTCAATTGGGTAAATCGCATGAAGTTGCGCTTACTCGTAAGACAATTGCTCGTATCAAGACCCTCCTTACCGAAAAACAGGGGAACGGACAATGAGTGAGCAAACAGTTCGCACGTTAACAGGCAAAGTCGTAAGTGACAAAATGGACAAGTCTATTGTTGTACTTATTGAACGCCGCGTTCAACACCCGTTGTATGGCAAATCAATCCGCCGTTCAACTAAATTACACGCTCATGATGAAAACAACACAGCTAAAACTGGTGATGTTGTGACCATCAAAGAAAGCCGCCCAATCTCAAAAACTAAAGCTTGGACTTTAGTGGAAGTTATTGAAGCTGCTGCTGAGTAATTAACGTTCTTGTTGCATCATCGGTCAATTTCGAGTACTCTTTGAGCCTTTCGAAATTGCGACCGGTGATGCTCGGTTTTGGAGTAGGGCAATGATTCAAACCGAAAGTATGCTAGACGTAGCAGACAACAGTGGTGCTCGCCGCGTACAATGTATTAAAGTACTTGGTGGTTCACATCGTCGTTATGCTTCTGTTGGCGACATTATTAAAGTTACTGTAAAAGAAGCTATTCCACGCGCACGTGTTAAAAAAGGTGACGTGATGAATGCTGTTGTTGTACGTACAAAATTCGGCATCCGTCGTCCAGATGGTTCTGTTATTCGTTTCGACGATAATGCAGCTGTTATTTTGAACAACAACAAAGCACCGATTGCAACTCGTATTTTCGGACCAGTGACTCGTGAACTTCGTACTGAACAGTTCATGAAAATCATTTCATTGGCTCCTGAAGTTCTATAATAGAGGCAATCATGGCTAAGATTAGAAAAGGCGATCAAGTAATTGTGATCGCAGGTAAAGAAAAAGGCAAACAGGGTACTGTTTTGTCTGTTTCAAATGACCAAGTTAAGGTTGAAGGCCTTAATTTAGTTAAGAAGCATCAAAAGCCGAATCGTGCAACAGGTGCTGAAGGCGCTATCGTTACACAAGAAGCTTCGCTTCATATTTCAAACGTGGCGATTTTTAATGCTACAACCCAAAAGGCTGACCGTGTTGGTTACCAAGTGACTGAAGGCGTGAAAACTCGCGTTTACAAGTCAAATGGTGAATCAGTGGCGGTAGCGAAGTAATAGGTTGAAATAGGCTATGGCCAGACTTAAAACACGTTATAACGACGAAATCCGAGCTAAGTTAAAAGAAGAACTTGGTTTGGGTAATGTGATGGAGATTCCTCGCATCACTAAAATCACCATCAACATGGGTGTTGGTGCAGCTTCAGCTGATAAGAAATTATTAGATGGCGCTTTGGCTGATATGCAAGCTATCGCTGGTCAAAAACCAGTACTTACTTTAGCTCGTAAATCAATCGCTGGTTTTAAAATCCGTGATGGTTGGCCGATTGGTTGTAAAGTAACTTTACGCGGCGAACAAATGTACGAATTCTTAGACCGTTTGATCTCTATTGCGATCCCTCGTATTCGTGACTTCCGCGGTTTTTCTGCGAAATCATTCGATGGTCGTGGTAACTACTCAATGGGTCTCAAGGAACAAATTATGTTCCCTGAAATCGATTTTGATAAGATCGATCGTATTCGTGGTATGGATATTACTATCACTACGACTGCTCGCACCGATGACGAAGGCCGTGCGCTAATCCGTGCATTTGGCTTCCCGTTCAAATAAGAGGTCGATATGGCTAAGAAAGGTATGATTAATCGCGAATTGAAACGCGAAGCTACAGTTGCAAAATATGCTGCAAAACGTGCTGAATTAAAAGCAACGATTGCAAACGTAAATGCATCTGATGAAGAACGTTTCGAAGCGATGATGAAGTTACAAGCATTACCACGTAATGCGTCTCCAGTACGTCTTCGTAACCGTTGTGGTTTAACTGGTCGTCCTCATGGTTACTTCCGTAAGTTCGGTTTAAGCCGTAACAAATTACGCGATACAGTAATGCAAGGTGATGTACCGGGCGTTGTTAAGGCAAGCTGGTAAGGAGCGACTATAAATGAGTATGCAAGATACCGTTGCCGACATGTTAACTCGTGTTCGTAACGCACAAATGGCAAAGAAACAAACTGTTTCTATGCCTAATTCTAAGTTGAAAGTTGCAATTGCAAATGTACTTCAACAAGAAGGTTACATTTCAAATGTAGATGTTGCTGATTCTGAAGGCAAAGCTACTTTGACAATTACTTTAAAATATTTTGAAGGCAAACCAGTTATTGAAACTGTGAAGCGTGTAAGCCGTCCAGGTCTACGCCAATATCGCGGTAAAGATAGCTTACCTAGCGTTAAGCAAGGTTTAGGTATTGCAATTGTTTCTACAAGCAAAGGCATCATGACTGATCGCGCTGCACGTGCTGCGGGCATCGGTGGTGAAGTTATTGCTTTTGTTTCTTAATAGGTGATTCCTCATGTCTCGTGTGGCTAAAGCCCCAGTAGCTGTACCTAACGGTGTAACAGTTACTCAGAACGGCCGGCAGGTCGAAGTGAAAGGCAGTAAAGGTACTTTGTCTTTCAACCTGCATGCGCTGGTCGAGCTTAAACAGGAAGAAGGTCAACTTCATATTGCTCCAGTTAAAGAATCTCGCGATTCTTGGATGCAAGCTGGTACTGCTCGCGCTGTTCTTAACAACCTTGTTAAAGGTGTTAACGAAGGCTTCGAACGTAAGTTACAACTGATCGGTGTTGGTTATAAAGCTGCGGTTAAAGGTACTATTGTTAACCTTAACCTTGGTTACTCTCACCCAATCGATTACTCTCTTCCAGAAGGCGTAACTGCAGAAACTCCTACTGCTACTGAAATCATTTTGAAATCAGCGAATAAGCAGTTGTTGGGTCAAGTGGCTGCAGAAATCCGTGCTTACCGTGCTCCTGAACCATATAAAGGTAAAGGTGTTCGTTATTCGGATGAAGTTGTGCTTCGTAAAGAAGCTAAGAAGAAATAAGGCGCGAGGTTCTTATGAACGAAAAGAAACAATCCCGTTTGCGTCGTGCGAAAAGCACACGCTTGCACATTCGTGCATTGGGTGCGACTCGTTTGTGTGTAAACCGCACTCCGCGTCACATCTATGCGCAAGTTATTTCAGCAGATGGTGGCAAAGTATTAGCGCAAGCTTCTACTTTGGATGCATCTTTGCGTAGTGGTACTACTGGTAACGTTGATGCGGCTACTAAAGTAGGTGCTTTAATCGCAGAGCGTGCTAAAGCAGCTGGTGTTACTAAAGTTGCATTTGACCGTTCTGGTTTTAAATATCATGGTCGTATCAAAGCCTTGGCTGATGCTGCTCGTGAAAACGGCTTGGAGTTCTAATCATGGCTAAAGTTGAACAAAACGAAGGTCTTGTTGAAAAGCTGGTTGCCGTTGATCGTGTAGCCAAAGTTGTTAAGGGTGGTCGTATTTTCTCTTTCACAGCATTGACTGTGGTAGGTGATGGTAATGGTCGCGTAGGTTTTGGTCGTGGTAAAGCACGTGAAGTTCCAGCTGCTATTTCTAAAGCACTTGAAGCTGCACGTCGTAACATGATTACTGTTGATCTAGTTGACGGTACTGTTCAGCATCCTATCAATGCTCGTCACGGTGCAAGCCGCGTTTACATGCAACCTGCTTCTGAAGGTACAGGTGTAATTGCTGGTGGTGCTATGCGTGCAGTGTTAGAAGCTGTAGGTGTACGTAACGTATTGACTAAATGTTATGGTTCTACAAACGCTGCTAACGTAGTAAACGCAACTTTCAACGGTTTGCGTGATATGACTTCTCCTGAGAAAGTTGCTGCGAAACGTGGTCTTTCAGTAGAACAAATTTTAGGGTAATCAATCATGAAAACGATTAAAGTTACCCAGACTAAATCTTCTGCGCATCGTTTGAAAAATCACAAACTTTGCCTACAAGGTTTAGGTCTGCGTCGTATTGGTCATACAGTAGAAGTGGTGGATACACCTTCTAACCGTGGTATGATCAACAAAGTCTACTATATGGTTAGTGTAGAGGAATAAGCCATGACTCTGCGTTTAAATGAGCTTGCACCTGCTGAAGGTGCAAAACGTGAAAACCGTCGTTTAGGCCGTGGTATCGGTTCTGGCGTTGGTAAGACTGGTGGCCGTGGTGTCAAAGGTCAAAAATCACGTAAAAGTGGTGGCGTTCGTCCAGGTTTTGAAGGTGGTCAAACTGCGTTATACCGTCGTTTACCTAAATTCGGTTTCACAAGCCAATTGGCTTTGAAAACTGCCGAAGTACGTTTGTCTGAACTTGCTAAAGTTGAAGGTGATGTGATTTCACTTGAAACTTTAAAAGCTGCGAATGTTGTACGTAAAGATATGGTGCGTGCTCGTATCGTTCTTTCTGGTGAAATCACTCGTGCATTCACTGTACAAGGTGTTGCATTGACTAAAGGCGCTAAAGCTGCTGTTGAAGCTGCTGGCGGTAAATTCGAGGAGTAATCGCGAGTGACTATGTCTCCTAGTTCTTCAGGTCATGTGAACATGATGAAAGGTCAACCATTTCATGTGAAATACCGTGAAATTATTCACCGATTAATGTTTTTAATTGGTGCATTAGTTGTCTTTCGACTAGGAGCGCATATTCCGCTGCCAGGTATTGATAACGTCGCTCTAGAACGTTTTTTCAAAGCTAATGAAGGTACTTTTTTAGGTTTGTTTAATATGTTCTCGGGCGGGGCATTAGAGCGAATGTCAATTCTTGCGTTAGGAATTATGCCTTACATTTCTGCATCTATTATTGTGCAGTTAATGTCTACGGTTGTTCCTTCGTTAGAGGCATTAAAAAAGGAAGGCGAGCAGGGTAAGCGTAAGATTAATCAATATACGCGTTACGGCACCCTTTTACTTGCATTAGTCCAAGGTATTGGAATGTGTGCTGGTCTGATCAGTCAAGGGATTACTTTGACGTCAGGGCTAGCTTTTTACGTTCCAGCACTAACTTCGTTAGTTGCAGGTACTATGTTCTTAATGTGGTTAGGTGAGCAGATTACTGAACGTGGTGTTGGTAATGGTATCTCAATGATTATCTTTGCAGGTATTGTTGCTGGTTTACCAAACTTAGTGATCCAAGCATTTACATCTGTAGATAATGGTCAATCAAGTTTAATTGGTTTGGCAATATTTGGATTACTATCAATTGCTGTATTAGCAGCAATTGTGTTCATTGAAAAAGCTCAACGTCGCATACCTGTTAACTATGCTCAAAAGCAGCAAGGGCGTCGCGTATTTACTGCACAGCAGACACATTTGCCATTGAAAATTAATATGGCAGGGGTAATTCCAGCAATTTTCGCTAGTTCGTTATTGTTGTTCCCTGCAAGCTTAGGTCAATGGTTAGGTAGTGCTGATCCAAATGCAGGATTCGTGAAGCGTGCGCTACAAGATTTGGCATTAGTATTATCGCCTGGACAACCTTTGTATTTGGTGCTCTTCGGTGCGTTAATTATCTTTTTCTGCTACTTCTATACGGCGCTGGTTTTCAGCCCAAAAGAGGTTTCGGAAAACTTGAAACGCAGTGGAGCTTACGTACCTGGTATTCGCCCAGGTGAGCAAACTGCTCGTTACTTAGATCATATTCTTAATCGTTTGACATTTATTGGTGCTATATACATCACAGTTATCTGCTTAATGCCGATGATCTTGCAAAGTTCTTTTGGTATTCCGTTCCACTTGGGCGGTACCTCATTACTTATTGTGGTTGTAGTGGTTATGGACTTTATGGCTCAGCTTCAAGCCCACTTAACGTCGCATCAGTATGATAATCAATCGTTAATGAGAAAAACGACTGCTCATCCTAAGGGATAAGCGCACTTAGAAGGTTTCATCATGAAAGTACAAGCTTCTGTAAAAAAAATTTGTGGTAGCTGTAAAGTTATCCGTCGTAATGGGGTTATTCGCGTAATTTGCAGCGCAGAACCTCGTCATAAGCAGCGTCAAGGTTAATTTAATTAAGACCTGTTGATTTCAGTAGGCTAATTAGGTTATTATCCGCCCCTCAAGATTTTTGTGGGGCGGTTGATTATCTCTACTGCCTTTTTGGAGAAATTTGAATGGCTCGTATTGCCGGTGTAAACATTCCGGATAACAAGCATGCTGTTATCTCTCTCACGTATATTTTTGGTATTGGCCGTCACACTGCTAAAAACATTTTAGCTGCTGCAGGCATTGCTACTACTACTAAAATTCGTGAATTAGATGATGCTCAGCTTGATGCGATTCGTGCAGAAGTTGCTAAGGTTCCGACCGAAGGTGATTTACGTCGCGAAATTTCCATGAACATTAAACGTTTAATGGATTTAGGCTGCTATCGTGGTCTTCGTCATCGTCGCAGCTTGCCTGTTCGCGGACAACGCACCAAAACTAACGCACGTACCCGTAAAGGTCCGCGCAAACCTATTAAGAAATAAGATTTCTGGAAGCTAAAAGATGGCTAAAGATACTCGCACACGCAAGAAGGTCACTCGTACCGTCTCTGAAGGTGTTGCACACATTCACGCTTCTTTTAATAACACCATTGTGACTATTACCGATCGTCAAGGTAATGCACTGGCTTGGGCTACCTCTGGTGGACAAGGCTTCCGTGGATCACGTAAATCAACTCCGTTTGCTGCTCAGGTAGCTGCTGAAGTTGCTGGTAAAGCTGCTTTAGATTACGGTTTGAAAAACTTGGACGTCCTTGTAAAAGGTCCTGGTCCTGGTCGTGAATCTGCGGTTCGTGCTTTAGGTGCAGTGGGTTATAAAATTAACAGCATTACCGATGTGACGCCAATCCCGCACAACGGTTGCCGTCCACCTAAAAAACGTCGCGTGTAAGGAGAAACATTCATGGCTCGTTATATTGGTCCAAAATGCAAACTCTCTCGCCGCGAAGGGACAGACCTGCAATTAAAATCTGGCGTTAAACCATTTGACGTCAAAACTAAAAAAGCCGCTAAAGCTCCTGGCCAACATGGCGGAGCTCGTGGTGGTAAACAATCTGAGTACTCACTACAATTACGTGAAAAACAAAAAGTACGTCGTATGTACGGTGTTTTAGAACGTCAATTTAGTAACTACTATAAAGAAGCTGCTCGTGTTAAAGGCGCAACAGGTGAAAACTTGTTGAAATTGCTTGAAAGCCGCCTCGATAACGTTGTTTATCGCATGGGTTTTGGTTCTACACGTGCAGAAGCTCGTCAGCTAGTATCTCACCGTTCAATCACTTTAAATGGTCGTCGCGTTAACATCGCGTCAATCCAAGTTAAAGCGGGTGACGTGATCGCAGTTCACGAAGGCGCTAAACAACAATTACGTATTAAAAACGCAATTGAATTGGCTGCTCAACGTGGTACAGCTTCTTGGATTGAAGTAGATCATTCAAAACTTGAAGGTACATTTAAAGCTGCACCAGATCGTTCTGATTTACCTGCTGAAATCAACGAAAGCTTGATTGTAGAATTGTATTCTAAATAATCCTTGAGGTAGCAATAATGACGCGTACTGCAAACGAGTTTCTAACTCCGCAAGCGATCAAGGTCGAAGCGGCAAGCGGGACCTCGGCAAAAGTGATTCTTGAACCGTTAGAGCGTGGTTTTGGCCATACTCTTGGTAATGCTTTACGTCGCATCCTATTATCTTCTCTACCTGGCGCTGCCGTGGTGGAAGTTGAGATAGAAGGTGTCGAGCACGAGTACAGTACTTTAGAAGGCTTGCAGCAGGACATCGTCGAGCTCTTGCTGAACCTAAAAGGATTGTCTATTAAGCTGTTCGATCAAAACGAAGCATATTTAACATTAGAGAAACAAGGACCTGGCGACGTAACTGCTGCTGATCTTCGTTTACCTCATAATGTCGAAGTGGTTAACCCTGAACATTTGATTGGTACTTTAAGTGCTTCTGGCTCATTGAAAATGCGCCTGAAAGTTTCTCAAGGCCGTGGTTATGAAACATCTGACTCTCGTTTCCCTGAAGGTGAAACACGTCCTGTTGGTCGTTTACAGTTAGATGCTTCTTATAGCCCAATCAAGCGCGTGTCTTACACAGTGGAAAACGCTCGTGTAGAACAACGTACTGACCTTGATAAGCTCGTCATTGATCTTGAAACAAATGGTACTGTAGATCCTGAAGAAGCGATCCGCAAAGCGGCGACAATCTTGCAACAACAAATTGCAATTTTTGTTGATCTTCAGAAAGATCAAGCTCCAGTTGCTCAAGAACCACGTGAAGAAGTTGATCCAATTTTGCTTCGTCCAGTAGATGATCTAGAGCTTACTGTTCGTTCTGCTAACTGTTTGAAAGCAGAAAATATTTACTACATTGGTGATCTAGTACAGCGCACTGAGGTTGAGTTACTTAAAACGCCTAACCTTGGTAAAAAATCGCTTACAGAGATCAAAGATGTTCTGGCTTCTAAAGGCTTACAACTCGGCATGCGTTTAGAGAACTGGCCACCAGCTAGTCTCCGTATGGACGATCGTTTCGCCTATCGTAGCCGTTAATTAAGTAGGACTATCACCATGCGTCATCGTAATAGTGGTGTGAAATTAGGCCGTACCAGCAGCCATCGTAAAGCGATGTTCCAAAACATGGCGAATTCTTTGTTTGAGCATGAGTTGATCAAAACAACTGTGCCTAAAGCAAAAGAATTACGTCGTGTTGCTGAGCCTTTAATCACTTTAGCTAAAAACGATACTGTAGCAAACCGTCGTTTGGCATTTGCTCGTACTCGTTCAGCAGCAACAGTTGGTAAATTATTTACCGTTCTTGGCCCTCGTTACAAAGAACGTAACGGCGGTTATCTACGTGTTCTTAAAGCTGGTTTCCGTGCAGGTGATGCTGCGCCGATGGCTTATGTAGAACTTGTGGATCGTGAAGTAAACTAATTACTTATACGCCATAGAACAATCGGTTGTTCGAAAAAGGTCGGTATTTTACCGACCTTTTTTTATTCTAAAAATTAATAATTGTTAGACAATATAAGAAGTTGTCCCCAAGTGATATGAAATTTGTCGGAAAAATACAAACTTGACATTGCGTATTGTCAATTTTATGATTTAATAAAAATGTACTCTTAAATAGGTTATAAAAAGAACATGGAAAGACAGGTTGATATTCTGATTGTAGGCGCAGGTATTTCTGGTATAGGTGTGGCTGCGCATTTATCTAAAAATTCACCACAACGTTCGTTCGAAATTATTGAGCGTCGTGAAAGTTTTGGTGGAACTTGGGATTTATTTAAATATCCTGGTATCCGTTCAGATTCTGATATGTCGACTTTTGGTTTTAATTTTAAACCATGGCAAAAAGCCAATGTTTTGGCTGATGGAGCTTCAATTAAAGGCTATGTTGCTGAAGTTGTAGAAGAATATAAATTAAAAAACAAAATTCATTTTCAACATCGTGTACGTACAGCAAATTATGATTCTTCAATTAAAAAGTGGTTTGTTGAAATTGAAGACCAAAGCGGAAAATTACAGACCTGGGTCGCTAATTTTGTTGTCGGTTGTACGGGGTATTACAATTATGACCAAGGTTATCAGCCTGATTTCCCAAATAAAGATGCATTTAAAGGCGAGTTTATTAATCCTCAATTTTGGCCAGAAAAGTTAGATTATACTGGTAAAAAAGTGGTTATTATCGGTAGTGGCGCAACGGCAATTACTTTAGTTCCAGCCATGTCGAAAGGCGGAGCGTCTCATGTAACGATGTTGCAACGTTCACCAACTTATATTGCATCTATTCCATCTGTTGATTTTGTTTATGACAAGATGCGTAAAGTGTTACCTGAGGATGTGGCGTATAAATTAACTCGTGCACGTAATATTGGAATGCAACGAGGCATTTATGCACTTGCTCAAAAGCAACCAAAATTACTGCGCAGATTCCTTTTAAAATCAATTGAAATGCAATTAAAAGGTAAAGTGGATATGAAACATTTTACCCCACACTATAATCCTTGGGATCAGCGTTTATGTGTGGTTCCTGATGGTGATCTATTTAAGATTTTACGTTCAGGTAAAGCCAGTGTTGAAACAGATCAAATAGAAAAAATTACTGAGACAGGAATTTTATTAAAGTCAGGTAAGCACTTGGATGCGGATATTATTGTATCTGCAACAGGTCTAGAAATTCAGATTCTAGGAGGTATTAAAGCCACGATTGATGGCAAACCAATGAATACTTCACAACATATGCTTTATCAAGGTGTAATGGTCAGTGATGTGCCGAATATGGCGATGATTATTGGATATATTAATGCTTCGTGGACACTCAAAGTGGATATTGCAGCAGACTATATTTGCCGTCTTGTGAATTACATGGATCAAAAAGGCTTTGATGAAGTTATTCCTCAAGGTGATGCGACTGAATTAATGGAAGATACTGTAATGGGAAGCCTAAGTTCTGGTTATATTGCCCGTGCAGCTGATGTGATGCCAAAACAAGGTAAACATGCACCATGGAAAGTATCGAATAATTATTTAGCAGATCGTAAAGAATTGAAAAATGCTCGATTTGATGATGGTGTGTTAAAATTTTATAAGCGTGAAGCTCAAGCAGAAAAGAAGCCTAAACTTGTTTCTTAATTGATGTAGAAAAATTAAAAGGAGCGAAAGCTCCTTTTTTTATGTGTTATTTAAAAATAGAAGAACGTATTCAACACACTCAAATTTTTTTGATTAAACTAGATTGTTATTTGATGCATAGAAAAGGAGTAAAAAGACTCCTTTTCTTGTTTTATTTAAAGATGAATTAAAAGCTATAAAGAACGTGAAATGAGTTCTTTCATAATTTCATTGGTTCCTGCATAGATTCGGTTGGCTCTATTGTCAATATATGCACGAGCAATAGGGTATTCAAGCATATAGCCATAGCCACCATGTAACTGCAAACACTCATCAACAACGTTTGAAAATAACTCAGAAATTTTATATTTTGCAGCTGCGGCAGCTTCGATTCCTAACGTGCCTTCGAGTTGTAGTTCCATGCAACGATCGAGATAAGCACGACAGAAATCAATTTCTGTACGCATTTCTGCCAGTTTAAAACGTGTATTTTGAAAAGCACCAATCGGTTTGTTAAAAGCTTTACGGTCTTTGGTGTATTGCACAGTATGGGCAAAAGCGGCTTCAGCACCCGCTTGGCAGATAATCGCAACAAGCATGCGTTCCCAAGCCAGTTCTTTCATTAACATGATAAAACCCATGCCTTCCATACCTATTAAGTTTTCTTTAGGTACACGGACATCTTCAAAGAATAATTCGCAAGTGTCTTGACCTTTCATACCAATTTTATTTAATGGTTGGCCTTTGGTAAAACCAGCACGATCAGCTTCAACAATGATTAATGAAAGATTGGCAGATCCTTTATCCGAGCTACCTGTTTTACATACAACAATTGCCATATCACATAAATAACCATTGGTAATAAAGATTTTAGAACCATTGATCACATAATCATCACCATCTAAAACAGCAGTGGTGCGAACACCTTGTAAGTCTGAACCAGTACCTGGTTCGGTCATTGCAATCGCTGTAACAACCTCACCTGATGCCATTTTAGGTAGCCATTTTTTCTTTTGTTCTTCATTTGCAAAATTGTTGAGATAATTGGCGACAATATCTGAATGCAATGAAAAACCCGTTGCAGAGTCCATTGCATACGCTTGTTCTTCGATCAGGATCATGCTGTATAAACGGTCTACGCCATAACCGCCATATTCTTCTGGCATGGTTGCACATAAGAGACCTAATGCCCCAGCTTTATTCCATAAATCACGATCTACATGTTGTTGTTTTTCATATTTTTCGATATTGGGTACAACTTCTTTTTCATAGAATTTACGTACAGTTTCTCTAAATGCCTCATGTTCAGCATTAAATAATTTACGCGGTAGCATGTTTGCTAAAGGTCGAATGGCGCCTGATTGCATTTTTATATGATCCAAATAGAATTTTAGTCCTTAGAAATTATGTGAAACTGCTAGGCGTCGCAATGAGATGAATGCTCAAAACAAATCAAAAAATGATGAATTTGGTCATTTAGATAAAAGAAGAAAATTTTAAATAGAAATGAGGTAAACTATGCTTGAATTTAAAAAGGGGAAAATAATGTCTGATGAAATAACATTAGAAGAGCGTAAAGTGATCTATCGTGCTCGACGTGGTTTAAAAGAAATCGACGTTTATTTTGATCCTTATGTAAAGCAGTATTACTTACAAGCTGATGCTCATGAACGTGCTTTATTTAAAGAATTGGTTGATCAAGAAGATCCAGATTTGCTTGATTGGTTTATGGAAGTATCTGAACCACCACGTTCTGAACTACGTGATTTGATCACTAAATTAAAAAAATATGTCCATGGATAGTCAAGCCGTCCATTATTGTTATCATTTAAAACCCAGTCGATTTGCACTGGGTTTTCAATTTTTATGTTTATTTTTCATGTTAACTTTGATCTATTTCACGATGGGTATTTGGCTAAGCATGGGCTGTTTTATCATTGCTTATTTGAGTTTAATTTTTTTTCGTCGTCGCAATAGCGCTTATAAATTAGAACAATTGGATTATCAATTCTGGTCAATACAATACCAATCATCTCAAAAAATCCAGCATGTGAAAATTGAACGATTTATTGATCATGGTGTTTACATTGCAGTCAATTTTGAGGATAAAAAATTAATGCCTTTCATCATTTGGCAGGATCAAATCACACAATATCAGTGGAAATCTCTAAAAACACGCTGTAAATTCTAAAAATTGTCTAACAAAATAAAATAGTTAAAAATTTTTTATAATATTAAAAAACATAGACTTATTTTAAATTTATATGGAATATAGTGTTTTGTTAGACGAAAACAAATGAAAAATAGTAAATATGCAGATTGTCGGACAATTATCTGAATGTATTTGAGAACTTCATTGTAAATTAAAAAAACCAACAGCGAATGAGGGATTTCCTAATGAGTGAAATTCATACGTTTTGGTTTCTAATCATCGCGATTGTTTTTGCGATTAGTATAGGAAGATTAGGAACTGTGCTGAGGGAACAGATTGAGAAAGCGAATGAAAATAAGCTAACCAAGCTCAAAACCAATAAACTCTCCTAAGAGTTTACCTTTTAACAAGTAGCATGTGCAGAACCGTCGCAATGCTACTTTTTTTTGCCTAAAATTCGTATAAATATAAACTTAGGTCAATTGAATTGTTTTGCCTTTGTGGCACATTGATTCGATAAAATTAGAGCAATTACTCTTTTATTCGGAGAGTGCATCTGATATTGTTGGTTAAAAAGGACATAAACACAATTATATAGAGGACAGGAAAATGTCTAAGGTCCACAAATTTGGTCAATTGATGCTGACCGCTGTTGTCGCTTCATCTGTTTTATCTGGCTGTTCATATGTAGTGAAATCTGGTGCAAATATTGCAATTGGATTTAGTGAAAAACATATTGTCCCACCGATTCTTACGGGTGGGGACACAGATATGGCATGTAATTCTGGAAATGCATTAACACCAGCCATTATGGCAACAAAGGATATGGGGGCAGATCCAACCCGTATGGCGGTGCTTCTCTATTCAGCCGCTGGTATGTGTGCAGAAAACCGTGCCTTAGATGCTGAACTCAGATATTTACGTGCTTCAAAAGACGGCAAAGTAACAGAAGCTCAAGATGCGCGTGTAGAACAGAAGCGTTGGGCAGCACTGGCTGCAGAGCGCCAATATACAGGTTATCAACTTTTTGCTGAACGTTGGCAGGCGAAATATAAATATACTTTGGGCGATTCATGTCCAACCATGCGTAAAGACTTGGATCAAACAGTTTATTTAATTGGTATGCTGAGTGGTTTACAGGCGATGACCAATGATATTAACTCTGGAGGTGCAGTGAATGTGCCGAAGGATATTGCTGCGATTGTAGAACGTGGTATGGCATGTTTGGATAATAATAAATTTTGGGGTGCACCAAATGCAACACGTGCAGTTATTTGGACCTTGTTACCTGGTGCTGGAGATGGTAAACCTGATCCAATACAGACTTTGCAACAATCGATGCAAATTGCTGAGCAGAAAGGGGTTCGTTTAGCGTTTGCGATGAATGCGGTTGCTGCACAAGCGAGCGGTGACGATACTAAATTGCGTAATGCTTTAAAAGCATATGCTGCGTCTCGTGCAGAAGATAAACCTGTTAACCCAGAGTTTAGATTATTGGATAGTATGGCGGGTCATATGATTCAAGGTATTGCAGACCGTTATTGGACAGAAAACACGGGTGTGCGTGCTGCTGATGATGGAATGTCTACATTCTGGGATGAGCAAAATACATCAGGTGATGACGAATTATTTAATGATTTTCCTGCACCAACAGACAGTTCTGATGTAGCTACACCAACAGAAGAAGTGACTGGAAGTAGTGAGTAATACGATTTTAATAAATTTTCACTAAAAGAAGAGCAACGGCTCTTCTTTTTGCTGGTGGATAATGGAAAGACAACAACTCCGTCTAAGTTGCTTCATGATAATAGGATGCGCTATTTTTTTTGGTATTCTTCAATTTTTTCAGCAGCATTTGATTTATCAATATGATGTTCTATTTTCACAACCATGGCGTATATGGACCGGGCATTGGGTACATGTAGGTTGGATTCATTATTTATTAAATATTCTAGCCTTTGCTTGTTTACCATTTTTATTTTCCAATATTAGGTGGTGGTATTTAATAGTATTACTTATCATATTGCCTGTATTGTTAAGTATTATTTTTCATTTCATTTATCCAAATGTTTTTGCGTATGCAGGTTTATCAGGGATTTTGCATGGGCTATTTATTTTTTGTGCGATTGTGAGTTTAAATGAAAAAAAAGAGCGGTACTTTGCGAGTATTATTCTGCTGCTCATACTGATTAAAATTATTTGGGAATATTACTTTGGCTCATTTCAAACTGCTCAATTGATTGGTCATCCAGTACTCACTCAGGCGCATTTATGGGGAGCAATATTTGGTACATTGTTGGCAATAATTTGTATTATTTTTCGTATAGAGGTGATTGAAAAAGTGAACAAGAATGTTTAAAAAATAATAAAGTCTTATTTTAATCTAATCAGATATATTTAATTAAAATAAATACTTGGGTAGGTGGTATGGTTGATAATAGAGTATGATTTGATTAATTGTTTAAAATATAGGCGAATATCAAATTTTAGAAATTAATGTCGATTTTGGTTGATTCTTTCAACATTAAAGGTATTTTAGTTATTGATATAAACTCGGAAATATATCAATGATTATTACAGTGATAGGTGTAGCACTTCATTTTCTTTAAATTTTCTAATTTATCACATGAGTGTATAAAGCTTAGTGAGTAAATATCAACTATTAAGATTAAACCCAAAGTGTATGTAAGTTTCTGAGCTATGGCTTGAGTTGGCAAAAAGTGCCTTAAATAATCGAAGCAATGTCATATTCTTTTTTGAAAAATTAAGGAAAATTTAAGTTGTAATAATAGGAATGGGTATTGGTAAAGGACTTTACCATTGACCAAAATAAAATATGCGTTATGCAAACCATTGTATGACGGCGATATATAAAAACTGGAATAACAATGCAAGAACCTGTAAATAAAAGATCAGGATTAGGTCTACTCAGTTATCTCTGGAATGAGTGGTTCTCAACCTTTTCCATACTTATCCTGCTTCTTCTGACCCTCATTATTGGGACAGGGGATATGATTCATGGGCAAATGCTCCGTTTTGGTGAAAAACTTTACGGAAATGAACAAATAGGAATGCAGTATTCTTATTTAAGAGCAGAGCCTCAAAAGCCTTCTTGTGATCCTAATCTGAATATTGACACCCTCGTAAAAGAAAAAATGCAACAGGAAGCAAATGATCCTGATGTGGCATTTTTCGGGGTAACTCCTGAGGCCGATATCAGACAATCATTTATGGCTGCACAACAAGAATGTGAAGGAAAATTTGCTTTCTACGATAAATCCATGAAATACATGGAAGAACATACCACTATTCGTGCTTACCGTACGATGGAAACAGGGTTCTTCTGGATTCTAAAATGGGGCGTGGAAAACCGAGTTATTCTTCTTGTCGTTATGGTGATGATTGCTGCAATTTCAGCTTCTTTGAAAATGCATCATATTGGTCTGCGTCCAGCAAGAACTAAACTTGATCATAAAGTTTATTCGATTGCTATGATCGTAGGTAACGCATTCCTGAGTTTCTCTGTATTTAGCCAGTATCGTTCAGTATTGAATTCAGGGGTTGTTTCTACCTTTGAAACGCTTGCTGTATATTGGCTATGGATGTTTTTATTCGTCAGCTTAACACTGATTAGTTTATTCCAACTGTTCCGTACCCCTGCAAATGCAGAAGAAGGCGGTAAATTTGGCCTAGCCTTGTTATGTATTCCTTTATATGCCTTTATGGCAATTATCACGGGAATCGCCTTTACCTTCTTCATGGATTATCCAATGGGGCAAGGGATTTACCTTGGCTTTTTGGTTGAATTCTCAGGAATTTTCTTAAACTTAGCACTGTTTATTTGGGCAGGTATGTTGTTGACCCAAACACGTGTTATGGATTTATTCTTGGCAATTCTACGTCCATGGAATCTTGCACCTGAAACATTGACTTGGATTATTTTGATTGGTGCTGCTATTCCAACCGCTTACACGGGTGCTTCGGGTATCTTCGTTGTGGCGGCTGGTGCGATCATTTATAAGGAAGTGTGGAACTCTGGTGCACGACGTCAATATGCATTGGCAGTATCTGCAATGTCAGGTTCATTGGGTGTGGTATTACGTCCATGTATTCTGGTTATTCTGATTTCGATGTTGGATAGCCGTCATGTAACATCTGATGAATTATTCGATCATGGTATTTATGTATTTTGGTTAACTGCGTTTATTTTCCTAGGTGTGTCTTTATTGCTTGCTGAAAATAAATTCCGTATTAATTCACCAAAAATTGCTGTACCGGGCATGCTTCGAGCTTTTGTTCCAGTCATTCCATATATTTTAATTGCGATCATTGTTATAGGATTCTATAAGTATGGTCTAGATACGCAAATGGATGAGTTTACAGCACCTGTAATTCTTCCAATCATGCTGTTGGCATTTATTTTATTCGATAAAGTTTTAGGTAATAAGTTACCTACGCCTGAAAATCCGAATAGAGCTTTAGAGCTTGAGCATGAACGCAAGTCAGAGTATTTACGTGAACATGGCGAAGATGCTGAAAAGAAACGTAGTTTTGCTGGTGCGATCCGCTATGCGACTTCTGAGAGTGTTGGACATATCGGTGCGTTAATTATTCTTATGGCCTTGTCCGTGAGTATTGGTGGTTTGATTGAACGCAGTGAAATTGTGACTTTAATACCAACGCATCTTGGTAGTATCTTGATTACACTTGGTTTCATGGCACTCTTACTTGCCTTGATTGGTATGACGACAGACCCATTTGGCGCTGTAATTTTGGTTGCTACAACTGTTGCTCCTGTGGCATTTGCGAATGGCATACATCCGATTCATTTCTGGATGGTGGTATTGGTGGCTTTCGAGTTTGGTTATGTTACACCACCCGTTGCATTGAATCACTTGCTGACACGAATGTCGGTCGGAGATGCCGAGGTTGCCGCTGCTGATGCAGAGGCAAAAGCCAAATATACAAGCTTCTACTATCGTTATGAGCGTTGGATTTTACCAATGGTGGTATTGTTCTCAGCTTTAGTCATCGTGACTTACATTCCTTACTTCTTTAACTTATTTGATTGGTATCCGAGCAAATAACGTTACGATAAAAAGCACCTTCGGGTGCTTTTTTGCTGATTAGATGTTTAAAATTTAAATTTATTTATCACAGGATCTCTTGGTTTTGTTATTGATCCATTATGCCGAGTATAAAGTAATCATTACTTTTAATCGGTGGTAAAGTTGGTTATTATTTAAAATAATTAAAAAAATGGGTGAAATTTTGCTCATACATATACGATTTTATTAAAAATAAAGTTTTATGGCAGTGTTTGTCTGAGACATTTTAAGGGGTAAATAATGGGGAAATATAAGTATTATAAAATCAAGACAATAAAAGACTGGGCTGGTGAGGATTGGGACGTTTATGATGAAAAAAAGACACCGTCAGGCATTATCATTAATCAAGGATGGCCATATTCTTTAACACCAAGAGATGGTATTGGGGGAAAATTCATTTTCATTTTGACCCCTGAAATTGCAGAATTTGTTAAAACACATTCTATTACTGAAGTTGAACAGCAGCTTGATTTAAGTACGAGTATGGTTGCTAAATTTAGACGAACTTTAGGTATTCAAAATAGATTTATTTATCGCGATGATCAGTGGATTTTAGAACATCAAGATGAGCTTTTATATGACAGCTTGGATGAACTAAAAAGTAAATATGGCTTTAAAAGAACACAGGTTTATCAACATAAAAAGTGGTTGGCTGAATTGATTGATATTCCTGCGAAAACAAAGCTTAGAGCAAGTAAAGCGGAGATTTTACGAGAACAATGGTTCAATGATCATAAATCACAAATGTTAAATATGACTGCTCAAGAAATTGCAGAAGCATTTCAAGTAAGTTTATTTATTGCAAAAAATGCATATAATCGTATTTGCTTAGAACAAGGTGAAAATACTTTCTCTGAGCAGGTTCAACAAGATAAAAAAGACAAAAAACAATGGCTCTTAGACAACCAAAATGAGCTTCTACATTCTGGAAAAACCATCGCTGAATTAGCTGACCAGTTTAATAAAACCACTGGGCAAATTCTTCGTGCAAAAGCCAAGCTTCGTGAAATTTTACAAATACCCAAAGTCGTAGAGCAAAATGAAAAGTGGCTATTGGAACATCAAGAAGTTCTACTCAATCCTAATTTCAGTAATGAGGAGTTGGCAAAAAAATTGGGTATTAATCTATCGCTAGTCGATCGTAGAAAAGGGAGGCTTAAAAGGCTGTTAAATATCCCTCATCATGTGGATCTAGTTCAAGATTGGCGGTTACGAAACCAAGATATTTTACTTTCATTACATTTGAGTATTGCTGAAATTGCAAAAATTCTAAATCGAAAAGAAAAATATATTGTTAAAAACCGTATGATTTTAAGGAAGTTTTTAAATATCACGATAGAGGATCAAAAAAAAGCTTGGGTATTGGAACATCAACAAGATTTAGAACAGCTGAGTGTTGAGAAGTTCCAAGAAAAATATCAGCTAGGACGTTATACGGTTCTAGGCTATCAAAAGCTTTTAATTCAACTGAAACAAAATGAAATGCTTTAAATATTGAATATTCCTTATGTATTTATTAAGATTTATTAATTAATAATAGGTCATAATAATGATAAATAATATCTTTGGTATTTTAGATAAATTAGGTTTTGGCACACGAAAGCGTGCGATCAATGCCCAGTTTTCAAATGTGGAACTA
>NZ_RAXT01000199.1 GCF_003611475.1 Acinetobacter rongchengensis | reverse complement strand
CGGGCGCGGCGCGCTCTTCGCCGGTGGGCTGGCCGCCATTCTTGCGTCGGCCTGCTGCCTGGGGCCGCTGGTTTTGATCGCCTTGGGGTTCAGCGGGGCATGGATCGGCAACCTGACGGTATTGGAGCCGTATCGGCCGATCTTCATCGGCGCGGCGCTGGTTGCACTGTTCTTTGCCTGGCGGCGCATCGTCCGACCGACCGCAGCCTGCAAGCCGGGCGAGGTGTGCGCGATTCCGCAAGTGCGCACCACCTACAAGCTCATTTTCTGGTTCGTCGCCGTGTTGGTCTTGGTCGCGCTTGGTTTTCCCTACGTCATGCCATTTTTCTACTAATCAGGAGTTCATCATGAAAAAGCTGTTTGCCTCCCTCGCTCTCGCCGCTTTCGTTGCCCCCGTGTTCGCCGCCACTCAGACCGTCACGCTGTCCGTGCCTGGCATGACCTGCGCCTCTTGCCCGATCACTGTCAAGCACGCGC
>NZ_RAXT01000198.1 GCF_003611475.1 Acinetobacter rongchengensis | reverse complement strand
CCCCAGTGGCGAAGAAATCCATGTCGATGAATGGGGACGCATCAAAGTCCGCTTCCTGTTCACCCGCAACCCAGACCATCAACATGCCGATGGTGCAGGCAGCAACGACAACGATACCGACTCGGCTTGGGTTGATGTCCTGACCCCATGGGCAGGTGACGGCTACGGTGCAAGATTCCTACCACGGATTGGAGAAATCGTGGTGATCGACTTCTTTGAAGGCGATATCGATCGGCCCTTTGTCACCGGACGCATCCACGAAGGACAACGCCACCCGACCCAATTCGACAGCCTTGGCAAATTGCCTGATACCAAAAAACTGGCGGGGATCAAAAGCAAAGAATACCAAGGCACAGGCTACAACCAACTGCGCTTTGACGATACAAAAGGACAAATCAGCACCCAACTGCACAGCAGCCATGGTGCAAGCCAACTCAACCTCGGCAAGTTAAGCCATCCCAAAGCCCAAGCAGAAAGTA
>NZ_RAXT01000197.1 GCF_003611475.1 Acinetobacter rongchengensis | reverse complement strand
AATGCCTGTTCAGCGACCTGACTTTTCCCAGTTACATGCAGTTCATGGAATTTACGACGTGCATGGGCCATGCAGCCCACCTCTATGACCTGGCCTGATTTAAAGCGTGCTTTATAACCACTGTAATCATCACAGACTAGATAACCCTGCCAGCCTTTCAAGAACTCTGCAGCATGCTGGCCTGAACGACTATCCTGAAAGTCATAGATCACCGCCTGAACTGGATTGTACTGTGTAGTGGCATAGGCCCAGACATAACCTTTCTTCGGTTTTTTATCATTCTCACCCATCCGCATGATGGTGACCGGTGTTTCATCTGCATGCAGCACCTGCTGTTGTAGTACCACCTCTTTTAAGGCATTGGCCAGAGGTTCCAGTTCTACACCGCAGCGACCTATCCAGTCAGATAAAGTTGATCTAGAAAGTTCGATTCCCGCCCGCTGATAGATCAGACGTTGACGGTACAGCGGCAAATGATCGGCATA
>NZ_RAXT01000196.1 GCF_003611475.1 Acinetobacter rongchengensis | reverse complement strand
GTCTGAACCACAAAACGGGCGCGGCGCGCTCTTCGCCGGTGGGCTGGCCGCCATTCTTGCGTCGGCCTGCTGCCTGGGGCCGCTGGTTTTGATCGCCTTGGGATTCAGCGGCGCTTGGATGAGTAACTTGGCGGCATTGGAACCTTACCGCCCCATCTTTCTCGGTGCGGCATTGATAGCAATGTTCTTTGCCTACCGCCGCATCTTCCGGACTACGCAAGCATGCGAGCCTGGCGATGTATGCGCTGCCCCACAAGCCAAGACGTCGTACAAAGTCATCTTTTGGATTGTGGCTGCGCTAGTTGTCGTTGCACTAACGTTCCCGTATGTAATGCCCCTGTTCTACTAATTGAGGAAAAATCATGAAAAAACTGCTTACCGCTCTTGCCCTTGCCGCTACCTTCGCTGTCCCTGCCTGGGCCGCCACCCAGACCGTCACGCTGTCCGTACCGGGCATGACCTGCGCCTCTTGCCCGATCACCGTCAAGAAGGCGA
>NZ_RAXT01000195.1 GCF_003611475.1 Acinetobacter rongchengensis | reverse complement strand
TCCAGATTACACCACGCTTTGTAGAAGACAAAAGCATATTGATATTGCAATTAGCTACCAAAAAAGTAGCGATGGACTGCATCTACTCATGGACTCTACAGGCATGAAGTTTCTAGGTGAGGGCGAATGGAAACGCAAGAAACATGGACCTGAATTTCGTCGCCAATGGCTTAAATTACATAATTGGTATAGATGATAAAACCCTGCAAATACGAGCAGTTTAGCTTACAACCAATAATGTCAGTGATTCACAGGTGCTTGGTGATTTACTTAATCAGATTCCACAAGATGAGCGGATTGACTCTGTTTATACCGATGGAGCTTATGACACCAAGCAATGCCGTCAGGTCATTGCAGATCGGCAAGCGCATGCAATGATTCCACCTAGAAAAAAATGCGAAACCATGGAAAGATACAAAGAACAAGCAGCTCGCTAGAGCGAAATGAATTACTTCGAACAATTAAAAGTTTAGGCAGGACACTATGGAAAAAATGGT
>NZ_RAXT01000194.1 GCF_003611475.1 Acinetobacter rongchengensis | reverse complement strand
TTGATTTAGAAGCTACCTGGCATGAAGGAAGCGCAGTTACAGCCATGAAGCGTAAATACGAGCGTGAACAATTAAAACCAGTTGAAGAGCGAAATCCTGAAATCATCATGCCGACCATTGCCCTAGAAAATAATGCAATCAAGGCTAGAAACGCTGAAAAACAGCAGATTTTAAAAGGATTAGAGCAAGAAATTGTCCTATCAGAAAAGATTTTAGATGGTTTAAAACAACTGGAACGGACTCAAAAAGCAAAAGATCAGCATGAAGCCGAGATTAGAGCCACAAAACAAGCTTATACGGCCACAGAAGCAAAAATACATACAGAACCACCAAAACCTCAAGAAAATCATTTAGAGCGCAAATCAGCGCAATCTAGCCCTATTGCTCAAGACAACTTGATAGGTGATAAAAAAATTGCTGTTCGTCTTTTTGAAACTAAAGTTCACGCTTTAGCTGAAAAAATCCATCGTCAGGAACTAGAAAATCTCAAACAAAAAATGGGG
>NZ_RAXT01000193.1 GCF_003611475.1 Acinetobacter rongchengensis | reverse complement strand
GGTGCTGATTCAGAAACTGTATGCGATAGAAGCAGAACTCAGGAAAAAGACCGATAGTACAGCAGAACACCGCCGCGAATACCGACAACAGCACAGCCAACCGGTGATGCAACAACTGTATGAATGGCTCAACCAACATTATCTGACGGTGCCATCGAGTTCTCCAACCGCCAAGGCCATCAATTACAGTCTGAAGCGTTGGCCAGCCTTAAGCCGCTATCTGGATGATGGCAATCTACCCATTGACAATAACTGGGCAGAGAACTCAATGCGTCCCTGGGCATTGGGCCGTAAGAACTGGTTGTTTGCAGGTTCGCTGCGCAGTGGACAGCGAGCGGCAAATATCATGACTTTAATCCAGTCAGCAAAGCTGAATGGGTTGGATCCGTATGCCTATCTCAGTGATGTGCTGAAAAGGCTGCCGACGCATAAAGCGACCCAAATAGAAGAATTACTACCACATCGCTGGAAATCCAACTCAAATTAAAAAATAGGCATGGGGTTCAGCGGACGCTTAC
>NZ_RAXT01000192.1 GCF_003611475.1 Acinetobacter rongchengensis | reverse complement strand
CTTCGATACCAGCACATGGCTGAGCAGTTCAGGTGAAGCAATGCCTTTATCAATCACATAGGCGGGCATCGCTTGCTGAGTCAGGGTGTCACACTGATCACAGACCCATTTGCCACGCACATGCTGTTCCTTATAGAACTGTGCCGGTCTGAAATGCAGTTTTTCACTGATATCTTCGCCGATACGACGTAACTGGCAGCCACAACTGCATTGGGTTGATGCAGGTTCATGCTCAATACGGATGGTGTGTAGATGATCCGGCAGCAGTCGACGTTTAGGTTTGTTGACTGTGGCTTTCTCTGTCGCTGCATCGGTTTTATCTGCATTCAGCCGCTCCAGTTCCAAATCAACTGCTGCGATATCCTCTTCAACCGCTTCGTCCCACAGATGGATTTGTTTTGCGGTGAGATGTTCGTTTTTACTGCCGAATTTGTGCTTTTTAAACAGCGCCAGTTCATGCTCATATTTTTGCGTGAGAATGGAAAGATGTTGAACTTTGGCATCCAATTGCTGGTTTGATTGTGCTAGAGACTGATGCTGCAG
>NZ_RAXT01000191.1 GCF_003611475.1 Acinetobacter rongchengensis | reverse complement strand
TTTTTCTTCAACTTCTTCCTTAAACTCAAACAAATCATTCATCGTACAGTTAAAGTACTTACACAACTTATCGGCGACTGGTAATTCAATACGTACAGCACGGTCATAATACATACTTGTGAGCGTGTTGCGATTGATACCTGTTGCATGCACCACTTCACTTAATTTTAAAATTTTTCTATCGCCCATGAGGCTAGATAACTTACAAGTAATCATATTTAAATTAATTTACAAAAAATAACTTGCTGTGGGTTATTTGAAGTTGTTGACTGAGTAATACTTTGCTAAAATTAACCTACAGCAGGTTATTACAACTTATAGAAAGTATATTTTATCCATTTCAACTAAATTATAACTTTTTAAATATAAGGATTGAACCTGCATTAGATTATTTTGTGGAGATGACCGCCGTGTTACCAAATGAGTTATTGATCAGCCAGCAAGCTCGTGACTTAGGAAATCAATTAATTAAAGAAATGAACATCAATAGAAGTTATGGAATGGCTAATTTTCTTGGAGTAAATACTTGCTATGATAATCATCAGGCTGTACTTATTTGGACA
>NZ_RAXT01000190.1 GCF_003611475.1 Acinetobacter rongchengensis | reverse complement strand
GGGGTCGTCTCAGAATTCGGAAAATAAAGCACGCTAAGGCGTAGTCACCCCGTGACTCCCCCGCGCCGATGCAGCGAGCTTCGTTCCGTCTTGCAGTGACGCAATCAGCGGGCAGGAAACGTTCCCTTTCCGCGCATGGCAGGCGCACATCAGTTCAGACAGCACGGCCTCCATGCGTGCCAAGTCGGCCATCTTCTCGCGCACATCCTTGAGCTTGTGCTCGGCCAGACCGCTGGCTTCCTCGCAATGGGTGCCATCCTCCAGCCGCAGTAGCTCGGCGATTTCGTCCAGGCTAAAGCCCAGCCGCTGGGCCGATTTCACGAACCGCACTCGTGTTACATCCGCCTCGCCATAGCGGCGAATGCTGCCATAGGGCTTGTCTGGCTCCGGCAGCAGGCCCTTGCGCTGGTAGAACCGGATGGTCTCCACATTGACCCCGGCCGCCTTGGCAAAAACGCCAATGGTCAGATTCTCAAAATTAATTTGCATATCGCTTGACTCCGTACATAACTACGGAAGTAAGCTTAAGCTATCCAAACCAAATTTGAAAGGACAAGCGTATGTCTGAACCACAAAA